>NZ_LIRJ01000689.1 GCF_001419745.1 Streptomyces silaceus | reverse complement strand
GCCGTGGCCGCGCTCGCCGTCGCCGGGCTCTGCGGTCTGCTCCTGTACGACGTGCTGTCCGTGCACGCCGCCGGGCGGACGCCCGCTCGGTGGCGGACGTCGACGCTGGACTGGCTCTCCGCGCACGGCCCGGACAGCGGCCTGTGGCCCGGCGCCGTGTCGGCGCTCGCCGTGTTCGCGCTCGGTGTGTGGCTGCTGGTGCTCGCCCTCACACCGGGCAGGCGTCGCCGGCTCCCGATGCGGGAGCCGCTGCCGGGCGTGCGCGCGGTCCTGGACCGGGACGCGGTGGCGGCGCTGCTGCGGGACGCCGTCTCGGAGCTGCCCGGGGTCACGCACGTGCGGGTCGACGTGGGTCGCCGCAGGGCACGCGTGCGGGCCGGGCTCACGTTCGGCGAACTCGACGTGAGGCGCGACGAGTTGACCGAGGCGGCGGAGCGGGCCCTCGCGGACTGCGGTCTGGCCCGGCCGCCGCGGCTGCGCGTACGACTGCGCGCCGAGCCGGACTGGCGCGCTCCCGGGCCGCCGGACGCGGGCGGCGCGGTCGTGGGCGCGCCTCGGCCGGATGCGGGGGCGCCCGCGCCCCTGCCGGGCGCGGACATCGGCGCGGCGAAGCCGGACCCGGACAACGCCGTTCCTCACCCCGCCCCGGACGGCCCCGCACCCCAGCCGAACCCGGACCCCGCACCGGAAAGGAGCACAGACTGATGGACCGGCTCCGTACCTGTCTCAACCGCACGGCCCTGGCCTGCGCTGGCGCGGCACTGCTCGCCTCGGGCGCCGTCCTGGCGTCCGCGACGGACCTCGTGCGCGACCGGGTGCCGTCCGGCTGGCCCCACCTCCCCGGCGACCGGGTGTGGCTCGACGAGGGCGACCTCGGCCGGTGGCGCGACCAGGGCTGGTGGACCCCACTGGTGATCACCGCGCTGGCGCTGGGCACGCTGCTGTTCCTGGCCTGGGCGACGGCGCAGGTACGGGCCGGCCGGCTGCGCGNNCCCCTGACCGCCGACGTGCGCCTCAAGGTCCGCTCGCACAAGGCCAGACGACTGCGCTGACACGCCCTGCCCACCGCCCACGGGCTCCACGCCCGGAGCGGCACCTCCCGCGTAGGCTCAACATCGTTGGGGTGCGCAGGACTTGAAAGGGCGGGGACATGGGGCGTGACGAGCTGATCCGGCCGGTTGCGGAGCTGTTGAAGGAGCACGCCGAGCACGCGCCGGGCCGGATCGCCTACGCCGACTCCGCGCGCCGCGTCACGTACGCCGAACTGGAGGCCCGCACCCGCGCGCTGGCCGCGCGGCTCACCCAGACGGAACTCCGCCCGGGCGACCGGGTCGCGATCGTCCTGGGCAACTGCGTGGAGGCGGTGGAGAGTTGCCTCGCCGTCCTGCGGGCCGGGATGGTCGGCGTCCCGCTCAACCCGCGCTCCTCCGACGCCGACCTGGCCCACTTCCTTCAGGACAGCGGCGCCGCGCTCGTCATCACGGACGGCGTGCACCACGCCCAACTGCGGCGCCTGGGGCCGCCGTACGACGGCTTGGACACGTGGGTCACCGGCCCCGGGCCGGTCCCG
>NZ_LIRJ01000688.1 GCF_001419745.1 Streptomyces silaceus | reverse complement strand
CCCACACCCCGGCGCCCGCTCACGTCCTCGCGGCCGCCCCCGCCGCGCCCTCACCCGTCGGCGCCTTCCTCGCCCGCACGTTCCGCGGCGACTGGGCCGGATCCGTGCAGGCCGCGCTGTGGCCCGTCGTGCTGCTGCTCGTCGGGGCGATGTCCCTGGCGATCCCGGCGTACGGCCAGGACGACGAGGTCGTCGTCGGCTTCACGGACCGCCTGCGGATCGCCCTCGCCCTGCTGCTCCAGTCGGTCGGCGGCGGCTTCGAGGTGACGGGCCGTGAGCAGAAGCCGCTCTTCGGCGGCTCCGACAGCATGGGCCCGGGCCTGGACTCGGGGCTGGACTCCGGTCTGGGGTCGGACAGTTCGGGCGCCACGCTCGAAGGCACCGCGGCCCTGCACTTCGTCCCGCTCACGGTGACCCTGCTGTGGATCGTGGCGCTCCTCATCGGCGTACGCGTCCTGCGCACCCGCATGGTGGCGCGGGGCGCCGGGCAGGGCGGCGGCACCGCGGGGCTCGAAGCGGCCGTGCGGGTCGCGCTGCTCGTGACCGTCGGCGTCCTCGGGCTCGCGCTGTTCGCGCAGCCCGAGATCGAGGGCGTCGAGCTGTCCTCGTCGCCGGTGCTCGCCGCGCTGGGCGCGCTCGTGCTCGGACTCGCCGTCTCCTGCGGGGTGTTGTGCCGCGCCGATCTCGCGCACCGGCTCACCGCGCGGCCCGGCGCGCAGATCTTCCTGCGGGCCACCGGCACCGCGCTGCGCGCCCTGCTCGTGGTGCTCGCGCTCTGCTCCCTGGTCGCCTTCGTCAGCCTCACCCAGATCGACGACCTGGCCGAGATCACCGACCTCGACGACACCGACGTCTCCCCGCTCCTGGTCGCCCTGCTCGTCCTGCCGAACCTCGCGGTCACCGCGCTCGGCCTCGGCTGGGGCGCGGGGGCCGAGGCGACGGTGCGGGGCAGCAGCTCGACGTACGGGAACGGGTACGAGAGCGAGTCGTTCGGGCTGTCCGAGCTGGGTGACGTCACCAACGACTGGGCGATCGTGGGGGCGTTGGCGCTCGGCCTGGTCTGCGCGCTGACGATCGGCGTGCTCGCCGCGCGGCGC
>NZ_LIRJ01000687.1 GCF_001419745.1 Streptomyces silaceus | reverse complement strand
CAGCTGCTGGGGGCGGCCGGGGTGTGAGGCGGGGGCGCTGCCCGGACCCTCGGCGCGTGAGGCCGCGCCCGATGATTGCGCGGCCGTCCGCCGTGTGAGCCGGTCCGTTTGGTGGAGATCACCAACAACCGCTCCCGTACCCCCGGTAATACTTGTCGGTAACAACCCCTAGTCGCGGACGAAGAGCCGTTCTACGGTGCACGCATGTCCCCGAACCTGCCCGATGTCGTGCTGTGGTCCATACCGGCCTTCGTGCTGCTCACCGTCGTCGAGATCGTGAGCCACCGGATCCATCCCGACGAGGACGCCGCCGGGTACGAGACCAAGGACGCCGCCACCAGCATCACCATGGGACTCGGCAGCCTCGTCTTCGACTTCCTGTGGAAGATCCCGATCGTCGCGATCTACTCGGGCGTCTACGCGCTGACACCGCTGCGCGTGCCCGTCCTGTGGTGGACGATCCCGCTGATGCTGCTCGCGCAGGACTTCTTCTACTACTGGTCGCACCGCGGCCACCACGTCATCCGCATCCTGTGGGCCTGCCACGTCGTGCACCACTCCAGCCGCAAGTTCAACCTCACGACGGCGCTGCGCCAGCCCTGGACGAGCCTGACGGTCTGGCCGTTCTACCTGCCGCTCATCGCCTGCGGCGTGCACCCGGCCGCGCTCGCGTTCTGCTCGTCGGCCAACCTGGTCTACCAGTTCTGGATCCACACCGAGCGGATCGGGAAGCTGCCCCGCCCCGTCGAGTACGTCTTCAACACGCCCTCCCACCACCGCGTGCACCACGCGTCCCAGGGCGGCTACCTGGACCGCAACTTCGGCGGCATCCTGATCATCTGGGACCGCATGTTCGGCTCGTGGGTCGCCGAGACCGACCGTCCCGTGTACGGCCTGACGAAGAACATCGACACCTTCAACCCGCTGCGCGTGGCCACCCACGAGTACGCCGCCATCGCCAAGGACCTCAGGGCGGCCTCCGGTTGGCGCGAGCGGGCCGGGCGCGTCTTCCGCGGCCCGGGGTGGCAGCCGCAGGCCCCCGCGGCGGTCGCGGCGCCCGTGCCGGCCCCCGACGCCACGGTCCCGGAGCGGGCGGCGTGACGCGGCGGCCGTCCCCGAGGCCGCTGCTCGGCGCCTTCGGCGTCGCCGCGCTCGGCGACCTCCTCTCCCTGCTGGCCGACTTCGGACCCGGCCACACCGTCTTCAAGCCGCTCCTGATGCCGCTGCTCGCGGCGTACGCCGCCGTGCGGGGCGGCCCCCGTCTGCTGATCGCCGCCCTCCTGTTCGGCTGGGGCGGCGACACCTTCCTGCTCTTCGACGCCGACCTCGCCTTCCTCGCGGGGATGGGGTCGTTCGCGGCGGGGCACGTCTGCTACCTCGTGCTCTTCAAGCGGTACGGCGACACCGCGCGGTATGCGGGCAAGGGCGGCGGCTCCCCCCGCGCGCGGGGAGCGGGTCTCGTGGCCGTGTACGCCCTCGCGCTCGCCGTCACCGTGGTGCTGCTCTGGCCCGACCTGCCCGCCGACATGCGCGGCCCCGTCGCGGGCTACAGCCTGCTGCTCACCGCGATGGCCTTCGGCGCGACGACGCTCGGCCTCACCGCGGCGGCCGGCGGCGCGCTGTTCCTGCTGTCGGACACGCTCATCGCGACCGGCGTCGCCGAGTGGCCGCAACTGCCCCGGCCCGACTTCGCCATCATGCTCACCTACATCGCGGCGCAGTTCCTGCTGACGAAGGGGGTCCTCGGGGCGACCGGGGAGCACCCGGAAGCGGAGCCCGCGGCGGTCACCAGCGGATCGGCACCGGCACCGCGGTGAGCAGCGCCGAGAGCACCACGACGACCCCCAGCGCGATCACCTCTCCGCGCGCGGGGACGTAGGCCGAGACGCGGTCCTCCGTGTGCCGCAGCCGGTACCGGGCCAGCAGCGCGAGCACCGCGACGACGGCCACGAGCAGCACCTTGGCGAGCAGGGTGCGGCCGTAGGCGGTCTCCGTGAGCTGGTCGAGGACCGTGCCCGGCGGCATCCGGCGCAGCGTGCTGAACGTCCCCGTCACCGTGATCGCGGCGAACAGGACGGCGGCCACGCGCGCATAGAGCCCCAGAACGGCGGCGCCCGCCTCCGGGGACGACGTCCGCCACCGCCGCAGCATCCGCAGGACGTACAGCAGCCCGCCCGCCCACAGCGCCCCGCACGTCAGATGCACCAGCGTGAGCCCGCTGCCCACGAGCGGGGCGTCCTCCACCGGCGGATGGGCCCGCAGCGCCTCCGCGACGACCACCGCGGCCAGCGGCAGCGCGGCGACGGCCGGACGCCGCGAGCGTGCGCACAGGGCGGCCGCGAGGAAGGCGTTGACCTCCAGGAGGGCGAGCCTGCCGTCCCGGGTGTCGTACAGCCGCCCGATGTCCAGGTCGCCGAGCGAGCTCGGCACGAGATTGCCGTTCGCCACGACGGCGGCGAGCCCGAGCGCGGCCACGCACCCCGCCCACGCCGCGTACGCCGACCAGCCGCGCGGCAGCCGGTCCAGCGGCGCCCCGGGAACCCGGCGGGCGAGCCGCGCGGCGAACACCTCGCCCCCTTGCACGCACAGGGCGGCGAACACGATCGCGCGCAGGGCCGTGATGCCGGCCGTGCCGGGCGCCTGTGCCTCGCCGGTGCCGCGCAGCGCAGCCGACGGGCCGAGCAGCGGGATCAGGGCGGCGACCGCCACGAGGGCGAGGACGGCCACCGCGCGGCCCACGGACGG
>NZ_LIRJ01000686.1 GCF_001419745.1 Streptomyces silaceus | reverse complement strand
GCGAAGGCGCCGCCCGCGGCCAGTGCCCAACTCGCCGATGTGCCCGCCTCGGTGAAGGGCGGCGTGATCACCGTCGGCGACCCGAAGGCGAAGCATACGGTCAAGGTGTACGAGGACCCGCGCTGCCCGTTCTGCAAGCGGTTCGAGGAGGGCGGGGCGCAGGCGCTGGTGAAGCCGGTGGCCGACGGCAAGGTCAAGGTCGAGTACACGATCGCCTCGTTCCTCGACAAGAACCTCGGCGGCAGCGGCTCGGTGAACGCGGCCAACGCGCTGCGGGCGTCGGTGGAGGCGGGCACGTTCCCGCAGTTCCACGCCGCCGTCTTCGCCAACCAGCCGGAGGAGGAGTCCGACGACGCCTTCACGCCGGACTTCCTGCTGAAGATCGCCGACAAGGTCGACGGGCTGCGCGGCGGCGCCTTCGACAAGGCGGTGAAGAACGGCACGTACAAGAAGTGGGTCGGCGAGGCGATGGAGGCCTTCTCCGCCGACGGCATCCAGGGCACGCCGACCGTCTTCCTCGACGGCAAGAAGCCGGAGGGCAACTCCCTCTACGAGCAGGCGGCGTTCGCCAAGGAGCTCAAGGCCGCCGGAATCTCCTGACCGTCCACCGGGGCCTTCGAAGGCCCCGCCCGGGCCCCTTCGGGGCCCGCCGGGGAGGCACGGCATCCCGCGTGAGCGGGCGGCAGGCCAGACCGATCAGGACCGCCGTGAAGTGGCCCAGGTCGGTGAAGGTCCTGCCGGTGATCAGCGGGGTGCCGTACACCGCGAGGACGGCGACGGGATACGCGTACCGCCAGGGCGGCGGAAGCCGGTGCGCGAGGACGGCGACCACGCCCGCCAGCGCGTAACTCACGCCCACGTCAAGGGTGTCGACCGAGGACCGCGGCGCGGCGCCGTGCCGGATCGCGAGCGCGAGGACGCCCTCGCTGATGAGCGTGGCCAGGACGTGTGCGAGCGCCGCGACGGCCAGCCAGCGCCAGGTGCCGAGCCAGCGCTCGGCGGTCGCGTGGAAGACCGTGTAGAGCACGGCGTACGGCAGCCAGCCGCTCCCGTCGATCCAGAACGCGCTGGAGACCAGCACCCGCACCGGATTCCGCGACAGCTCGTGGATGTTCGTGGAGCGCCGGCGCAGGAACTCCTCCTCGAACTCCGGCGACATGTGGTGCATCGCGACGGTCGTGACGAACAGCGCCGCCAGCCAGACGTACGTGCCCGGGGCGGAGCGTACGTACGACGTGACGGCGAGCACGGCGGCGCGGGCGCCGTCTGCCGCGCGGCGGAAAATGCGCATGCGGTGATTCACGCACGCCGCTAGGGTCGCCGGTGTGATCGACATTCGCATTCCGGACGAGCTGGTCGAGTCGCAGCACACCTACGCGGGGGAGCCGGGCAGGGCCTTCATCGCCGCGCTGCCCGAGCGGGTGAGGGAGACGGTCGGGCGCTGGGACCTGACGGTCGACGGCGCTCCCCTGCACGGCATGGCCGCCCTCGTGCTGCCCGTGCGCCGCGCCGACGGCACGCCCGCCGCGGTCAAGTTCCAGATCCTGGACGAGGAGACCGAGGGCGAGCCGGTCGCGCTGCGGCTGTGGGACGGCGACGGCGCCGTCCGCCTCCTCGACTACGACGACGCCCACGGCACGATGCTCCTCGAACGCCTGGACTCCACGCGGATGTTGTCGACGATGGCCGACACCCACCAGGCCGTCCTCGTCATCGCCGAGCTCCTCGCCCGGCTGACCGCGGGGCCCGCGCCGGACGGCATGCGCACGCTGGGCGACATCGCCGCCGAGATGCTCGACGAGCTGCCCGGCGCCCTCAAGGCCGTCCCCGATCCCGCCGAGCGCGCGGTCGTCGAGCGGTGCGGGGGCGCGGTCCGCGAGGTCCTGGGGGAGCCCGGCGACCGGATGCTCCACTGGGACCTGCACTTCGAGAACGTCATGGCGGGCGGGCGGGAGCCGTGGCTCGCCATCGACCCCAAGCCGCTCGCCGGGGACCCCGGCTTCGACCTGTGGCCCGCGCTCAACAACCGGTTCGAGCCGGACGACGTGCTGTGGCGGTTCGACGCGATGACGGAGGTCCTCGGGCTCGACCGCGAGCGGGCGCGCGCCTGGACGCTCGGCCGCGTCCTGCAGAACGCGCTGTGGGAGATCGAGGACGGGCGGTCGCTGGACGCGGACGACATGGAGACCGCGCGGCTGCTGCTGGGGCGGTGAGGCGGGACCCCGGCGGTGGGCCGGCCCTCGCGCCGGTGCGGCGGTGGTCCGCGGCGCGGTGGGCGACCGGCTGGTGAGACGGCTTTGACCCCTGCCGTACGGACGTGGCTTGCTGCCGCCATGATTCGTACCGCCACACCCGCCGACATCCCCGTCATCCACGCGCTGGTCCGCGACCTCGCCGCGTACGAGAAGGC
>NZ_LIRJ01000685.1 GCF_001419745.1 Streptomyces silaceus | reverse complement strand
CTCCCCCACCCCTTCTCGGCCAACCCCCCGGACGGGTCCGGCTATTGAGAAGCGGGAGCCGCTATGCGCGCACTCCGCATATGCATAAGGTGAGGCTAGCCTAACCATTCAGAGGGGGCGCGTGACCCTTGGGGAGTGGAACACGTTAGGTTAGGCTTACCTAAACCACTGGGGGAGGTCGCTCACACCATGCCAGAGCACATACGGAACGAGTCGCACGCCGAGGGCGAGTTCGCCGGGCGTACGGCTCTGGTGACCGGGGCGGGCCAGGGCATCGGAGCCGCGGTCGCCGCCGCGCTCGCCGCACGGGGCGCGCACGTGGTCGCCACCGACCGCGACGCCCACGGCATCGACGAACTGGCCGCCTCCGCGCGCGGCTCCGCCGGCACGATCACGCCCCGCGTCATGGACGTGACGGACCCCGCCGCGGTCGCGTCCGTCGTCGACGGCGTCGTCCGCGACCACGCGGGCCTCGACATCCTCGTGAACGTCGCGGGCATCCTGCGCAGCGCCCCCGTCGCCGAACTCACCGACGCGGACTGGGCCGACACCTTCGCCGTGAACACGACCGGCGTCTTCCACACCTCCCGCGCCGCCGCCTCCCACATGACGGCGCGCGGCTCCGGCTGCATCGTCACCGTCGCCTCCAACGCCGCCGGCATCCCCCGCACCGGCATGGCCGCGTACGCCGCGTCGAAGGCGGCGGCCACGATGTTCACCAAGTGCCTCGGCCTGGAGATCGCCCGCAGCGGAGTGCGCTGCAACGTGGTCGCGCCGGGCTCCACCGACACCGCCATGCAGCGGGCCCTGTGGCCCGAGGGCCAGTCGGAGGTCCCGCCGAGCGTCATCGCGGGCGACCCGGAGACGTACCGCACGGGCATCCCCCTCGGCCGGATCGCCAGCCCCCAGGACATCGCCGACGCGGTGCTCTTCCTCGCCTCGGACCGGGCCAAACACATCACCCTGCAAGAGCTGTACGTCGACGGCGGCGCGACGCTGCGCTGAGCTCCGGCTCCCCGCCCCCGCGCAGGGGCACGGCCCCGCGC
>NZ_LIRJ01000684.1 GCF_001419745.1 Streptomyces silaceus | reverse complement strand
CCCCCACCCCGCGCCGCCGCGCCCGGCTCCCAGGACTCCCTCTTCGAAGCCCGCCCCGGCGGCGCCGACGTCTCCCTCCAGGATCTCGTCGACGTCTACGCCGAGCAGCAGCGAAGACACGACGCCGGCGCCCACCCCGGACGCCTGCGCCTGCTCACCGCCTCCGAGTCCGCCGGCATGCTCGTCGCCGCGGAGATGAACGCCGCGGGTCTGCCCTGGCGCGCCGACGTCCACCGCGCCCTCCTGACCGAACTGCTCGGCGAGCGGTACGCGGGCAGAGGCGAGCCCCGCCGCCTCGCCGAGCTGGCCGACGAGGTCTCCGCGGCGTTCGGCCGCCGCGTCCGCCCGGACCTGGCCGCCGACGTGGTGAAGGCGTTCGCGCAGGCCGGCATCAAGGTGAAGTCGACCCGCCGCTGGGAGCTGGAGGAGATCGACCACCCCGCCGTGAAGCCCCTGATCGAGTACAAGAAGCTGTACCGGATCTGGACGGCCCACGGCTGGAGCTGGCTCCAGGACTGGGTGCGCGACGGCCGCTTCCGCCCCGAGTACACCCCGGGCGGCACGGTCAGCGGCCGCTGGACGACGAACGGCGGCGGGGCGCTGCAGATCCCGAAGGTCATCAGGAGGGCCGTCGTCGCGGACCCCGGCTGGCGGCTGGTGGTGGCCGACGCGGACCAGATGGAGCCGAGGGTCCTCGCCGCGATCTCCCGGGACCGCGGCCTGATGGAGGTGGCGGGCAGCGAGGACGACGACCTGTACACGCGGCTGTCCGACCGCGCGTTCTCCGGCGACCGGGAGCACGCGAAGATCGCGCTGCTCGGCGCGGTGTACGGACAGACGTCGGGCGACGGCCTGAAGAACCTCGCCGCGCTGCGCCGCCGCTTCCCGCTGGCCGTCGCGTACGTGGACGACGCGGCGAAGGCGGGCGAGGAGGGCCGGCTCGTGCGGACGTGGCTGGGCCGGACGAGCCCGCCCGCGGCGGGCGCCGGGGAGGACGACGAGGCGGGCATTCCGCAGGAGGGCCCGAGCGACGGACTCCCCTCCGGGGAGAGCGAGTTCACGCCCGGGTACGCGTCCACGAACGCCCGCGCCCGGGGCCGCTTCACCCGCAACTTCGTGGTGCAGGGCAGCGCGGCGGACTGGGCGCTGCTGATGCTCGCCGCCCTGCGGCGGACCATCGCCGAGGCCGGGATGCGGGCGCGGCTCGTGTTCTTCCAGCACGACGAGGTCATCGTGCACTGCCCCGCGGAGGAGGCGGAGGCGGTGGCGCGCGCGATCCGGGAGGCGGGGGATCTGGCGGGACGGATCGCGTTCGGGGAGACACCGGTCCGCTTCCCGTTCACGACGGCGGTCGTGGAGTGCTACGCCGACGCGAAGTGACCCCACAGCACAGCCGCCCCACCAGCACCGCAGCACCGCAGCCCCACCA
>NZ_LIRJ01000683.1 GCF_001419745.1 Streptomyces silaceus | reverse complement strand
GGGGTGGGCGGCGAGCCGTGGGTCGACGGTGACCTCGCGGACGCCGAGCGGCGCGGTGAGGGCCCGCAGCGCCGGTTCGGAGAGCCTGATCCACTCCTGCCGGGAGCCGAGGGCCGCGCTCAGGCGTTGCGGGGTGGTGAAGGCGACGGCGGTGCGGCCGCCGACGGGTGTGCGGAACAGGCGGGCCACGCAGCCCGCGGGTCCCGGCCGGACGGGCACGAACAGGGGCCCGGCCGGGCCGGGTTCACAGGGCTCGGGGTCCTCGCCGCACGGGAGCTCTGCCATGGGGTTCCTCCAAGGAAGCCGGAAGGGGAGGCCGCATCCTGCGGCACTCCGTGACGTTATGCCCGGCACGCAGGGTCAACCGACCCTCCATGACGCGACGTTGACGCACCGGCGCCCCGCTCTGACGCGATACTGGCGCTCCGTCCGTCCGCCCATCAGGACCGCGTCAAGGCAGCCGACGCGCTCTTGAGCGGCCGCGTACGGCTGAGTTGGACGGCGGGCGCGGCGGGCACCCGGCGAGTGTGGCGGTCCGTCCCGCGCTCCCGGACCGGCCGGACGGCCGCACCTCGATTCACCCGAATGCCTCATTCCAGAAGCGCTCGTGATCACCCGGGTCCCGCGCGCGATGATCCGGCCCCCGAGGAGCCCACGATGATCCCGCTGTCCTCGCACCGCCTGCCCGCCCTGCCCCACTGGTTCACGCCCGGGACGCCCGGTCCCGCCGCCCTGCCCGAGCACGTCGCCACCAGCGGAGTCGGCGGCTGGTGGGCCGACAGCGCGCGGGAGCCACGGGCCGTGGCGGTGGCGTGCGCCGGCCATGTGCTGCTGCGCGGCGACCCCCGCTCGGTCAGACCCGGCCTGCTCGCCCCCTTCGCCCAGAGCCACGTCGAGACGTCGGCCCGGTTCCTGCCGGTGCTCGGCGCCGCCTTCGACCGGCTGGTCCCGGCCGAACGCATGGTGTACGTGCACCGCGAGCCGGTGGATCCGCCGCGCCTGAAGCGG
>NZ_LIRJ01000682.1 GCF_001419745.1 Streptomyces silaceus | reverse complement strand
GCTCTACCGCCCGCCGTGCCCAAGGCCGTTGACCACGAGCCTCGCCGGTCCCTCCGCCCCCGCCACCACCTCGGGCCACGCGGTGCCGCGCCGCCCGGGAGTGATCGAGCCGAGCACGCTCGGGTGCCGCGCCCCCGTGCTCGCCGGGACGGTGCCCGGCAGGCCGTGCAGGGTCAGGAAGCCGAGGACGGCGAAGGCGTACGCCTCCTTGGCCGCGGACGGCAGACCCAGCTCGTCGGAGGTGCGCAGCGGGAGCCCGCCGCCCAGCTCAGCCCGCAGCGCGGCCATCAGCGCGGGGTTGCGGGTGCCGCCGCCGGACGCGATGACCTCCGAGGCGCGCACCGAGCGGACGGCGTCGGCGACCGTGCGGGCGGTCAGACGGGTGAGCGTGGCGACGACGTCCTCGGCGGGCAGCTTCTCGTACCCCTGCAACGCCGTCCGCAGATACGGCAGATGGAAGAGCTCCTTGCCCGTCGTCTTCGGCGCGGGACGTGCGTAGTAGGGCTCGGCGAGCAGGCGCGCGAGCAGGCCCTCGTCGACCGTGCCGCGCGCGGCCAGCTCGCCGTCCAGGTCGTAGGCCAGGCTGCCGTCCGTCGCCTCGCGCACCGCGGCGTCGACGAGGGCGTTGGCCGGGCCCGTGTCGAAGGCGGTGCCGTCCGGGGCGGTGATGTTGGCGATGCCGCCGAGGTTCAGCGCGACGGGGGCGCCGGGCCGCCCGCGCAGCCACATCCGGTCCACCAGGCTGACCAGGGGCGCGCCCTGGCCGCCCGCCGCGATGTCGCGCGGGCGGAAGTCGGCGACCACCGGCAGGCCCGTCGCCTCGGCGATCCAGGCCGGCTGGCCGATCTGCAGGGTGCCGTGCACCTGCCCGTCCTCGACCCAGTGGTAGACGGTCTGGCCGTGCGAGGCGACCAGCTCGGCCTGCCCGTCGCACAGCTCCCGGTCCGCCTCGACCGCGGCGGCGGCGAACGCGCGGCCGATGCGGGTGTCGAGCCGGCAGACCTCGGCGAGGGTCGTGGGCGCGGGCGGCAGCGCGGCGCCCAGCTCCGCGCGCAGCCCGTCGTCGTAACCACGGGTGATCAGCCCGAGGGGAGTGAGCGTCAAGCGGTCCCCGTCCAGCGTCAGATCGGCGGCTGCCGCGTCGATCGCGTCGTACGAGGTCCCTGACATGAGCCCGATCACGCGCACGTGGGGCCTCCTTCTCGGTCGGCTCACCAATGCGCTTGATCATCGCACCTCACGGGCGGCGGGCGGCACGAGTTCCCCGAAAGCGGCACGGGGTGCAGTGGGCTCCGGCGGGCGCCCGTCTCACGCGCGGGCGGACAGGACCCGCTCACGCCACACCCCCGGGCCACCCCAGGCC
>NZ_LIRJ01000681.1 GCF_001419745.1 Streptomyces silaceus | reverse complement strand
AGTGGGCGGACTGGCGGACGACCGTGCGCTCCTCGGGCGCACCAGTACGGCCGAGCGCGTCTCGGACATCCTCAGGAGCCGCATCGCCGAGGGGTTCTTCCCGCCCGGCACGCGGCTGTCCGAGGACAGCATCGGCGGGGCGCTCGGCGTCTCCCGCAACACCCTGCGCGAGGCCTTCCGGCTGCTCACGCACGAGCGCCTGCTGGAGCACCAGCTCAACCGGGGCGTCTTCGTGCGCGTGCTCACCGACGAGGACGTGGCGGACATCTACCGCACCCGGTCCCTCGTCGAATGCGCGGTCGTGCGCGGGCTCGGCGAACCGCCGTTCGCGGTGGACGGGCTCGCCGACGCCGTGGCGGAGGGCCGGCGGGCCGCGCGCACCGGCGACTGGAAGGGCGTGTCCACCGCCAACATCCACTTCCACCGCGAACTCGTCGCGCTCGCCGGCAGCGCCCGCACCGACGAGCTGATGCGCAGCGTCTTCGCCGAACTGCGCCTCGCCTTCCATGTGGTGGACGACCCGCGGCGGCTCCACGAGCCCTACCTCGCGCGCAACCAGCAGCTCCTCGAAGCGCTCCAGGAAGGGCGGCGCGACGACGCCGAGGCGCTGCTCGCCGAGTACCTCGACGACTCGCTGCGCAGGGTGCTCGACGCGTACGGACAGCGCGGTGCGGAGGGCGCGCGGACCGGCGGCTGAACCCTGCCGGGTCTGCGCCGTTTCGACCGTTGTCAGACCGAGGACCTAGTCTGTGCACCGTGACTTCGCCTGCCGTTACGGACACCGCTCCGCCCCAGCTCAGCGCGGGGCCGCGGCCCGCTCTGGGCCCGGCCGCCGACGAGGGCCTGGCGCGCCGCCTGCGCGCCCTCGCCTGCACGGCTCCGCTGCACGACCTGGACGCCCGCAAGGCCAACCTCGCGGGCGAGTACTCGGTGTACGCGATGGCGGAGGTGGCCCTGTCCGCCATCGACCTCGTCACGCTGAACATGGACTTCGACACGGGCGCCGACCACGAGCAGATCGTGGCCAGGCTGCTCCCGCGCGTCGCCGCCCAGGCCCCGAGCCGCCCGGCCGCCGAGCACGAGCGCGTCGCCCGCTGGGTCCTGGAGAACCTGATCAACGTCGGCAGCGTCGACCGGGGCTTCCGCGCGGTATACGGCACTTTCGCCCCTGACGGCACGTATGTCCGCAGGGACTACGACTTCAAACTCCTCGAAGAGGTCCCCGGCTACGGCGGCGGTGTCTACCTGCGCACCACCGACGAGGCGGTCAACGTCCTGGTGGGCGCCCTCGACACGGACGTCACCAGCGCCCAGATCGCCGCCGAGGTGAAGCTGGAGGTCCTGATCAGCCGGGGCCGCCTCGCCGACGCCCAGCTCGC
>NZ_LIRJ01000680.1 GCF_001419745.1 Streptomyces silaceus | reverse complement strand
GGGCGGAGTGGTCGGTGGGATCGGAGGGGCTGATGGGACCAATGGGACTGATGGGACTGATGGGACCGGAGGGGCCCAACGGGCCGCAGTGGCCGGGCGGCGGCATGAGACCGGGTTACGAATGTGACGCGGTCGCGGATGCGGATGCGGGATCCGGCCTCGGAGAGATGGCGGGGCGGGGAGTGAGACCTGGGCACGAGTGTGCCTCGGTCAATGCGGCGAGGCCGGTGAGACCGGGGCATGAATGTGCCTCGGTCAACGCGGCGGGATCCGTGAGACCTGGGCGCGCATGTGTCGCGGTCAGAGGTGTGACCTGGTCACGCATGTGGCTCGGGTCAGGTCTGAGAACCGGTCACTGCTGTGACTCAGGCATGAATGAGATCGAGGCACGAATGACGCGGAGGCACGGATGAGTGCGACGGCAGCTTCACAGCCCCAGTCCCCGCAGTCCGACGGGGCGCCCGAGCCGGGCGGCGCGCGGTCGCCGCGGGTGATCCAGAGCGAGGCCACCACCGAGATCCCCGTCCACCTCCTCTTCCGCGACGACCCGGACGACACGACGGGCGTCCCGCTGTCGCCCGCCGTGGTGCGGCGCCGGCAGGGGACGGGCGAGCAGCCGAGGGCGCCGCGCCGGACCGCGCCCGCCCCGGCCGTCGCCGCCTCCCTCGCCGCCGTGCACGCCGAGCCGGCCGGGCGCCCGGTGCCCGACGTCGACCCCGCCCTCGTGGAGCGGCGCGCCCGGGTGCTGCCCGGGATCGTCGGGGTGCTCGGCGGGTGCGCGGGTGTCGCCGGGTGCGCGCTGTCGCTCTGGTGGGCGGGCGCGCTGCCCGAGCCCGCGGCGCGACTGGCCGGGCTGCCCGGGTACGGCGGCGCCGGGCTCGGGGCCGCGCAGTGGGCGTCGCTCGCCGGGTCGGGGGCGCTCGGGCTCTTCGGGTTCGGCGGACTCGCGCGCGGGCGGGTCGGCCGCGCGTGGGTGCTCGGTCTCTTCGGCCGCTACCGCGGCACCGTCCGCCGCACCGGACTGCTCTGGGTGAACCCGCTGCTGCTGCGCCGCCGCGTCGACGTGCGGCTGCGGCACTGGCGGAGCGAGCCGATGGCGGCCGTGGACCGCTGCGGGGTCGGGCTGCGCGTCGTCGTCCTCGTCGTGTGGCGGGTCAAGGACACCGCGCGGGCGACGCTCGCGGTCGAGGACCACCAGGAGTATCTGCGCCAGTGCGTGGAGGCGACCACCGCGCGGGTCCTGTCCCGGCTGCCCGCCGACGCCTTCCACGACGAGGCCCCCACCCTGCGCGACGCCGAGGCGGTCGGTGCCGCGCTGACCCGGGCGCTCGCGGCGGACGCGGGGGCGGTCGGCATCGAGGTGTTCTCGGTGCAGCCGACCCGTATCGAGTACGCACCCGAGGTCGCCGCCGTGATGCAGCGCCGCCGGGTCGCCGCCCTCGACGCGCGCCATCGCGACACCGTGCTGACCTCGGTGGTCGACTCGGTCGAGGACACGGTGACGCGGCTGACCACCCGGGGCCTGGTGGAGCTGGACGACTACGAGCGCAAGGCCCTGGTGAAGGACCTGACGGTGGCGTTCTATACGGGCCATGGAGAACACCGATGATCACCGCGCCGCACCCCTCGGCGGCCCGGCACGCCCCGACGGCCCCGCACCCTTCGACGGCGCCGCACCCCTCGACCGCCTGGCGGCCGACGCCTGGCGTCTGACGGACGGCGTCCCGCGCGCCGTCCTCGGCATCGCGGGCCCGCCCGGCACCGGCAAGTCGACGCTCGCGCGGGCCCTGGTCGAGCGGATCGGGGCGGGCGCCGCGTATCTGCCGCTGGACGGATTCCATCTGTCCAACGACCAGTTGGCGCGGCTGGGCCTGACCGCGCGCAAGGGGTCGGAGCCGAGCTTCGACGTGGCGGGGTACGTCGCGCTGCTGCGCCGGGTGCTCGACGACCGGGCGCACGACATCTACGTACCCGACTACGACCGCACGCTCCACGAGCCGGTCGCCGCCCGCCACCTGGTCGCGCCCACCGCCCGTCTCGTGATCACCGAGGGCAACTATCTGGCCTGCGACCTGCCCGGCTGGCGTGCGGCGCATGCGCTGATGGGGGAGTGCTGGTATCTGGACACACCCGGTCGAATCCGCCAACAGCGTTTGCTGGAAAGGCAGTTGGCGGGTGGCCGGTCGCCGGAGGCGGCCGCGGAGTGGGTCGCGGCGAACGACGGCCCCAACGGTGAACTCGTGGAGACGTCCCGCGGGCGATGCGGACGGATCATCTCCATCATTGGTATGGACATGTTCAACTAACGGCAATAATCTGAGGCTTGGTCTAGACCGCAGTGCGCGCACGTCCCCCCGGAACTCCCCATGTTCAGCAGGAGCAGGAGCGGCACATGCGAAACAAGAAGATGTACGCGGCCCTGGTCGGCCTCGGCACCGTCGGCGCCTTCGCGCTCTCCGCCGGTGGCGCGAGCGGCCACGGCTACACGGATCTGCCGGCCAGCCGTCAGATCAACTGTGCCAAGGGTGTGGTGGCCAACTGTGGCTCCATCCAGTACGAGCCACAGAGTGTCGAGGGCCCCAAGGGCTTCCCGGCCGCGGGTCCGGCCGACGGCAAGATCTGCTCGGCGGGCATCGCCGGATTCGACCAGCTCAACTCGCCCAAGGCGCCGAACGGCGGGGCCTGGCCGACCACGAAGGTGAGTGCCGGTCAGAACTACAGCTTCCGCTGGCAGTTCACCGCGCGGCACCGCACCACCGACTTCAAGTACTACATCACCAAGCAGGGCTGGGACGAGAGCAAGCCGGTGACCAGGGCCGCCCTGGAGACCACGCCGTTCCTCAACGTGCCGTACAACAGTCAGCAGCCGCCCGCGACCCTGTCGCACAGCGGCACGATCCCCGGTGGCCGCAGCGGTCACCACGTGATCGTCGCGGTCTGGACGGTGGCGGACACGGCGAACGCGTTCTACGCCTGCTCGGACGTCCAGTTCTGACGTCCGGTTCTGACGCCATGACGCCCCATCGGAGCTGAATTCCCCCAGTTCTGAGCAACGCTTGAGGATCTTCCCCAGGCTCCACGGGTAGGTTCTGCGCACGCCGTGCACGACCTCACGGCGTGCGCGGAGCCGTGCCTGTGCGGCCCGCACCGAGATCGGGGGATCCTCGTGGAGTTCATGTTCTACGCCGTGGCCATGCTCGTGGCCACGATGGTGACAGTCGGCGCGGTCAGGCTGGTCAAGCGGTCGAACGAGGTCGACCGGGCCTGGAACAGCGGCCTCACGGCCCAGGCGCGCTGCCTGCGGACGTACACGACGACGAGGGGTGGCGGCGGCAACGGTCACGTGTCCACGACGCTGCACCACGTCTACGAGTTCACGACCCTCGACGGCCGCTACGTCCGTTTCGAGGAGGAGCACGGCCCCGCGACGACCGTCGAGGGCGACATCGTCACCGTGCACTACGAGGCCGAGCGCCCCGAGGCGGCGACGGCCCACGCGCCCCGGCCCTTCGCGCTGACGGCGGGCACGTTCGGCCTGCTCTGCTTCCTCGGCGTCATGCTGGTGCTCTGCGTCTACTTCATGGTGTCGGTGGACGACATGTTCGCGGACGACGTGTACAGCGACATTCCCTGACGTCCGGAGCGGCGCACGCCCTCCACATCTGACGAGCCGTCAATTATGGTGCGCGGCCATGGAGAGCACCGGGAACACGGTCGCGGAACTCGTACGGGCGCGGTGGGGCGACCACCGCACCGGCCTGCGCTTCACGGGCAGGGAGCTGACTCACCATCAGGTGGCGGCGGGCGCGGCGGCCAGGGCCGCGCTGCTCGCCGATCTGCTGCCCCGCGGGCGCGAGCCGCACATCGGGGTGCTGCTCGACAACACCCCCGAATATCCCCTGTGGTTGAGCGCCGCCGCCCTCGCGGGCGTGGCCGTTGCGGGCATCAACCCGACACGGCGCGGCACCGAACTGGCCCGCGACATCGTGCACACCGACTGCGGGATCCTGGTGACCGAGCGGCGGCACCTCCCGCTGCTCGACGGCCTCGACCTGCCCGGCGTACGCGTCCTGGTGACCGGTACGGAGGCGTACGACGCCCTTCTCGCGCCCTACGCCGACGCGCAGCCGGAGATCGCGCGGGCGGCCGGCCCGCACAGCCGCATGCTCCTCTACTTCACCTCGGGGTCCACGGGCGCGCCCAAGGCGGCGATCTGCACCCAGGGCCGGCTTGCGGCGGCCGGGGCCTCGCTGGTCGCGCACTTCGGGATCAAGGAATCGGACACGCACTACGTCTGCATGCCGATGTTCCACGGCAACGCGGTGATCGCGGACTGGGCGCCGGCGCTCGCGGCGGGGGCGGGGGTGGCGCTGCGGGCCCGGTTCTCGGCGTCCCGGTTCCTCTCCGACGTCAGGGAGTTCGGGGCGACGTACTTCACGTACGTGGGGCGGGCCGTGCAGTACGTCCTGGCCACGCCCGAGGGGCCGGACGACCGGGAGAACCCGCTGCGGGTCGGGTTCGGGACCGAGGCGGGGGCGGTGGACGCGGCGCGCTTCGAGCAGCGGTTCGGGGTGCGGCTCGTCGAGGGCTACGGGTCCTCCGAGGGAGGGGCGGCGATCCAGCGCACGCCGGGCACGCCCGTCGGGGCGATCGGCCGGGCGGCGCCCGGGGACGACCTCGCGGTGGTCGACCCCGGGACGGGGCGGGAGTGCGAGGCGGCGCGGTTCGCGCCGGGTGGGCGGCTGGTGAACGGGGCCTCGGCGATAGGGGAGTTGGTGAACCGGGGGCCGAACCCCTTCGAGGGGTACTGGCGCAACGAGGAGGCGCAGGCCGAGCGGGTGCGGGACGGGTGGTACTGGACGGGGGACCTCTTCTACCGGGACTCCGAGGGGTACCTCTACTTCGCGGGGCGGGCGGACGACCGGCTGCGGGTCGACAGCGAGAATCTGGCGGCCGCGATGATCGAGAACATCCTCGCGCGGTACGAGGGGGCGGTGGCGGTCGCCGTGTACGCGGTGCCGGATCCCGTGGCGGGGGACCAGGTGATGGCGGCGGTGGCTCCGCCGGAGGGGGCGGGGTTCGATCCTCTCCTCTTCGCGGAGTTCCTCCTCTCCCAGGAGGATCTGGGGACGAAGATGGCGCCCCGGTTCGTGCGGGTGGTGGAGCGGATGCCGGTGACGGCGACGAACAAGGTGGCGCGGGGGGTGCTTC
>NZ_LIRJ01000068.1 GCF_001419745.1 Streptomyces silaceus | reverse complement strand
AGCTCAAGGACCCCGGGACGCCCGAAGGTGCCGTCCTGCTCGGCCTGTTGCGGGCCGTGGTCAAGCAGCGGGCCGAGCAGCAGGTGCCCCCGGCCCACGCGAAGGCCCCCGCGCCACCCGCCCCGCCTCTGGCGCCCGCGCCACCGGTCCGGGCCGCGCGGGGCAACCCGACGTGGCCGTGCCAGGAAGGGGACTCGTACTGCGACCCGGATTCCGAGCACTGCTGGGGCTGCTGCGGAGGCATCTGGAAGCCGTTCGCCTCGGGAGGGTGCCTGTACGGGATGCGGTTCCACTGCGACACCACGGGCAACAGCTACAACGCGTACGGCTGTTGGCCCATCGGATAGCCGGGTCCGGGTCGTCGGACAGTCAGGTCCAGGCCTGAAAAACCAAGCCGAAATGGCAAGTTGGCGTCGGTTCGCGCAACGATCCGCACCGGCTTCGCGAAACCCCTTCGCGGATGCAACTCGATGTGGGACAGTCAGGGCTGAGTTCACGGTTCGCGGGAGGGGACTTCGTGCATGGTGATCTCAACGAGGGGGAAGAGAACCCGCCAACTTGCCGACCGGGGCCAAGTGTTGCCCAATCGGTTGCGCAGAGTTGCTGCCGATGCACGTGTTGTGGCGTACGTTGCCTCTGACTGCAACGGTCGCGGTATCGGGTGGGAGAGAAGAGGCCGTCGTGCTGAAGGAACGCGTGCTCAGAGTCTGGTCGGTCTGGACGGTGGCGGTCGCCTCCCGTGTGCGGGGGAGGGATCGGGACGCGGGGGCCGGGTTTGTGGAGTATGCGGGGCTGATGATTCTTATTGCGGGGATCTTCACCTTGATCGACCAGCTGGGGCTGGACGGGACGATCTCCGGTGCCATCGGGGATGCGGTCGACGACGTGGTCGGCGGCGGCTGACAGCCGGACACCTGCACAGCGACCGAGGGCAGACTCTTCCCATCTACATCTGGTTGACGGGGATTCTGCTCTTTGTTGCGTTCGCCTTCTTCGCGTTCGCCCAAGCCGCGTCGGCGCGCAACGGCGCTCAATCGGCGGCGGACGCTGCCGCGTTGGCGGCGGCGCAGGATGCCAGGGACGAGCTCGTCGACGGACTGACGCTGTCCATCGGCGAGGGTGACGACTGGCTCGACTGGCTGGCGGGGGACAAGTTCACCGGTGATGGTGCGCGAGGCGCGGCGGATGCCCTGGCCGCCGACAACGACTCGACCGTCATCGGCTTCGGGCCCGACGAGGTGAACGGCTACCCGGGCTTCTGGGCGAAGATCGAGACCACGTACACCGTCGGCGATTCCATCATCCCGGGTACGGAGTCCCAGCACGCCAAGGCCGAGGCCACCGCGATCATCAAACCGCGCTGCGACGTCGATCCGTCGGCCGATCCGGAGAAGGCCGTGGAATTCGAGTGCGACGGCGGCGAATCCTTCGAGCTCGACCCGGACGACTTCGAACCGGGCGATCTCCCGGACGCGTCCGTCCTCTTCTCTGTCCACCTGGCCGGCTGACAAGCGATCGACGAGAGAAGGAAGCCGTAGCGATGAACATTCGGCGCGCCATGAAGACTCGCAGGGCAATGACCGCCGTGGCGATCACGACTGGGCTGGTCCTCACGGTCGCCGGTTGCGGTGGCGGGGACGGCGGTGACGAGAAGTCCGACAAGACCGCTCCATCGGCTTCTTCCGGCAAGAAGGGGGGTGGGAGTGACGACGACAAGCAGAGCGAAGGGCCGTCCACCGAGAAAATACTGGCGGAGTCCAAGGACGGCGACATCAGCGTGGCGATCAATTCGGCGCAGCGGGACGGCGGCGGATTCATCACGGTGTCCGGGACGGTGACGAACAACGGCAGCGAGTCCTGGATGGGCGCCAACTGGGCCAGCGACGAACGCGAGTTGAGGTCTAACGGGGGCTCCCTCTCCGGGGCCAGCCTGGTGGACAACGAGGGCAAGAAGAAGTACCTCGTGCTCCGGGACACGTCAGGGCGCTGCCTCTGCACCAAGTTCAACGGTCGAGTGAAGCAAGGGCAGACAGCCAGCTGGTTCGCGCAGTTCCCGGCGCCCCCCGAGGGCACCAGCAAGGTCACCTTCCAGGTGGGATCGATGCCCCCCGCCCCCATAGAGCTCACCGAGGGCGAGTGACCCATGACCACCATGTCCGTCTCCGCCCCCCTCACCCGCACCGCGGGCGTCGCCGTGCTCGCGGCTCTGGTTCTTCTTGTCGGGCCCGTGCCGGCCTTCGCCGACAACGACGATCCCTCCGCGCCACCGGGCAGTACCACCACCTCCCCACCTCCGGAGGTCGACTCCAACAGCCCCGGGCTCAAGCTCGCCGACGGTGCGACGCTCGCGCCCGCCAAGGTGCTGGACATCAAGTCCGTCGTCGAGGACCTCGGCGGTGAGGAGCGGCGCGAGGACACCAACACCGACGTGAAGTTCGCGCTGCAGGCCGAGGTGCTGTTTCCCAAGGACAGCGCGAAGCTGAACCCCGAGGCGAACGCGCGGATCAAGGCGATCGCCGAGGAGGCCAAGGCGCAGAAGGCCACGGACGTCCGGGTGTTCGGGTTCACCGATAACCTCGGCTCCTACGGGCACGGCAAGAAGCTCTCCCGCGAGCGCGCGGAAGCCGTGCACGACAAGCTGTCGGGCTACCTCGGCCCCGAGGTCACGTACTCCGTACGCGGCTACAGCGAGGACTACCCGATCGCGGACAACGGCTCGGAGGAGGGCCGCAAGAAGAACCGCCGGGTCGAGGTCTCCTTCCCGCGCGGAACGTCCGGCGCGTCCGGTACGCCCGGTACGGGGTCCACCGACGACGGCACGGACACCGCCACCGGCTCCACTCCCTGAGCCACCGGCCCCGTTCCCCGCATCACCCGCCGCCTACGCGCCGAGCCACGGATACCGCCCCGCGTCCCCGCCCCCGTAGTCCGGATCCAGGTAGACGAAACACCGCTGGATCAGCCAGTCCCTGATCTCGAAGACGTCGCAGAAGCGGCCCGCGCCCCACTCCGGCAGGCCCGCGCGCCACGCGCCGTCGCGGTGTTCGCCGTGGCTGGTGCCCTCGCAGACGACGGTGTCCGTGCCGGAGAAGATCCAGTTGAAGTCGGCGTAGTGATGCGTGATGGAGCGGAGCGTGCCGCCCACGTCGCCGAACATCCGGTCGATCTCCGCCTTGCCGTCGGCGAGGCCCCACTTGGGGAAGTACACCTGCGCGTCGTCCGCGAAGAGGTCCAGGAGCGGTGCGCCGCCGGCCGTCTTGCCGCCGCGGTCGAACGCCTTGAGGTACTCCAGCGCGACCGACTTCCGCTGCTCGTCCGTCATGGTGTGCCGGGTCACAGTCACACGGGGGAGTCTGACGGCTGGGGGAGGACCGTCAAGGGAGGCCGCAGCCCCTGCCCTGCACCACGGGCTTCCGGCCCGCCGTCGACCCCGCCTTTCTCCGCGAGGACTTCGAGGACTTCGAGGAGTTCGAGGAGTTCGTGGCGAGGCTGCGGCCGGGGTGGCCCTCACAGGTGGGGCATCCCATCGACCACATGGGCCGGAACCCCTCTCCTCTTACGAGGCGTGCCTCGAACGCGTCGGTGACCTCGCCGCCTGGTTCTTCCAGGGTGAGCCCCCTTATGGCGAGCCCCCTTATATAGAGGGGCATGTCCCGGTGGACCTTTAGCTGGACCTGTAGCTGGAGCTGGAGACACCGGGGCCCACGCCCCGGAGAGCCTCGGCGCACGCCCCCGGACCAGCCGAAACCCGGATGTGCGACCGGTGCCGCAATGCCACGATTGCCCCATGAGCACCGACCGCACCGACCGCACCGACCACACCTCAAGCACCGGCCGTGCCTCGCACACCGACCGCACCTTCGAAGCCCTCGTCGCCGAGGCCGAGGCCGCCCCCACCGAAGGCTGGGACTTCTCCTGGTTCGAGGGGCGGGCCACCGAGGCGCGGCCCTCGTGGCGGTACGCCGAGTCCATGGCCCGGCGCCTGGCCGACGCCTCGGCGAGCCTCGACATCCAGACCGGCGGCGGCGAGGTGCTCGCCTCCGCCGCCGTCCTGCCGCCGCTCGCCGTCGCCACGGAGGGCTGGCCCGCGAACGTCGCCAAGGCCACCGCCCTGCTCCACCCGCGCGGCGTCGCGGTCGTCGCCTCGCCGGAGGACGCCCCGCTGCCGTTCGCGGACGGCGCCTTCGACCTGGTCACCAGCCGCCACCCGGTCAAGGCCCGCTTCGACGAGATCGCCCGCGTCCTGCGTCCGGGCGGCACGTACTTCGCGCAGCACGTCGGGCCCGCCAGCGTCTTCGAGGTCGTCGAGTACTTCCTCGGGCCGCAGCCGGCCGAGGTGCGCGGCGGCCGTCACCCCGACCTGGAGCGCGCCGAGGCGGAGGCCGCGGGCCTGGAGGTCGTGGACCTGCGCGCCGAGCGGCTGCGGATCGAGTTCTTCGACATCGGGGCGGTCGTCCACTTCCTGCGGAAGGTGGTGTGGATGGTCCCCGGCTTCAGCGTGGAGGAGTACCGGCCCCGCCTGCGCGAGCTGCACGAGCGGATCCGTGCCGAGGGCCCCTTCGTGGCGCACAGCACCCGGCACCTCTTCGACCTGCGCAAGCCGTAGGCCGCCCGCGAACCGCACGCGTAAGGCCCCTCCCGGTACTGTCGAACGCGCAAGTGACCGTCGGGACCAGAGGAGTTGGCCATGCCGAAGGACAAGGGGCCGTACGTCTGCGGGCTCGACGCCGCGGTGGACGTCGTCGGCGGCAAGTGGAAGCCCATGATCCTGTGGGCGCTGCACTCGGGCGCGACGCTGCGCTTCGGCGAGCTCAAGCGGCACATCGTCGGCGTCAGCGAGAAGGTGCTGATCCAGCAGCTGCGGGAGCTGGAGTCGGACGGCATCGTGCACCGCGAGGTCTACCGGGAGGTGCCGCCGAAGGTGGAGTACTCCCTGACCGATCTCGGGGAGTCCCTCAACACGGCGCTGGTTCCCCTGGGGTTGTGGGGGGACGAGCACATGCAGCAGGTCCTCGCGAACAAGGCCAAGGCCGACAAGAAGACGGATAGTGCTGCTTGACGGGGTAATTGGGGCAGATACCTCATGGTGTGCGATGGGTCTCGTACGGCCCGTACGTCTCGTACGTCGCAAAATCGAAGTCCTGATTCCGCATTGTTATCAATACTGGCTCGATACGCCCCTAAGACTCACGTAAGTTCAGACCAAGGCTAATTCGCGTGAGCAAAGCTGCGCGTGCGGTGCCGCGCGGTGGAGGGGGCCGCGCGGCACCGCGAGCCGTCATCCGGCGCGGCGGGCCGCCGCCCCCGCGTCACCGCCGGCACCCCGCACGGCGATCCGCGCGCCCCGGCGCACGCCCCACCGTGCCATCGCCCCGGCCTCCGCCTCGATCACATGCCGCGCTCGCAGTCGCGGCAGCCCGAGCCGCCCCGGGCGCATGGTCCGGACGGCCAGAACACGCAACTCCCGGTCGAGATACGCCACATCAATGGCGAACCGCATCCCCAGGGTGTGCACACCGTTGGCCGGACTCAGCAGCAGCGCCCCCGTCACCCCCGTGCGCCCGAGCAGCCCCCGGCGCCGCGCCCGCGCCGAGTCCGCGATCTCCAGAGGGATCTCCAGGGGGATCCGTGGAGGGGGTGCCGAGGGGTCCGGCGGGGTGCCCGGCGGTACCTCCGCGGGCCCCGGGACGGGGCCGGAGACCGTCATCGTGGCCATGGGCGCGACGTTAGCGCCCCGCCCGTCCAGGGCGTCAAGCACGCGAACCCCGCCGGGGTCCCCCGTGGGAGGTACGGCCGCATCCGGCTGGAATCCGCCTTTGAATCGCTGATTCCGCCGGTGGAACGGGGGTCACGGAGTCGCCGCCCGGTTTCGGAGAGTAGTTGTGGAGCGCCAATGCACGCAGCATCACTTACGAAGGGTTATGGTGGAAACCCCCCCTCGGGCCGGTCCGTCTCCCCCCCACGGACCGGCCCGTTTTTTGTGCCCGCGCGCAGGGGTGCGGATCAGGTCCGCGGAAGCGGGCCGCTCGATGGCGGAAGATCGACGTCCAGTTATGGTCAGGGACATGTCGAACCAGTTCCCCCCACCGCCCGGCCCCGAGCACAACCCCCAGCAGGCCCCGTACGCCGACCCGCAGGCGGGCCTGCCCACCTACAACGGTCCCGCGCAGGACCCCGCGTACGGCTACGGCTACGGCCCGACGGCCCCGCAGCGGATGCCCGGTGTCGTCCGCGCCGCACAGGTAGTCCTGTGGGTCCTCGGCGGACTCCTCGTCTTCGGCGTGTTCGGCCTGATCTTCACGGTCAACCCGGAGACGGCGGGCGCCGCGCTCGGTGTGAACATCTGCCTGCTGGTCTCCGCGGGCATGGCCTTCCGCTTCGGGACGGTCGGCAACGGCATCCGCGTCACGTGCATCGTCCTGATGAGCGTGCAGATCGCCGCCGCCCTCGGCGGCGCGGCCAGCGGCAACCCGGCGGGACTGCTGCCGCTGCTCGGCGCCATCGCCGTCGTCGTCCTGCTCTCCCAGGGCGCGGCGGGCGCGTGGTTCAAGCGACCGCGCGGCTGACGGCGGACCGGCCGGCACGGCGGTGAGCACACAGAGGGGAGCCCCGGGCCGGATGCGCTCCGGCCCGGGGCTCCCCTCGGCGGGTCGGGTGCGGCTAGCCCCGGCCGGCCCAGATGTTGGTGCCCGGCGTCGACACCGCGAACGTGTCGATGGCGGTCAGCTCCTCGTCGGTCAGCTTCGGGCCCGCGAGCGCGGCCACGTTCTCCTCCAGCTGCTTCACGCTGGAGGCGCCGATCAGCGCGGAGGTCATGCGCTCGTCGCGCAGCACCCAGTTGAGGGCGAGCTGGGCGAGCGACTGGCCGCGGCCGGCCGCGATGTCGTTCAGGCCGTTGAGGCGGCGCACGACCTCGTCGCTCAGCAGGTTCGGGTCGAGCGACTTGCCCTGCGTCGCGCGCGAGCCCTCCGGGATGCCCTTCAGGTACTTGTTCGTGAGCAGGCCCTGGGCGAGCGGCACGAAGGAGATGCAGCCCATGCCGGCCGCCTCCAGCGTGTCGAGCAGCCCGTCCTCCTCGGTCCAGCGGTTGATCATCGAGTACGACGGCTGGTGGATGAGCGCCGGGACGCCCATCTCCCGCAGCAGGCGCGCCGCTTCGGCGGTCTGCTCGCTGTTGTACGAGGAGACGCCGACGTAGAGCGCCTTGCCCTGCTGGACCGCGGAGGCCAGCGCGCCCATCGTCTCCTCGAGCGGGGTGTCCGGGTCGAAGCGGTGGGAGTAGAAGATGTCGACGTAGTCGAGGCCCATCCGCTTCAGCGAGGCGTCGAGCGAGGACAGCAGGTACTTGCGGCTGCCCCACTCGCCGTACGGACCGGGGTGCATGAGGTACCCCGCCTTGGTCGAGATGACCAGTTCGTCGCGGTACGCGGCGAAGTCCTGCGCGAAGATCTTGCCGAAGTTGAGCTCCGCCGACCCGGGCGGCGGGCCGTAGTTGTTCGCCAGGTCGAAGTGGGTGACGCCCAGGTCGAAGCCGCGGCGCAGGATCGCGCGCTGCGTCTCCAGGGCCTTGTCGTCCCCGAAGTTGTGCCAGAGACCGAGGGAGACGGCGGGCAGCCTGAGGCCGCTGCGGCCCGTGCGCCGGTACTCCATCGCGTCATAGCGGTCCGTCGAGGCGACATAAGGAGAGGTGTCGTTCATGGTGACGAAGCTACGGCAGTGCGCCGGTTCCCCGTGGCTCACACCCCTGATTTCCGGCGGTAGGCTTTCGCCTTCGGGGACTGCCGTCTGCACGGAGGGGTTGGAAACACCGTGAACCTGCGGGACAGGCTGCGCGGCCTGCTGGTCAGGCTGTACGCACGCCGGGTGGAGGGCCACCTGGACCATGACCAGGTGCCCAAGCACATCGGGGTCATCATGGATGGCAACCGGCGCTGGGCGAAGGCCGCCGGATCCACCACCGCCCAGGGCCATCAGGCGGGTGCGGACAACATCGGGGAGTTCCTCGGCTGGTGCAGCGAGACGGACGTCGAGGTCGTCACGCTCTGGCTGCTGTCGACGGACAACTTCGACCGCCCCCAGGAGGAGCTCGGCCCGCTGCTCGGCATCATCGAGGACACGGTCCGCTCGCTGGCCCGTGACGGCCGCTGGCGTGTCCACCACGTCGGCGCGACCGACATCCTGCCCTCGGGGATGCAGACCGTCCTCAAGGAGGCGGAGGAGGCCACGGCCCACGTCAAGGGGATAGTGGTCAACGTGGCGATCGGCTACGGCGGCCGCCAGGAGATCGCCGACGCCGTCCGCTCCATGCTGCTCGACGCGGCGGACAAGGGCGAGTCGCTCGACGAGGTGGCCGAGAAGGTCGACGTCGACCTCATCGGCAAGCACCTGTACACCAGGGCCCAGCCGGACCCCGATCTGGTGATCCGTACGAGTGGTGAACAGCGACTGTCCGGGTTCATGCTCTGGCAGACCGCTCACTCCGAGTACTACTTCTGCGAGGTCTTCTGGCCGGCCTTCCGGAAGGTCGACTTCCTTCGTGCGCTGCGGGATTACGCCGCGCGTCACCGCCGTTACGGCGGCTGACGAACACACGCCCCTGAGGTCGGGGTAACCCAGAGTTAACCAACGCGTCGTCATATGCCCTGGCATGGCTGCGCTTGTTCGAGGGAATAAGCCTTCCAGGTCGACGTCCGAGCAGTGTCCGAAAGGGACGTCGTTCTCAGCGGGCGGCATCAGGCCGTCCGCCCGGGAGGCCCTTTGCACCAGGACGACCGTGTGAGCAGCACGGGCGACGTGGAGGGCCGGCGCTCGGCCCGCGCATCGCGGCCCGTGACCGGCCCGGTTCACACCCGCCGGACCGCGCCCGGTATCCCTCCCGTCGCTCCCCGACCTCATCCGAGGGGGTACGTCCTTCCGTGGTGAACAGCACAAAGCGCCGCATGCCCGACAGGCGCACCTATGTTCTCGACACCAGCGTCCTGCTGGCCGATCCCAACGCGCTCACCCGCTTCGACGAGCACGAAGTCGTGCTCCCCGTCGTCGTGGTGACGGAGCTGGAGGCCAAGCGGCACCATCCGGAGCTCGGCTACTTCGCCCGGCAGGCCCTGCGCCTGCTCGACGATCTCCGTGTCCGGCACGGCCGCCTCGATGCCCCGATCCCGGTCGGGGAGCTGGGCGGTTCGCTGCGCGTCGAGCTCAACCACTCCGATCCCGGCGTGCTCCCGGCCGGCTACCGGTTGGGGGACAACGACTCACGGATTCTCGCCGTAGCCCGCAATCTCCAGGCGGAGGGATACGACGTCACCGTCGTGTCCAAGGACCTGCCGCTCAGAATCAAGGCGTCGTCGGTCGGCCTGCTCGCGGAGGAGTACCGCGCGGAGCTCGCCATCACCGACTCCGGCTGGACCGGCATGGCCGAACTGACCCTCTCGGGGGAGCAGGTCGACCTCCTCTTCGAGGAGGACGGTCTGTACGTGCCCGAGGCGGCGGAGCTGCCCGTGCACACGGGCCTGACCATCCAGTCCGAGCGGGGCAAGGCGCTCGGCCGCGTCACGGCCGAGGGCAACGTCCGGCTCGTGCGCGGCGACCGCGAGGCCTTCGGCCTCAAGGGCAGGAGCGCCGAGCAGCGGGTCGCGCTCGACCTGCTCCTCGACCCGGACGTCGGCATCGTCTCGATGGGCGGGCGCGCGGGCACCGGCAAGTCGGCGCTCGCGCTCTGCGCGGGTCTCGAGGCCGTCCTGGAGCGCCGGCAGCACCAGAAGGTGATGGTCTTCCGGCCGCTGTACGCGGTGGGCGGGCAGGAGCTCGGCTATCTGCCCGGCACCGAGGCCGAGAAGATGGGGCCCTGGGCGCAGGCGGTCTTCGACACGCTGGGGTCGGTGGCGGGCAAGGAGGTCATCGAGGAGGTGACCGCACGCGGGATGCTGGAGGTGCTCCCGCTCACCCACATCCGCGGCCGCTCCCTGCACGACGCGTTCGTGATCGTGGACGAGGCCCAATCGCTGGAACGGAACGTCCTGTTGACCGTTCTGTCCCGAATTGGGGCGAACTCCCGTGTCGTACTGACCCATGACGTGGCCCAGCGCGACAACCTCCGCGTGGGGCGGTACGACGGCGTGGTCGCCGTCGTCGAGAAGCTGAAGGGCCATCCGCTCTTCGCGCACGTCACGCTCACTCGTTCGGAGCGTTCGCAGATCGCGGCCCTGGTGACCGAAATGCTGGAGGACGGCCACATCTGACAGATCTGACGCATCTGGCAGGTCTGACTCTTCTGGGTCAGTTCACGGCGGTTACGCGGTAGTTGGCGCCGCCCGGCGAAGCGAAGGAGCCTAGCCGGGCGGCGTCTTCGCGCGCGCCGCTTTCCGTAAAACTCCTGGGACAAACGAGGTGTGAGCTTTCCCACGCAACGGAGAATTGCCTTGCGGCGTTCGGCTGGGGCAGAGTCTGGGTCCTGTCAGGCCCCGCATGCGACACACCTGTACCCCCAGCGGTACCGCAACTCCAGAACCACAGAACTTCATAGTGACCGTCGCATGCCGCCCGAAGCTTCACGCGGCGCTCCCGTAGCGGGAGTTGTCCACCGGGTCCGAGCCTCCCGTGACCGATTTACAAGCGGAGGCCAGAGCCAGGGGCACGATTGCGTCCGCGAGGTCACCTATGCGGGCGCTGCTGGAAGGAAACCGTGTGAGCCGGATTTCGGTCCGGGGATTCGCCGTGGCATCCGCCACCGCGGTCACCACCGTCGGCGCTGTCGTGGGTGTCGCCTCGGGCAACGCCCAGCCCTCGAACTCCAACGACTTCGAGGCAGCGGCAAGCGACGCGACGCTCCTCGCAGACATACCCGCCGGTCAGCAGGCGCAGGTCCAGACGGCGTCCCTGACGCAGCAGGCCGACGCGCAGGCCATGGCCGCGGACACCGCCGCGAAGAAGACCGCCGCGGAGGAGGCCCGCAAGCAGGCCGCCGCATCGGCGATCGAGAAGCAGAAGGCCGCGGAGAAGGCCGAGGCGGCCGAGAAGGCCGCGGCTAAGAAGGAGCGCGAGGAGAAGGCGGAGGCCAAGGCCAGCCGTTCCTCCGCCCGCGACGCCTCCAGCTTCGCCCCGCAGAGCTCGTACACGGTCGCTCAGGTCCAGGCGATGGCACGGCAGATGGTCCCCGGCGACCAGTTCCAGTGCTTCAGCAACATCGTCAACCACGAGTCCACGTGGAACTACAAGGCCACCAACGCCTCTTCGGGCGCCTACGGTCTGGTGCAGGCGCTGCCCGGTTCCAAGATGGCCTCGGCGGGCGCCGACTGGCAGACCAACCCGGCCACCCAGATCAAGTGGGGCCTGGGCTACATGAACGACCGCTACGGCAGCCCGTGCGGAGCCTGGAGCTTCTGGCAGGCGAACAACTGGTACTAGGCCCACTCCGGCCACACCGTGCTCAACCTTTCGAGGCCCCTCACCGTCCTTCGGTGAGGGGCCTCGCACGTGCACCCGTGTACGGTCGGTCCGGACAGCTCCAGGGGGGAGTAGTGGGGAAAGACGGGGGAAGAGGACGGATCATGTCGCGACTGCCAGGGTGGCTCGGCCGGATCGGCGCCGGATTGAGCGAGATGGGCGAGCGGTTGAACGAGCAGCGCCGCGACAGGGAGACGGACGCCGACGGTCCGGACGACCTGCTCCACGACCGCCTGCGGGACGCGGAGGCGGCCGAGGACGCCGGTGACGGCGACCGCGACCACGTGCCGCCGCCGCCCGCGTACGCGCCGGCCGTAGCGGCCAGGCCCGATCCCGTGGCGGCCGTGCCGTGGGGGATGCGGGTCGCGGCCGAGGCGGGCTGGCGCCTCCTCGTCCTCGCGGGCACCCTCTGGGTGCTGATGAAGGTCATCAGCGCGGTCCAGCTGGTGGTGCTCGCCTTCGTCGCCGCGCTGCTGATCACCGCGATGCTGCAGCCCACGGTGGCGCGGCTCAAGCGGATCGGTCTGCCGCGCGGGCTCGCGACGGCCGTCACCGCGATCCTCGGCTTCGTCATCATGGGCCTGGTCGGCTGGTTCGTGGTCTGGCAGGTCATGGACAACGTGGACGAACTGTCGCGCCAGGTCCAGGACGGCATCGAGGACCTGCGCAAGTGGCTGCTCAACAGCCCCTTCCACGTCACCGAGGACCAGATCAACGACATCGCCAAGAGCCTGCGCGACGCGGTCGGCGCCAACACGGAGGAGCTGACCTCCGCGGGCCTCGAAGGCGTCACGGTCATCGTCGAGGCGATGACCGGCATCCTGCTCGCGATGTTCTCGACGCTCTTCCTGCTCTACGACGGCAAGCGCATCTGGCAGTGGACGCTCAAGCTGGTGCCCGCCCAGGCGCGGCCCGGCATCGCGGGCGCGGGCCCGCGGGCCTGGCGCACGCTCACCGCGTACGTGCGCGGCACGGTGATAGTGGCCCTGATCGACGCGATCTTCATCGGGCTCGGCATCTACTTCCTGGGCGTGCCGATGGCGGTGCCGCTCGCCGTCTTCATCTTCCTGTTCGCGTTCATCCCGCTGGTGGGCGCCGTGATCTCGGGCGCGCTCGCGGTGGTCGTCGCGCTGGTCACGCAGGGCGTGTTCACGGCGGTGATGGCGCTGGCGGTCGTCCTCGCGGTGCAGCAGATCGAGGGCCACATCCTGCAGCCGTTCATCCTCGGCCGCGCGGTGCGGGTGCACCCGCTGGCCGTGGTGCTCTCGGTGGCGGCGGGCGGTCTGGTGGCGGGCATCGGCGGCGCGGTCGTCGCGGTGCCGCTGGTGGCGGTCACGAACACGGTCGTCGGCTATCTGCGGGCGTACACCCGTGAGCCGGCGCTCAAGCAGGCGCCGCAGCCCCGCGGGGCCACGGCGGTCGACGTCGCCCCGGTGAAGCCGCCGCAGTAGGCGTGCGGCCGCCGCGCGGCAGGCGTACGGACGACGAAAGGGCCCCGGAACCAGGAAGGTTCCGGGGCCCTTTCGGATGCGTGGGGCGTTACGCGAGGACGTCCTCGGAGTCCAGCGTGACACCGACCGCCTGGATGACCGAGGCGACCTTGAAGGCCTCCTGGATCGTCTCGCGGTCGACGCCGGCCTTGCGCAGGACCTGCTCGTGCGAGTCCAGGCACTGGCCGCAGCCGTTGATCGCGGAGACCGCGAGGGACCACAGCTCGAAGTCGACCTTCTCGACGCCCGGGTTGCCGATGACGTTCATCCGCAGACCGGCGCGCATCGTCCCGTACTCCGGGTCGGAGAGCAGGTGGCGCGTGCGGTAGAAGACGTTGTTCATCGCCATGACGGCGGCGGCCGACTTGGCGGCCGTGTACGCCTCGGGGGAGAGGTTCGCCTTCGCCTCGGGCTCCAGCTCGCGCAGCACCTTCGGGGAGCGGGACGCGATGGCGCAGGCCAGCACGGTGCCCCACAGCTGCTGCTGCGGCAGGTCGCTGTTGCCGATGACCGAGCCCAGGTTCAGGCGGAGGTCCTTGGCGTAGTCCGGTATGGCGGACTTCAGTTCGTCGAGTGCCATGTCAGAGGGCTCCGTTCACTCGCCCGAGAGCAGCGCGACCGGGTCGAGGGTCTCGTCGCCCTTGCTCCAGTTGCACGGGCAGAGCTCGTCGGTCTGCAGGGCGTCGAGGACCCGGAGGACCTCCTTGGGGTTACGGCCCACGGAACCGGCGGTCACCATCGTGAACTGGATCTCGTTGTTCTGGTCGACGATGAAGACGGCGCGCTGCGCGAAGCCGTCCTCGCCCTCGATGCCGAGGTCACGCATGAGCTCGTGCTTCGAGTCGGCCAGCATCGGGAAGGGCAGGTCGGTCAGGTCCGGGTGGTCCTTGCGCCAGGCGTGGTGCACGAACTCGGAGTCGCCGGAGAAGCCGAGGATCTGGGCGTCACGGTCGGCGAACTCGTCGTTCAGCTTCCCGAAGGCCGCGATCTCGGTCGGGCACACGAAGGTGAAGTCCTTGGGCCACGCGAAGACGATCTTCCACTTGCCTTCGTAGGTCTTGTGGTTGATCTGCTCGAACTCCTTGCCCTTCTCCAGCGAGACACAGGCAGTCAGGTCGAACTCGGGGAACTTGTCACCGACAGTGAGCACACGTACTCCTTGCAGCAGAGAAAATCCCTTTTGGGGAGTTTCCTGTGGGGTTGGACTGGTGTCGATGGTGGCACAGGGTGCATTGATTAGGGAAATAGCTAGAGTGGGTCGTGTTGATCGGAGGTGGCTATCAGTGCGAGCCATAAATAGGGGCAAGCAGCCCGGCGGCAAACAGCCCAGCCTGGCGCAGCTGCGCGCCTTCTCCGCGGTGGCCGAGCATCTGCACTTCCGGGACGCGGCCGCGGCGATCGGGATGAGCCAGCCCGCGCTCTCGGGGGCCGTCGCGGCGCTGGAGGAGGCACTGGGTGTCCAGCTCCTGGAGCGGACCACCCGCAAGGTGCTGCTCTCGCCCGCCGGCGAGCGGCTGTCCGCGCGCGTCAACGCGGTCCTCGGCGAGGTCGAGGCGCTCCTGGAGGAGGCGGACGCGGTCAAGGCGCCGTTCACCGGGGCGCTGCGGCTGGGCGTGATCCCGACCGTGGCGCCGTATCTGCTGCCGACGGTGATCGCCCTGGTCCACGAGAAGTACCCGGACCTCGATCTCCAGGTGCACGAGGAGCAGACCTCCTCGCTCCTGGAGGGGCTCGCGGCCGGGCGGCTCGACCTGCTGCTGCTCGCGGTGCCGCTCGGGGTGCCCGGCGTCACCGAACTCCCCCTGTTCGACGAGGACTTCGTGCTCGTCACCCCGCTGGACCACTGGCTCGGCGGCCGCGAGGGCATTCCGCGCGAGGCGCTCAAGGAGCTGAACCTGCTCCTCCTCGACGAGGGGCACTGCCTGCGCGACCAGGCGCTCGACATCTGCCGCGAGGCGGGGCGCGCGGACGCCCCCGTCACCACGACCGCCGCCGGCCTCTCCACCCTCGTCCAGCTGGTCGCCGGAGGGCTCGGCGTGACGCTGCTTCCGCGCACCGCCGTGCGGGTCGAGACCAGCCGCAGCAACCAGCTTCTGACCGGGTACTTCGCCGATCCCGCGCCCACCCGGCGGATCGCCCTCGCCATGCGGTCCGGTGCGGCGCGCTCGGCGGAGTACGAGGAGTTGGCCGAGGCCCTCAAGGAGGCGGTACGGCCACTGCCGGTGCGGGTCGTGTGACCCCGCACCGGCAGCGTACGTACTGAGGAGAGGAGCCGGAGCCCCCTGGGCGCTACTCCGTACGCAGCCCGTCCGGCCGCATCATCCGGCGCAGCGGCGGCAGGCTGAGCAGGGTCACGATCGCGACCATCGCCGCGCCCGCGCCCGTCAGCGGCAGGAACGACCACCAGTCGGTGACGCTCTTGTCGATCATGCGGGTCATCACCACGCCGAGGCCGAGGCCGCCGACGATCGCGAGGGCGAGGCCCAGGGCGACCGGCAGAGCCGTCTGCCACAGGAGCGACCAGCCCATCGACGAGCGGCGCGTGCCGAACGCGGTGAGCACCGCCAGCAGCCGCTTGCGCTCCCGCAGTTGCTCGATCATCGACACCAGCATGGACGCCGCGATCAGCGCCATCGTGGCGCTCGCGCCGATCTGCAGACCGCGCGCGATGGAGTTGTACTGCTTGTCGCGGTCGACCGACTTCAGCGAGTCCACGCCGAGGAAGGGGCTGATGTGGGCCGCCGCGTTGCGCACCTGCTCCTCGGCGTCCGGCACCTTCGGGTCGAGCTTGACCCAGGAGGTCGTCGACGCGTCGTCCAGCTTCTTGATGTCGACGGCGCCGGACGTGGCGAAGATGCCGTCGATCTTCATGCCGGACGGGTTGGACCGGGCCTGGACGGTCCGCGAGTCCTTCGGCAGCGTCCACAGGACCGGCGCGGCGCCCTTGTTGAAGTCGGGGTCGGGCCCGACGTTGATCGGCTTGCCGGGGCGCGCGGTCGTGTCCACCCAGCCGTTCTGCTCCCGGCTGCCCGTGTGCACGACGTAGGTGTCGCCGTCCTTGCAGGCGCCGATGTGCGCCAGCTCGCGCAGGGTCGCGCAGGTGCCGATGGTCAGCTCCGTGGTCGGCGTCATGTCGTTGACCTTCTTGCCGCCGGGCCGGGTGACGTACGCCTGCACGGTGCCGATGACCTTCGTGACGCCCTCGGTCTTCGCGAACTCGTCGATCATCTGCTGGGCGAGGGCGCCGTTGCCGGTCCCGCTGCGGATCGTGAGCTGGGCGCGCGTGGTGTCCTGCCCGGTGATCTCGTTGAAGTCGTCGTGCATGGACGCGAACATCATCTGCAGGGCCACCGCGCCGGCCACCGCGACGGTGATCCCGCTGACCGCGCGGGACGCCGTGCCCGTGGTCAGCTGGAGCCTGCGCACGGCGAGCTGCCAGGGCACGGGACCGCCGCGCAGCCGTCCCACGACGGCCTCGACGAGCCAGGGGAGCAGCGCGCTGAGCCCGATCAGGGAGAGCGCCGAACCCACCGCGATCGCGGGCACGTTGACGGCGGCGTTGCTCGCGGCGCGGTCGATGCGGCCCGAGAAGAGCAGGATGCCGATGCCGAGGACCGGCAGGACCACCCGCCACCACAGGCGGCGCTTGCGCTGCTTGGTGCCGCGGAACACCCCGAGCGGTTCGATGGCGACCGAGCGCAGCGAGATCAGCGTCACCAGGACCGCGCAGACCGGCACGGCCACCGCGACCAGCGCCACCAGGGCGGGCGCGGGCACCATGTCGGACGGGTAGGCGCTGACGTTCGTCAGGTCGACCACGCCCACGAGCTCCCGCAGCAGCAGGAAGAAGGCGGCGCCCGCGGCGAGTCCGAGGACCGCGCCGAACAGCGCCTCGCCGGCCGCGATCCTGCGCACCGCGCGGGCGTCCGCGCCGACCAGGCGCAGGGCCGCGAGCCGCCGGTCGCGCCGGTCGCCGCCGAACCGCACGGCCGTCCCGATGAAGATCGCCACCGGGGTGAGCAGTACGACGCAGATCAGGACGACGAGAGCCATCAGGAACGGGTCGAGGGGCAGCGAGTTGTCCTGCCCGAAGCGCTCGACGCGATAGGCGCCCTCGGACGTGGTGAGCTTGCCCGTGCCGGCGTAGTAGTAGAGCTCCAGCGGCGAGACGAGGCCGGCCTCGTCGATCGTGCCGGTCACGCGGAAGTCGCGGAAGCGCTCCTTGAGGAGCTTGTTCGCCGGGTCGTCGAGCAGGTCGCGCAGCGCGGGCGAGACGACCATCTCGCCGGCCGCGGGGATCTTGTCGATGCCCGGCGGCAGCACGGGGTTCGTCCCGTCGGCGCGCAGGAACATGCCGGTCGCGCTCTTCCCGCGGAAGGTGGTGCCGGTGTCCCGCATCATGACCGTCGAGTCGGTCGCCTTGACCGACTTCCCGTCCATGGAGGAGTGCGGGGTACGGGCGAACTGCCGGTCGTCGCGGTTCTGCAGCAGGTTGGGCACCGAGGCGGCGCCGAGCAGCAGCGCGACGCCGAGGCCGACGCCGACCGCGGTCAGGATCGTACGGATCCAGCCCTCGCGCCCGCCGCCCGCCGCGAACCGTATGCCCATGCCCAGATCGCGCACCCAGGCGGCGGCGCCGGTCGGCGCCACCGCGGTCGGCGCCGCGATCGGGGGCTGCGGGCGCACCCGGGTGTCACTCATGCGATCCGCTCCATGTCGCGGGACTTGCCGTCGCGCACGACGATCTCGCGGTCCGAGTAGGCGGCCACCCGCGTCTCGTGGGTGACCAGGACGACGGCCGCGTTGGTCGAGCGGGCGGCGTCGGTGAGCATCTCCATGACGCGCTCGCCGTTGAGCGAGTCCAGAGCGCCGGTCGGCTCGTCGGCGAAGATCACGCGCGGGCTGGTGGCGAGGGAGCGGGCCACGGCGACGCGCTGGCCCTGGCCGCCGGAGACCTCGCCGGGCCGCTTGTCGCGCACGTCGGCGACGTCGAGCCGGTCCATCCAGGCGAGCGCGGTGGCCTCGGCCTGCTTGCGCTTGACGCCGTTCATCCGCAGTGGAAGGGCGACGTTCTCCACGCAGGTCAGCTCGGGGACGAGCTGGCCGAACTGGAAGACGAAGCCGAACTCGCTGCGGCGCAGGGCGCTGAGCTCCGTGTCGGACATGCCGGTCAGCTCACGGCCGCCGTAGGTGATCGAGCCCGCGTCGGGGCGGACGATCCCCGCGAGGCAGTGCAGCAGGGTCGACTTGCCGGAGCCCGAGGGGCCCATGACGGCGACGACCTCGCCGGGGTGGATGGAGAACGCGGCGCCGTCGAGCGCGGCGGTGGGGCCGTAGGCCTTGTGCAGTCCGTCGGCGACGAGAAGGGAACCTGCGGGGGTCATGCGGAGCGCACCTCCAGGGCGAGCTTGCCGAGGCGCGCGGCGGTGAGCTCCAGCCAGCGCAGATCGGCTTCGAGGTGGAACAGCGCGTGGTCGCAGATGAGCTGGTCGGCGAGGTCGCCCTTGCGCTTGCGGTCGGTGAGGATGCGCATCAGGCGCAGGTGCTCGGCGCGCTGGACGTCGAGGAGTTCGGCGGCGTCGCGGTCGGTGAGGAGCGCGAGGACGACCTTCGTGTAGAGGGTCGACTGGAGGTAGGGCTCCGGCTTCTCCGGGGTGGCGAGCCAGCGCTGGACATCGGTGATGCCGGCCTCGGTGATCGCGTACCGCTTGCGCTCGGGGCCGCCGCCCGCCTCTATGCCGTCGACCTCGACGAGGCCGTTCTTCAGCAGCCGGGACATGGTCGAGTAGACCTGCCCGTAGTGCAGGGGCTTGTCGTGCCCGAACTTCTCGTCGAAGGCGCGCTTGAGGTCGTAGCCGTGCCGGGGGCCCGACTCCAGAAGACCCAGAAGGGTGTGGCCAATGGACATGCGGAGCACTGTACATGGTGTGTATACGTGCCGTGTATACCCCCCGTGTAGAGCTGGAATGTGCGACGCCCGCGCAACCTTCCGGCCCCTGGGATCGTCGGTTCCTAAGGGGCAGGTGCTCATTGTCACGTCCGGAAAAGACCGGATCGGCAGGAGTTTGTCCCAGGGTGCGGTGTTAGCTTCATGAGCTGACTCGACGTACGCATGTGGACTAGACGGAAGCGGAGCACTCTCAGTCATGGGCCGAGCCGAAGCACGACAAGCGCGGACGCGCGGTGCCCGCAGGGCAGCGCGCCGTGGGCGCCCGTCCGGCGGCAAGCGCACCGGCATACGCCGCTTCTTCACCTGGAAGAAGATCCTCGGGACGTTCTTCGGACTGATCCTGCTCGGCATGGGCGCGTTCATCGTGCTGTACCTGGTGATCGACATCCCCGAGGGCAACGCCCTGGCGAAGAAGCAGAGCAACGTCTACAAGTACAGCGACGGGTCCATCCTGGCGCGGGACGGCAAGGTCAACCGCGAGATCGTCGACCTGGACAAGGTCCCCGAGGACGTCCAGAAGACCTTCGTCGCCGCCGAGAACAAGTCCTTCTACAAGGACGAGGGCGTCGACTTCAAGGGCACGGCCCGCGGTCTGATCAACACGGTGACCGGCAAGGGCAAGCAGGGCGGCTCGACGATCACCCAGCAGTACGTGAAGAACTACTACCTCACCCAGGACCAGACGGTCAGCCGCAAGCTGAAGGAACTGGTCATCTCGCTGAAGGTGGACCGCGAGAAGAGCAAGGACGACATCCTCGCGGGCTACATCAATACGAGCTACTACGGCCGCGGCGCCTACGGCATCCAGGCCGCCGCCCAGGCCTACTACGGCGTCGACGCCAGGAAGCTCAAGGTGGAGCAGGGCGCCTACCTCGCCGCGCTGCTCCAGGCCCCCAGTCAGTACGACTGGACGTCCGCGTCGCCGACCAGCAGGAAGCTCGTCAAGCAGCGCTGGAACTACGTCCTCGACAACATGGTCGAGGAGGGCTGGCTCGACGCGGGCAAGCGGTCCGGCATGACGTTCCCCAAGCCCGACGCCCCCAAGCCCGCGCCCGGCCTGGAGGGCCAGACAGGCTACCTGGTGAAGGCGGCCGACGAGGCCGTCGAGAAGCAGCTGATGACGCAGGGGCTCACCCGGTCCGAGGCCGAGGCGCAGCTCAAGCTCGGCGGCTACACCATCACGCTCAACATCGACCGCAAGAAGCAGCGCCAGCTGGAGAAGTCGGTCGAGGCGAAGCTCGAGGACAAGCTCGACCGCAAGAAGAACAAGGCGGACGCCCGGGTCCAGGCGGGCGCCGCGTCCGTCGATCCGAAGACCGGCGCGGTCCTCGCCATGTACGGCGGCGAGGACTACGTGAAGCACTACACGAACAACGCCACGCGCCGCGACTATCAGTCGGCCTCCACCTTCAAGCCGCTGATCCTCGCCGCCGCCCTGGAGAACGGCGCACGGACGCAGTCCGGGCAGCCGATCACGGCGAACACGATCTACGACGGCACCAGCGAGCGCCCGGTCAAGGGCAGCGACGTCGCCTTCGCCCCGCCGAACGAGGACGACGTCAGCTACGGGCCCGTCACCGTCCAGAAGGCGATGAACAAGTCCGTCAACTCCGTCTTCGCGCAGATGGGCGTGGACGTCGGGATGCCCGAGGTGATGGAGATGGCGGGCAAGCTCGGCATGGACGTCAAGGGCCTGCCCGCGGTGCCCGCCCAGACGCTCGGCTCCATGGGCGCGAGCCCGCTGGAGATGGCCGGCGTCTACGCCACGCTGGACAACCACGGCAAGAAGGTCACCCCGGCCATCGTGAAGTCCGTCGAGCACAAGGACCTCACCGTCGACATGCCCGACCCGATCGGCGACCAGGTCGTCGAGCGCGGCACCGCCGACTCGCTCACCTCGGTCCTCACCGGCGTGGTCGACGACGGCACCGGCCACGCGGTCCGCAACGCCGAGCAGGACGTGGCGGGCAAGACCGGTACGTCCGACGACAACAAGTCCGCCTGGTTCACCGGCTACACGCCCAAGCTCGTCACCTCGGTGGGCCTGTTCGGCGAGGGCGTGCCCGGTACGCCGGAGGCCACCAAGCACGTGTCGATGAAGGGCGCCGGCGGCAAGGCCCGCGTCGACGGCGGCAGCTTCCCGGCGGAGATCTGGGCGGCGTTCACCTTCGACGCCATGGGCGCGCCGAGCAAGTTCGACCTCGACACGGACATGGGCGCGGCCATCGCGCCGCCGCCGGACCCGACGTCCGAGGCCCCGAAGGAGCCGTCGAACACGCCGTCGAAGCCGGAGGACGACCCGTCGTCGAAGCCGCCGACGCAGAGCCCGACGACCCGGCCGACCCCGACGACGCCGACCGCGCCGCCGACGCCGACCCCGACGATCCAGCCGCCGACCCAGGAGCCGGACCCGACCGACTCGGTCGGCATCCCGGAGGACCCGGACGGCAGGACCGGCAGGGGCGACCGAAGCGACAGGAGCGACTCCAGGGACTGAGTCCCGGGACCGCGTCCGCGCACGGAACACCCGAAGGCCCCCGGAACCAACTGGTTCCGGGGGCCTTCGGCAGTCCTCGGCGCACCGCCGATGCCGTTCAGCTCCGGTGCCGATGCCGTTCAGCTCCGGTTCAGTTCGAACCAGACCACCTTGCCGGTGCTCAGGCGCGTGGCGCCCCAGCGCCGGGCCATCTTGTTGACCAGGTACAGGCCGCGCCCGCCCTCGTCGGTGGCGCGCGCCTGGCGCAGCCGGGGCAGCTGCGGCACGTCGTCGCCGACCTCGCAGCGCAGTACGTCGGTGCGCAGCAGCCGCAGCGTGATGGGCCGCGACGCGTAGCGCACCGCGTTCGTCACGACCTCGCTGACGAGGAGCTCCACCGACTCGCTCAGGTCTTCGAGGCCCCAGCGCGCCAGGGCGCTGCGGGCCAGCCTGCGGGCCCGTGAGGGCGTCGCGTTCTCCGGTTCGAGGAACCAGTACGCGACGTCGCTCGGCGCGATCCCGTCGAAGCGGGCGGCGAGCAGCGCGATGTCGTCGTCCCGGTCGCCGGGACCGAGCATGTCGAGCACCTCGTCGCACAGGGCCTCCAGCGGCGGCGGGTGGTCCGGGCCGGTCAACTGCGCGGTGGCCGCGAGCCGTTCGCGCAGCTGCTCTATGCCGGTCCACACGTCGCGCAGCCGGGACTCGACGAGCCCGTCCGTGTACAGGAGCAGCGTGGCGCCCGCGGGGGCGTCCAGCTCCACGGCCTCGAAGTCGACGCCGCCCACGCCGATGGGGGCGCCCGGCGGCACCCGCAGCACCTCGGCGCGGCCGCCCAGGTGCAGCAGGACGGGCGGCGGATGACCGGCGTTGGCGATGGTGATGCGGTGCGAGACCGGGTCGTAGACCGCGTACAGGCAGGTCGCCATGCGGTCGGAACCGAGCCGCTGGGCCTGCTCGTCGAGGTGGTGCAGGACCTCCTGCGGCGGCAGGTCGAGCCCGGCGAGGGTCTGCGCCGTCGTCCGCAGCTGGCCCATGATCGCGGCCGAGGTCATGGAGTGCCCCATGACGTCGCCGACGACCAGGGCGACCCGGCTGCCGGGCAGCGGGATCGCGTCGTACCAGTCGCCGCCGACCCGGGCCGTCTCCGCGGCCGGCAGATAGCGCGAGGCCAGCCGCACACCGGTGGGGCGCGGCAGCGTCTCGGGCAGCATCGTGCGCTGCAGCTCGTCGGCGATGTACGCCTCGCGCCCGTACAGGACGGCCTTGTCGATGCCGAGCGCGCTGTGCGTGGCCAGCTGGGCGGCGACCAGCAGGTCGTCCGCCTCGAACGCGGGACGGTCCGGGCGGCGCAGGAACACGGCCGCGCCGATCACCCGGCGCCGGCCCCGCAGCGGCGCGAGGATCGCCCGCTGCCCCGACGGCAACGTCCGTCCCTCGCCCAGCAGTTCGGGCAGCGCGGCCCGCGCGGCGGGCGCGTCCGCGAAGACCGGGCGCACCCCGCGCAGCACCTCGGCGAGCGCGCCGCCGGACCGCACCTCGCACAGCTCGGCGCTGCCCATCACATCGGCGATGTCGGCCTGCACGACCTGCAGTGCCGACGCCGTACCGCTGTCGCTGTCGGTCTCCTCGGAGCTCTCGTCGATGGAGCGCAGCCGGTCGGTGCGGCGCAGCCGCAGCACCAGCGGCCCGGTGGGCCGCTCGTCGCCGACGGGCAGCGGATCGCGCAGATAGACGAGGATCGCGTCGGAGAACGTCGGGACGGTGGCCCGGCACAGGCCCATCACGATCTCGTCGAGGTCGATGCCGCGCGCGATGCGCCGGGTCGCGGCGCCCACGAAGCGCAGCCGGTCGCCGTCGCGCCGCATCGCCACCGGGCCCGCGCCCGGCGGCCTGGGCTGTCCGGTGCGCCGCTCCTCGCCGTCCGGCGCTCCCGCGGGCGCGCCGGGGCCGGGCTGCGCGGGCACGCCGCCCTCCGGCGCGGGGCGCGGCCGGTGCGGGTCGGGCTCGGCGGCGGACGGCTGGGAGTGCTCGCCGGACGGCACGGGGGCGCCCGGCACGGCTTCGTCCGCGCGGGACTGTGCCGCGGCGCCGGTCCCGCCGGTCTCCGCGGCCTCGGGGGAACGCAGCAGCGCCCCGCGGGGATCCGCGGGGGCGGTCGGCCGGGCAGCTGGTGCCTTGCGACCCTCGTGGGGGGTGAGGTGCTCCGTCACGCGTTTCGAATCCGTCCGTCCGGGGCTGCGCGCCGTGCGCGCCGTCCAGCGTTGCACGTTGCTCAGCCGCGTCGGCAGTGCAGAAAGATCTGGTGTTCGGGTGGTGCGTCGGTGCTCGCGGGGGCGTACGAGTACGTTTCCTCGCCGGTGATCTCGAAGCCCGCGTCACGCACGACCTGCCGCAGTTCATCCCGCAGGTAACCCGATACCCGGATTGTGTGCCCCAGGAACGGAATCGCGGCGTCGTCCAGATCGGCCTCGACCATCGAGAGCTCCATCAAGCCGCCCGGCAGCAGCACTTCGTGCAGCCGGCGCAGCGCCTGGGGGATCTCCCGACGCGGCAGCATCAGCAGGGAGAAGAAACATGCCACGCCGTCGAACCGGCCCACCCCGCCCGGACCCTCGGCCCTCAGGTCCGCGATGTCGAGCTGCCGGAACTCGGCGGCAGGGACGTTCTTTCCCGCCAGTTCCAGCATGCCCGTCGAGATGTCCGTGCCGAGGACCGAGTGGCCGGATTCGGTCAGCCCCAGAGCGGTCGGCAGGCCCGTTCCGCAGCCCACGTCGAGGACCCGGGAGCCGGGCCGCAGCCCCTCCGCGAGACGGCGGCCCGCGGCGAGTTGGCCCTCCTTGTGCGGGAAGGCGTCGTCGTAGTGCTGCCCGATGGCGTCAAAGGCCTCTGCCTGGCCCTTGCGGTCCTCGCTCACGTTCTGCCGCCCCTCGATGACTTCCTGTCAGACACCGCGCAGACCCTCGGAGTTGCTGCTGTGCGCCCTTGCGGAGGACGATCCTACGTTTGAACCACGGGGGCGCATCAAGGGTCTCATGAGGACACATGCGCGGGCGTACGGTCCCAGTCATCCGGAAGGGAGGGTACGACCCAGGACGGATCGGGACGCCAGTGCTGCCAGCCGTCCGAAAAAGGTGCCCCCCAGGAACCGATCACGTCAAGGGCGGCCTCTCCGGCGGCGCGTACGTCAGCGGCCTTTCCGGCGTCCATCAGACCGACCCGGCGGGCCTCGGCGAACTCGTCCTCGTCGTGCCAGCGCCAGCTGCGGTCCGGCCGCACGGAGATGTCCAGAAAGTGATCCTCGGAGTCCACGCCGCCGGCCCAACGGACGCGCGGTTCCTCCAGGTTCACGTACCAGTTCTTGAACTGCCAGCCCGGGTCCCAGAAGAGCCAGACCGACCACGGGTCGCCCGGCCGCGCGAGCTTGAGGACGCCGGTGCCGAACCAGTGGTCCCTGCGGACCGTGCGCGGCTTGGTGTAGCGGGTGGCGAGCGGCTCGTGGTGCAGGGAGGTGCCGTCGGCGAGCACCGGCTTCACGCACTCGGTGCCGGGCGCCATCCACACGGCGAGCAGATCGTCGTCGTCACGGACGACGGTGACGGGGCGGCAGATGTGGAAGCGGCGCCCGGCGTTCTCCCGGTACCGCCACAGAATGTGGTCCCCGGGCGCCCAGCGCGCCGCTCCGCCATCGGCCGTCGTGGTCCCGTCGAGGTCTGTCATGGACAGATATTAGACGGCGCCGCCGTAACAGGTCGGTCCGTTACGGATGCGTCATGCGCAGGACGTCCAGCGCCTCGTCCAGCTGTTCAAGGGAGAGGTCGCCCCGGTCCACGTACCCGGCTTCGAGGACGACGTCTCGGATCGTCTTCCGTTCGGCGAGGGACCGCTTCGCGACCTTCGCCGCCTCCTCGTACCCGATGTACTTGTTCAGCGGCGTCACGACGGACGGCGACGACTCCGCGTACTCCCGCGCCCGCTCCCGGTTCGCGGTGATCCCGTCGACCGTCCGGTCGGCGAGCAGCCGCGACACGTTGGCGAGCAGCCGGATCGACTCCAGGACGTTCTTGGCGATGACCGGCAGCATGACGTTGAGCTCGAAGTTGCCCGCGGCCCCGGCCGCGGCGACCGTCGCGTCGTTCCCCGTCACCTGCGCCGCGACCATCAGCGCGGCCTCGGGGACGACCGGGTTCACCTTGCCCGGCATGATCGACGAACCGGGCTGCAGGTCCGGCAGGTTGATCTCGGCGAGACCGGTGCGCGGCCCCGACGCCATCCACCGCAGATCGTTCGCGATCTTCGTCAGGCCGACGCCGATGGTCCGCAGCTGCCCGCTGGTCTCGACGATGCCGTCCCGCGCGCCCTGCGCCTCGAAGTGGTCGCGCGCCTCGGTCAGCGGCAGCCCCGTGGCCCGCGCCACCTCGGCGATGACGGCCGCGGAGAAGCCGGGCGGGGTGTTGATGCCGGTGCCCACCGCCGTCCCGCCGAGGGGGAGTTCGGCGAGGCGGGGGAGCGAGGCGCGGAGCCGCTCGACGCCGTACCGCACCTGCGCCGCGTACCCGCCGAACTCCTGGCCGAGGGTCACGGGCGTCGCGTCCATGAGGTGCGTACGCCCGGACTTCACGACGTCGGCGAACTCCTCGGCCTTGCGCTCCAGGGCGGCGGCGAGGTGCTCCAGGGCGGGGATCAGCTCGCCGGTGACGGCGCCCGTCGCCGCGATGTGGATCGAGGAGGGGAAGACGTCGTTCGAGGACTGCGAGGCGTTCACGTGGTCGTTGGGGTGCACGTCGCGGCCGAGCCGCTCCGAGGCCAGTGTGGCCAGGACCTCGTTGGTGTTCATGTTGGACGACGTGCCGGAGCCGGTCTGGAAGACGTCGACGGGGAAGTGGTCGTCCCAGCGTCCGTCCGCGACCTCGGCCGCCGCGTCCGCGATGGCCTCGGCGACGTCCTTGTCGAGGACCCCGAGCCCGGCGTTGACCTTGGCCGCCGCCGCCTTGATCCGGGCGAGGGCGGCGATGTGCGCGCGCTCCAGGCGCTGCCCGGAGACGGGGAAGTTCTCCACCGCGCGCTGCGTCTGGGCCCGCCACTTGGCGTGCGCGGGAACCCGCACCTCACCCATGGAGTCGTGCTCGATCCGGTACTCGCCGGTGCGGTCGTCGCTGGCGTCGCTGGTCATGCGCTGAACCTACCTCTCCGTTCAAACCCCGTAAAAAGTTGAGCACTTGTCTTGTTCCAGGTATTCCCAAGGGCTGCTACCCACCAGTAAAAACCCTGGGTAACACCACACCGGGGAGGCGCAATGAAGCGCATCAGACGCAGCGGACGGGGCCGGCTGCGATGTTCGTTCGCGGCGGCCGTCGCGATGACGGCCGTGCTCGGCACGGCGGCGGCGGTGCCCGCCCAGGCGGCGGACCAGGGGACAGGGGCGGCGCCGAAGGCGGCACCTCTCCCGCCCGAGCTGGAGAAGATCAGGGCCGAGGAGGCCACCAAGCTCTACGGCAGCCCCGCCGAGCGCCCGATGGCCGACCGCAAGACCGGCCTGATCTCGCTCGGCGACAGCGAGATCTCCGGCGAGGGCGTCGGTACGTACGAACCGGGCACCGACGGGCCCGACAACTGGTGCCACCGGTCGCCGGACGCCGCGATCCACCGCACCGGCATCCCGGCCGACGTGACGTACAACGTCGCCTGCTCGGGTGCGCAGACCGTCAACATCAGGATCGGCGGTCAGAAGCAGTACGCCGACGAGCTGGTGCAGAGCGACAACCTCGCCATCAAGGCGCGCAACACCAAGATCAAGACAATCCTGCTCGTCATCGGCGCCAATGACGACCTGGAGTTCTCCCCGGTCATGACGGACTGCGTGACCCGCTATCTGCTCAGCCAGGGAGCCTGCGCCGGCAAGTACAACGACGGCTGGCAGGCGCGCGTGGACGGCCTCGTGCCCAAGGTCGAGCAGTCCATCCGCGACCTGAAGACCGTCATGAAGGACGCGGGCTACCAGGAGGGCGACTACAAGCTCGTCGCCATGGGGTACCCGAGCCCGATCGGCCCGGACTTCCGCGACAACCCCACGTTCCCGGGCAAGCTGGCCTGCGGCGGGCTCGGCTACGACTCCGACACCGAGTGGGGCCGCAACTACGCGGTGCCGGCCTTCGCGACGGGCATGCGCAAGGCGGTCAAGAACGCGGGCGCGACCTACCTGGACAACTCCCGTCTCTTCCAGGGCCACGAGGTCTGCATGGAGGACACCTGGGCGCGGGGTCTGTACATCGACCTGTCCAACCCGTTCCCGCCGGACTCCAACTCCGTCCGGCAGTCCTTCCACCCGAACGCCCGCGGCCACGCGGCCTTCGCGTCCTGCCTGACGCAGCTGTACGACTCCGGATACCGCGAGGGCAGTTGCGCCGACCCGGCGAGCACGGGCAGCCCCAAGCTCTACAAGGGCGCCTGGGACGACGCGTACCGGCCCCTCAAGAACGAGGGGACGCAGACCTGCGTGGACGTCGACGCGTCCAAGAGCCGCAACGGCACGAAGGTGCAGGGCTGGGACTGCACGGGCAACCGCAACCAGACCTGGTGGTACGACGACACCCAGAAGTCGCTGCACACCGGGCTGACCCAGGACCGCTGCCTCGACGTGCCGGACGGCGCGCACAAGGAAGGCGCGGCCGTCACCCTGTGGAACTGCCACGGCGGTGACAACCAGAAGTTCGCGCGCCAGTCCGGCACGGTGCGTCCCGCCGCGGACACCGGGCTCTGTCTGACCCTGGCGGGGGCCAAGGAGCCGGTGCGGCTGCAGAAGTGCACGGGGGCGGCGAACCAGCGGTTCGCCTGAGGAGCCGCCTGCTCTGCGGGGAGCCGCGGACGGCCGGTCCGGGTGCGCCGTGGCCGGGCGCGCGGTTCCCCGCCCCTGACGGGGCGCACCCGAGGCCCGGTCGACCAGGGGCCCTCTCCGCCGAGAGGGCCCCTCGCGCGTTACGCCAGACCCGGGCCCCGCACCGGGATGTGCGTGAACGTCGGCTCCGGGGCCGGGTTCTGGAAGAAGTCGTTGCCCTTGTCGTCGACGACGATGAAGGCGGGGAAGTCCTCGACCTCGATCTTCCAGACGGCCTCCATGCCGAGCTCCTCGTACTCGACGACCTCGACCTTCTTGATGCAGTCCTGCGCGAGACGCGCGGCGGGGCCGCCGATCGAGCCGAGGTAGAAGCCGCCGTGCGCGTCGCACGCGTCGGTGACCTGCTGGGAGCGGTTGCCCTTGGCCAGCATGACCTTGGAGCCGCCCGCCGCCTGGAACTGCTCGACGTAGCTGTCCATGCGCCCGGCCGTCGTCGGGCCGAAGGAGCCGGACGCGTACCCCTCGGGCGTCTTGGCCGGACCGGCGTAGTACACCGGGTGGTCCTTCAGGTACTGCGGCATCTCCTCGCCCGCGTCGAGCCGCTCCTTGATCTTGGCGTGCGCGATGTCGCGGGCCACGACGAGGGGGCCGGTCAGCGAGAGGCGGGTCTTCACCGGGTGCCGGGTGAGCTCGGCGAGGATCGCGTCCATCGGCTGGTTGAGGTCGATCTTCACGACGTCGGCGGACTCGTCCAGGTGGGAGTCCTCGGTCTCCGGCAGGAAGCGCGCCGGGTCCGTCTCCAGCTGCTCGAGGAAGACGCCCTCGGCGGTGATCTTCGCGGTGGCCTGGCGGTCGGCCGAGCAGGAGACGGCGATGGCGACGGGCAGCGAGGCGCCGTGCCGGGGCAGGCGCACCACGCGCACGTCGTGGCAGAAGTACTTGCCGCCGAACTGCGCGCCGATGCCGATCTTCTGCGTCAGCTCGAAGACCTTCTCTTCCAGCTCCTTGTCCCGGAAGCCGTGCCCGGTCGCCGAGCCCTCGGCGGGCAGCTCGTCCAGGTAGTGCGCGGAGGCGTACTTCGCGGTCTTCAGGGCGAACTCGGCGCTGGTGCCGCCGACGACGATCGCCAGGTGGTACGGCGGGCACGCCGCCGTGCCGAGCGAACGGATCTTCTCCTCCAGGAACTTCATCATGGAGGCCTCGTTCAGGACCGCCTTCGTCTCCTGGTAGAGGAAGGACTTGTTGGCGGAGCCGCCGCCCTTGGCCATGAAGAGGAACTTGTAGGCGCCGCCGTCGGTCGCGTACAGCTCGATCTGCGCCGGCAGGTTGGAGCCGGTGTTCTTCTCCTCCCACATGGTCAGCGGGGCCATCTGGGAGTAGCGCAGGTTCAGCTTGGTGTACGCGTCGTAGATGCCGCGCGAGAGGGCCTCCTCGTCGCCGCCCTCGGTCAGCACGTTCTGGCCGCGCTTGCCCATGACGATCGCGGTGCCGGTGTCCTGGCACATCGGGAGCACGCCGGCGGCCGCGATGTTCGCGTTCTTGAGCAGGTCGAGCGCCACGAACTTGTCGTTGCCCGACGCCTCCGGGTCGTCGACGATGCGCCGCAGCTGCGCCAGGTGCGCGGGCCGCAGATAGTGCTGGATGTCGTGGATCGCCTCGGCGGCGAGCTTGCGCAGCGCCTCCGGGTCCACCTTGAGGAACGTCCGCCCGTCGGCCTCGAAGGTCGACACACCCTCGGCGGTCACCAGCCGATACGGGGTGGTGTCCTCTCCCAGCGGGAGCAGATCGGAGTACGCAAACTCTGGCATTACGGCCATTCCTCACTCGGCAGACAGCGGCGCGGCCTCCATTGGCGACGCGCCAACCAGCGTAGAGCGCGCGAAGCGGACCGATCCTGTGAGGTAAGGCTCAGTAGGGGTAGTCGCGATCTATCGCGTTTGGGTACGCTGCTCGCGTGGACCTCGAAAAGCACACTCCAGCGCTCCGTGCCTCCGACGCCGACCGGGACCGCACCGCGGACATCCTCCGCGAGGCGCTGGCCGAGGGGCGGCTGACCGCGGAGGAGCACGCGGAGCGGATCGACGGGGTCTACCGCGCCAAGACCATGGCCGAGCTGGAGCCGTTGGTGGGGGACCTGCCCGCGGGGCACGGCCAGGCGCACGCCACGGCACGCGCCCCCGAGCCCGCCC
>NZ_LIRJ01000679.1 GCF_001419745.1 Streptomyces silaceus | reverse complement strand
GCGCAGCACGGCGGCGGCCCGCGCGTGCTCGCCCATCAGTGAGAAGGAAGCGGCCAGCGACTCCACCGAGGCGAGGCGCAGCTCCTCCAGCGCCTGCGCGGCGGCCTGCAGCGGCTGGCTCGGATGCGCCCCGGTCAGCGCCGGCCCCTGCCACAGCGACAGCGCCTCCTGGTACATCGCCACGGCATCGGCGGGCGCCCGCTGGCCGCGGGCCAGCGTCACCAGCTCCTCGAAGCGGTGGGCGTCCAGGAGCGACTCCGGCATCCGCAGGACGTACGCCGTGCCCTGGGTGAGCAGCTCGACGCCGAACACCTCGGCGTCCGCGCCCGTCAGGAGCACCCGCAGACGCGACACATGGCCCTGGATGACCCCGCGGGCCCGCGCCGGCGGCTCGTGGTCCCACAGGGCGGCCGTCAACTGGTCGACCGGCACCGGATGGTTGGGCCTGAGCAGCAGCGCGGCGAGCAGGCTGCGCCGCTTGGCGGGACCGAGCGGCAGCACGCCGACCTCAGTGGCGACGGACACCGCTCCGAGCAGCCGGAACTCCACGGATGTAACTCCTCTGCGGGAAAAGATCCAGATTACCGGAAGGCGCACGGCCGCTTCGCGCCGCGGCTCGGTGGCCGCGCGTGGGACGGTGGCGTCATGGAGCCGACGGCTCCGGAGGCCGAGGACGCAGGTGAAGGCGGTGGGCGGGCGTGGTGGCCGGCTGGGAGTGGGACGAGACGCTGTTCGAGGGCACGGCCGCCCACTACCGGCGCGGGAGGCTGCCGTACGCCCCGGGGCTCGCGGACGCGCTCGCGGGGATCCTGGACCTCGACGGGCGGGGACGTCTCCTCGACGTGGGCTGCGGACCCGGGACGCTCGCCCTGGATCTTGCCCACCTGTTCGACGAGATCGTGGGCGTGGACCCGGACCCCGGCATGCTCGACGAAGCACGGCGCGAGGCCGCCGAGCTGGGGGTGAGCGACAAGGCGCGCTGGGTACGTGGCCGCGCGGAGGATCTGCCCGCGGGCCTCGGCACGTTCGGCGTCGCGACCTTCGCCCAGTCCTTCCACTGGATGGACCGCGATCTCGTGGCGGCGACCGTCAGGGACATGCTGACGCCCGGCGGAGCGCTGCTGCACATCTCGGACCTGAAGACGGAGGAGCGGTCCGCCGAAGGCCTCCCGCACCCGGTGGCGCCCTACCCCGCGACGGAGGAACTGGTCCGGCGGTACCTGGGACCGGTCCGCCGCGCCGGACGCGGAACGCTGCCGCAGGGCACCCCCGGCGGCGAGGCCGCGGTGTTCGCCGCCGCGGGGTTCACCGGCCCGGAGCGCCATGTCGTCCCCGGCGGGCAGGTACTGGAGCGCACGGCGGACGACATCGTCTCGGGGGTGTTCTCGATGTCGTTCTCTGCACCGCGCCTGTTCGGCGAGCGCCGCACCGACTTCGAGACGGACCTGCGCCGACTGCTGCGGGCGGCCTCCCCGACGGACACCTTCGCCGAACGCCGCCCGAGCACGGAGATCTTCGTCTGGCGGACGGCCGCCTGAGAACGCGGACGGTCAGCTCCGGCCCGGCACCAGGTTCCTGAGAATGGGCGGCTCTTGGTCTACACCAACCACCCGCGCCCCACTATCCTCGTGCATGGCCAGTAGCACACCATCCCCCCACCCAGGTTG
>NZ_LIRJ01000678.1 GCF_001419745.1 Streptomyces silaceus | reverse complement strand
AGATGCGTCAGGCGGCCGACGAGCTGCGGGTCGGGGGCGCTGGACTGGATCAGGGAGAGGTGGGTGGCGGTGCGTTGGTAGAGGGTGACGAGTTCGTCGGCCTCGGCTCCGGAGAGGCGGCGTTGGCGGCGCAGCAGGGCGTCCAGTCGGTCCCACTCGGCTCGGTGGGCGGACACGAAGACGTCGAGGTCCATCGGCTGGCTGCTCCTCGTACTGCGGCGCGTGATTGTTCAGCTTGGCAGACTGGCCAGTCCTACGGCAGGGCAGGGAAGGGCGGCGGGCGTGAGTGAGCTTGTGACGGGCGAGGCGGTGGCGCTGGAGCTGCGTCCCGCGAAGCTGCCGAGCCGGGCGCTGGCCGTGCTGATCGATCTGGTCGTGGCATGGGCGGTCTATATCGCGGTGACCGTCGGGGTCATCGCGTCGACCTCGTCGCTGGACGACGCCGCGGCCGCCGCGGTGGCGGTCGCCGGTTTCGTCCTCGTACTCGTCGGTGGCCCGATCGCGGTGGAGACGCTCAGTCATGGGCGGTCGCTGGGGAAGCTGGCGTGCGGGCTGCGGGTGGTGCGGGACGACGGGGGGCCGATCCGGTTCCGGCACGCGCTGGTGCGTGGGGCCGTGGGGGTCGTCGAGATCCTGACGACGTTCGGGGTCGTGGCGTGCATCGCGTCGCTGGTGTCGGCGCGGGGGCGGCGGATCGGGGACGTGTTCGCGGGGACGCTGGTCGTACGTGAGCGGGTGCCCGTGGGGCAGACGGCGTTCGTGCCTCCGCCGCCGCCGTGGTTGGTGGGGCGGTTCTCCGGGCTCGATCTGTCCGGGGTGCCCGAGGGGCTGTGGCTGGCGATTCGCCAGTACCTGACGCGGATGGGGCAGCTGGATCCGCAGGTGGGCTGGGCGATGGCCGAGCGGCTCGCCGGTGATCTGGTGGAGCGGACGGGGACGCCGGCGCCGCAGGGTGTTCCACCGGCCGCGTATCTGGCGGCCGTGGTGCATGAGCGGCAGGCGCGGGACGCGCGGCGGGC
>NZ_LIRJ01000677.1 GCF_001419745.1 Streptomyces silaceus | reverse complement strand
CCGGTGGCGGGGGCGGCAAGGAGCGCAGCGTCGCGTACAAGGCGCTGATGAACGGCGTCTCGTACATGATTCCGTTCGTCGTGGTCGGCGGGTTGCTGATCGCGATCTCGCTGTCGCTCGGCGGGCACACCGACCCCAAGGGCGGGCTCGTCATCCCGGACGGCTCGTTCTGGATGCACGTGAACCAGATCGGTGTCATCGGGTTCACGCTGATGGTGCCGATCCTGTCGGGATACATCGCCTACGCGATCGGGGACCGGCCCGCGCTGGTGCCGGGCATGATCGGCGGGTGGATCGCCAACACCGGTGACCTGTACGACTCCAAGGCGGGCGCGGGCTTCATCGGGGCCATCGTCACCGGCTTCCTCGCCGGTTACCTGGTGCTGTGGATCAAGAAGGTCAAGGTCCCGAAGTTCGTCCAGCCGATCATGCCGATCATCGTGATCCCGATCGTGGCGACCACGGCGCTCGGCCTGTTCTTCATCTACGTCATCGGGAAACCGATCTCGTGGATCTTCGAGCACCTGACCAGCTGGCTCAGCGGCATGACGGGGACCAGCGCGATCCTGCTCGGCGCGATCCTGGGGCTCATGATCGCGTTCGACATGGGCGGTCCCGTCAACAAGACGGCGTTCCTGTTCGGCGCGGGGCTCATCGCGACCGGCAACCAGACCGTCATGGGCATGTGCGCCGCCGCGATTCCGGTCATGCCGCTCGGCCAGGGCCTCGCGACGCTGATCCGCAAGCGGCTCTACACGGAGCAGGAACGGGAGACCGGGCTCGCTTCCTTGTTCATGGGCTTCTTCGGCATCTCGGAGGGCGCCATCCCCTTCGCCGCCGCCCGTCCGGCGCAGGTCATCCCCGCCAACATGCTCGGCGGTGCCGTCGCCGGTGCGATCGCCGGCATGGCGAGCGTGAAGGACGCGGTGCCGCACGGCGGGCCGATCGTGGCGGTGCTCGGTGCCGTCGGTGGCGTACCGATGTTCTTCGTGGCCATCGCCATCGGTTCGGTGGTCACCGCGCTGACGACCGTGGCGCTGGTCGACCTCAGCGAGCGCAAGCGGCGCGGGGCTCCGCTGGTGGACGTACCGGGCGGGCCCGAGCCGGTGCTCGCCGGGGTGGGCGCGGCCGCGGGTGGCGCGGCGGTCGCGGTGGACGGCCTCCAGAAGGCTCCGGCCCCGGCGTCGGCCCCCTCC
>NZ_LIRJ01000676.1 GCF_001419745.1 Streptomyces silaceus | reverse complement strand
TCCCTGCGCCGAGAGGAGGCGTCCCCGCGCGGGGAGAAGACGGCATAGCGCGGGGACGCCGGTATCGCGTTCGTGGACGACGTGTGTCGGTCGCGTGCGTGGGTGGTCGCGCAGGCGCGTCAGCCGATGTGCGCGGCCGCGGCCTCGTCGAGCAGCCACGTGACCCGGCCGCCCGCCTCCTCCACCGCTTGCGCCGCCCGTGCCACCGGCAGCTTGACGTCTCCGCGCAGGGCGCGCGCGATCACCTCGGCCTTGCCGGCGCCGGCCGCGATGATCAGGCAGTCCTGCGCTCCCCGCAGGGCCCGGAGCGTGAGGGTGAGCCGCTCGGGGGGCGGCTTCGGCGAGTTGTGCACGCCCGCCACCAGGCGATCCGTCACCTCCACCGCCTCCAGGCCGGGGAAGAGCGACAGCGTGTGGCCGTCCTCCCCGACCCCCAGCCACACATGGTCCAGACGGGGCAGCCCGGCGGCATCCGTCGGCACCTGCGCGAGCGCGGCGGCATAGCGGGCGGCGGCCTCGTCCGGTGGCAGCGTCCCCTCGGGCACCAGCAGCCGGTTCCCGTCGACGGGTACGTGGTCCAGCAACGCGGCAGCGGCCTGGCCCCAGTTGGAGTCGGGGTGGTCGACAGCCACGCACCGCTCGTCGCCCATCAACACGTTCAACCGGTCCCAAGGCAGGGCACCCTGATCCTGCGCCAGCAGACGGTAGGCGGCCGCCGGCGTGCTGCCGCCCGCCAGGACCCACGTCGCCGTACCGGACCGCTCGACGGCCGCGCCGAGCGCCTGGATCGTGAGTACGGCGACGGCCTGGGCCAGTTCCTCGGGCTTCGCGAAGACGCGCTGTTCAGCCACTGAATCCTCCTGATATGAGCAGTTATCGAGCTCGTTCCGCGTCAGGCTACTGCGGTCGATTCGACCCGTGAACGGCCCAATTCGGCAGCGACTCTATGCCGTGGCGGCATAAGGGACTATGACGATCGGATAGCCGACAGCGGCAGATTGCGAAGGGGCAACGATCGGTCATCCTGCGGGTGGTCGACGGATCTCATATTGACGATTCAGGGCGCGGCCGGGCGCGAAACTCAACGAAGTCGGTCGAGAATCCCGGCGCCCAGTTCCAGTGCCTCGTCCGGCTCCCGCACGCACTGCTGGAGGTCGACGAAGCCGC
>NZ_LIRJ01000675.1 GCF_001419745.1 Streptomyces silaceus | reverse complement strand
TCGCGGTGGGCGCCGTCGCGGCCGCCGTCACCGCGGGCCTGGGCGGCGGCACGGTCCTTCAGGTCGTGGTCTTCGCCGCGGTCTCGGTGGCGCTCATCGCCGTCGTACGCCCCATCGCGACCCGGCACCGCTCCCAGCGGCCCGAACTGGCCACCGGGGTCGACGCGTTGAAGGGCAGGAGCGCCGTCGTCGTCGAAAGAGTCGACGCCGGTGGCGGACGCATCAAACTCGCGGGCGAGATCTGGTCGGCCCGCGCCCTCGACACGGACAGTGCCTACGAGCCGGGCCAGGAAGTGGACGTCGTCGAGATCGACGGAGCCACGGCCGTCGTCATGTGAAAGGCCCCCAGGCCGTGCGGCGGTCTGACAGACTCGACCAGCAAGATCTTCGCCGAGGCATGAAGGGTACGGGGAACCACGATGGAACCAATCATCATCGTCCTGATCATTCTGGTGGTGCTGGTCTTCATCGCCCTGATCAAGACCATCCAGGTCATCCCACAGGCCAGCGCGGCCATCGTCGAACGCTTCGGCCGCTACACGAGAACGCTGAACGCGGGCCTCAACATCGTCGTCCCGTTCATCGACTCCATCCGCAACCGCATCGACCTGCGTGAACAGGTCGTGCCGTTCCCGCCCCAGCCGGTGATCACCCAGGACAACCTGGTGGTCAACATCGACACGGTCATCTATTACCAGGTGACCGACGCCAGGGCTGCGACGTACGAGGTCGCCAGCTACATCCAGGCGATCGAGCAGCTCACCGTCACCACCCTGCGCAACATCATCGGTGGCATGGACCTGGAGCGGACCCTGACCTCCCGCGAGGAGATCAACGCCGCGCTCCGAGGCGTCCTCGACGAGGCCACCGGCAAGTGGGGCATCCGCGTCAACCGCGTCGAGCTCAAGGCGATCGAGCCGCCGACCTCCATCCAGGACTCGATGGAGAAGCAGATGCGCGCCGACCGTGACAAGCGCGCCGCGATCCTCCAGGCCGAAGGTGTCCGGCAGTCGGAGATCCTGCGCGCCGAGGGTGAGAAGCAGTCCGCGATCCTGCGCGCCGAAGGTGAGGCCAAGGCCGCCGCGCTGAAGGCCGAGGGCGAGGCCCAGG
>NZ_LIRJ01000674.1 GCF_001419745.1 Streptomyces silaceus | reverse complement strand
GGCCAGCAGGGCGGCGGCGCCGAGGACGCCAAGTCGAGTGAGCACGCGAGTCCTTCCGTAACCGGTGAGGTGGCGGAAGTATCGCGGGACCGGAGGGGCGAGCGCTACGAGGCGTGGCGCCGCATCCGGCCGTGCGGCTACGACGCCTGGCGCCGCATCCGGCCGTGCACGGCCACCGCGAGCAGCGCGCAGCCGAGCGCCCCGACCACCAGGTCCGTCCACGCGGGCGCCCCGGCCTCCCGCAGCAGCGCGGAGACGCCGAAGCTGGTGTCCCATCCGGCCTCGGTGATCGCGGAGCCGAAGCCCTGCACGACCAGGATGACGCCGAAGAGCGCGAAGAGGCCCTCGGGGGAGGACTTCTTGGTGTTGGTGTTGGTGTTGGTAGGGGTGGGGTCGTTGGTTCGCGGTGCCATGGGCGTGTCTCCCCGAATGTGGTGGTGGCCGTGGATGCCACCTTTTCCGATGCGGTCGCATCAGATCATGCATCGGCGTCAGGATACGATGCAACCGCATCGAAAACTTCAGGCCCCGGCCCGACCGCCCGACGTTCCTGGAAGGAGCCACCGCACGTGCCCAGACAGGTCGACTACGAGGACCGCCGCAGCCGCATCGCCGAAGCGGTCTGCGTCCTGATCGCCCGCTCCGGCATGGAGTCCGTCAGCCTGCGCGACGTCGCCGCCGAGGCGAAGGTGTCCATGGGCGCTGTCCAGCGCTGCTTCCGCACCAAGGACGAGATGCTGCTGTTCGCCCTGGAGGGCATCTCGCAGCGGGTCGGCGACCGGGCCAGGGCCCGCATCGAGGCCTCGGACAGCCCGGAGTCGGCCGTGACCCTGCTCGACCGCACCCTGTCGGCGCTCGCCCTGGTCGATCCGCAGGACCGGACGGAGGCACAGGTCTGGGGCGCCTTCGTCGCCCAGGCGGCGGTCAGCGACCAACTGGCGCCGGTGCTGCGCGACACGTACACGAAACTGCACGAACTGCTGGTCTGGCTGATCGGCTACGGCCAGGACACCGGCGAACTGGCCCCCGCCCTCGACCCGTCCGCCGAGGCCCACACCCTGCTCGCCCTCACGGACGGCCTCACCGCCCAGGTCCTGGTCGGGCACCACACACCGGAGTCGGCGCGAGCGGTCGTGCGGGAGCATGCGGATGGGCTGATGGCGGAGCGGGGCGGTGGAGGGGTGATGGTGGAGGGGTGACGGACGGTCCGGTAGGCGGGTGGTCCGGTAGGTGGGTGGTCGGGTAGGCGGGTAGTCAGGTACGTGGGCGGGTCGGTGGTGCAAATCGGTTGCCGCTCGCGCCGCGCTCCCGGGAAGCTTCGGCCATGACCACGACCCCGGCGCCCGCCGCCCTGCCGCTGACCGTCCCCGCCGTCCGACCGGCGCGGGTCCAGCAGCAGACCGGCCGACCGCGAAGGCCGATGCCCGCGCGCGCATGAGCGCCGTCCTGGTCGCCGGCCTCCTCGCCGGGTACGGCATCGCCATACCCGTCGGCTCCGTCGGCGCCTACCTCGTGGCCCTCAGCGCGCGCACCTCGCTGCGGACCGGCTCCTGCGCCGCCCTCGGCGTCGCGACCGCCGACGGCCTCTACGCCCTCGCCGCCGCGGTCGGCGGCGCCTCGCTCAGCCGCTTCGTCACCCCCGTCGTCGTACCGCTGCGCTGGGCCTCGGTGCTGGTGCTCCTCGCTCTCGCGGCACGCGGCGCGGCGGTGGCGGTGCGCGAGTACCGCGGGCGTGCCACGGCTGCCGGGCGGACCGGCACCCCGCCCGGCCCCGC
>NZ_LIRJ01000673.1 GCF_001419745.1 Streptomyces silaceus | reverse complement strand
GTACGGGAATCATGGCGGGCGCCGCCGTGGTGGCCGCCGCGGCCGTCGGCTCCGCGGCGCTCGCCCTCGGCGGCGAGGACGCGGGCGCCGAGGGCGGGAACAGCGACCTGCCGCCCGCCATGATTCCCGTACGCCGTCTCATCACTGCATCCCGTCCAGGCCTTCGAGCAGCTTGTCCTTGCAGGCCTCGCGGGCTTCCTTGTACGCGGGCGAGTCGCGGTCGAACGTCGGGTCGGTCGGGTTCGCCTCGCCGCCGGGGATGACGTTGCCGCCGGACATCGTGGGGTTGGCGAACTTCGAGACGCCGTTGTCCCGCATGCACTTGGCGTGCGCGAGCATCGACTCGTAGTCCTTCTGCTTGTCGCGCTCGGGCTCCAGGTTCGCCGCCTTGCGCAGCTCGGGTCCGCAGACGCCGTTCTTGCCGCCCTTCTGCTCCTCGCCGGAGCCGTTCGGGTCGGTGATCGCGTCGATCTTCGCCCAGTCGAGATAGCCGCTGAGCCGGGGATCCGGGAAGTCCTTCACGCCGCCCTTGGTGCGCATGCACTGGACGTACGTCATCTGCGCGTCGAAGAACGCGCTCTTGCCCGTGGTCCCTCCGTCCTTCTTCTCCTCCTTCTCCTTCTTCCCGTCCTCCTTCGCGGTCGAGGAGCCGTCGGCCGTCGGGGTGTCCGGGACCGATGCGACCCCCTCGTCCTTCGCTCCCCCGCCGTCGCCTCCACAGGCGACGGCGAACGCGAGGACGGGGGCGGCGGCCAGGGCCAGCATGCGGAGGCGGGCGGTTCCCCGGGGTGTGGTGCGAGTGCGGGTGCGGGTGCCGGTGTCCGTACCGGAGTGGGTGCTCATGGCCTCACCGAACCGCGCCCATGTGGTGGCCGGTCCATGGCCGCATGATGAGAACGTAACAATGCGCCCGTTCCGTCCTTTCACCCCGCCCACCGGCCCTGAACTGGGCAAACCCTCGCCCATAATCGGCGGCATGCCCCGAGTCCCCCATGTGCTCCTGATCGAGGACGACGCGTCCGTGCGCGACGGCATGGAGCTGGTGCTGCGCCGCCACGGGTACGCCGTCGACACCGCCGCCACCGGCGAGGACGCCCTCGCCCTGCTGGCCAGGCCCGCGGGCCAGGGCGTCGAACTCGCCGTGCTCGACCTGATGCTGCCCGGCATGGACGGCTTCGAGGTCTGCCGGCGGATCCGCGCCACCGGGTCGACGATCCCCGTCGTCATGCTGACCGCGCGCGGCGAGGACAGCGACATCGTGCGGGGCCTGGAGGCGGGCGCCGACGAC
>NZ_LIRJ01000672.1:3041-3523 GCF_001419745.1 Streptomyces silaceus | reverse complement strand
GCCCCGGAACACGTGGCCCCCGAGGACGACACCCCCGAGGACGACGACCCGGACCTGGTCGAGTCGGCCCTCTCGGGCCACGACCTGATCATGAGGGAACTGGGCGCGACGGTGGTGGACGAGTACCCGAACGAGTAGGGGGAGCCGCCCCGCCCGGGGACGCCGGGCCTGGAGGAACGTACGAGAGGCTCCGGAGCCGGACCTCGTACAAAGGCACCCCGCCCCGCGGGCTAGGCTGGCCACCGTGAAGGTCCTCGTCATCGGCAGTGGTGCCCGCGAACACGCCCTGTGCCGCTCTCTGTCCCTCGACCCCGACGTCTCCGCGCTGCACTGTGCCCCCGGCAACGCCGGCATCGCAGAGGTGGCCGAGCTGCACCAGGTGGACGCCCTCGACGGTGCCGCCGTCGCGGCCCTGGCGACCGAGCTGGAGGCGGGGCTCGTCGTCGTGGGCCCCGAGGCCCCCCTCGTCGCGGGCGTCGCCG
>NZ_LIRJ01000672.1:0-3009 GCF_001419745.1 Streptomyces silaceus | reverse complement strand
CGACGGGCTCGCCGCCGGCAAGGGCGTCGTCGTCACCGAGGACATCGAGGCGGCCAGGGCGCACGCCCGCGCCTGCGACCGCGTCGTCATCGAGGAGTTCCTCGACGGCCCCGAGGTCTCCCTCTTCGCGATCACCGACGGCGAGACCGTCGTCCCGCTCCAGCCCGCCCAGGACTTCAAGCGCGCGCTCGACGGCGACGAGGGCCCGAACACCGGCGGCATGGGCGCGTACTCGCCGCTCCCGTGGGCCGGCCCGAAGCTGGTCGACGAGGTCATGGAGAGCGTGCTCCAGCCGACCGTGGACGAGCTGCGCCGCCGCGGCACGCCGTTCTCGGGTCTGCTGTACGCGGGCCTGGCGATCACCCGCCGCGGCGTGCGCGTCATCGAGTTCAACGCCCGCTTCGGCGACCCCGAGACCCAGGTCGTCCTCGCCCGCCTGAAGACCCCGCTGGCCGGGATCCTGCTGGCGTCGGCGAACGGCACCCTCGCCGACCTGCCCCCGCTGCGCTGGAGCGACGACGCCGCGGTGACCGTGGTCGTCGCCTCGCACAACTACCCCGGTACGCCCCGCACGGGCGACCCCATCGAGGGCCTCGCCGAGGTCGCCGCGCAGGATGCCCCGTACGCGTACGTCCTGCACGCCGGGACGAAGCGCGAGGGCGACGCCGTCGTCAGCGCGGGCGGCCGTGTGCTGTCCGTGACGGCGACCGGCGACGGCCTGACCGAGGCCCGCGAGCGGGCGTACGCCGCGCTGTCCCGCGTCCGTCTCGACGGCTCCCAGCACCGCACGGACATCGCGGCGAAGGCGGCACGGGAGGCGGCCGCCCAGGCGTGAACCGTTCGCTTCACGCACCTCGTGCGTGACGTGCCACGCGCCCCGTACGTGACTTTCGGCCAACCTGAGGCCCCGGATCCGCGACTGGATCCGGGGCCTTTTTGGCAGCCAGCTTTAGCCAAAGCCATTCCATCGAGTGACCGATGGCCCATCCGGCTGACGGCGGCTGACACCCCAACTAGGGTGCGGCGCAAGCGTTCCGGGTACCCAGAGCCAAACAGACCACCGGCATTGCGATGTCGGTGGCGGGTGCCACAGTGGGGGAGTGAGCAACACCAACGCCATTGATGTGCGCCGCCGGTCCGAGCCGGTGGCCGAGCAGTAGGCAACAGGGGGTGCCATCGGTCGTGTCAGGTATGGGTGTGGAGGTGGGCGCGCAGGCGGCGCGCTCCCGGGCCCTCGCCGTGCTGCGCCTGCGCAGCCGGGCGCTGGCCGTCGCCCTGCTGCCCGCGGCCGTCGCCGTCGTGCTGCTCGCCGGCCGGGCCACGGGCCATGTGGGCGGCGGGAGTTGGGAGGTCGTCGGCTGGGTCGTCACGGTGATCGCCGTGCTCGTCCTGCTCGGCGCGGCGGCCGTGGCCCTGGTCGTGGCGCGGGCCAGGCCCGCCCTGAGCCCCACCGTCCCGATCGCCGAGGAGTCCGCCCCGGATCTGTACCGCCTGGTGCGGGACCTCGCCGACCGCCTGGACGTGCCGGCGCCCTCGGCGATAGCGCTCACCCCGGACTGCGACAGCTGGCTGGAGGACCGCACCCACCCGGCGCACGGCCCGCCCGCGCGGGACCGCGAGGACACCGCCGCGGCCGGCCGCGGCCAGGGGTCCGACGGCGTACGGAGCGCGCGCGCCCCGCAGCGCCCGGCATCCGTCGCCCCGGTGCTGGTCATCGGCTCGCCGTTCCTGTGGTGGATGCGCGTCGGCGAACTGCGCGCGGTGCTCGCCCCGGTCGTCGCGGGCACGGGCCCCTCGGCCCACCCCGACATAGCCGCCGCCCGGCGCTTCGTGCGCGGGCTCGACGCCGCGGTGGCGGTCGCCTCGGCCCCCGGCCGTGGCCTCCTCGCGCGCGTGGTGCTCGGCGGGATCGGCCGGGTCGCCCGGGTGCTCCTGCGCAACTGCCGGGTGCACGCCGCCGAGATGGAGCGCGGCGTCGCCGCGGCCGCCGCCGAGCGCGCCCAGACCGTGGACTACGGCGTCCGGATCGTCGCCCAGGAGCAGGTCGGCCTCGCGTACGCGGGCTGGGACCGCCTCCTCACCCGGGTCGCGCTGCCCGCCTGGCGCATGGGCCGCTGGCCGTCCCGCCTGGACGCGGGCGTGGTCTCGGCGCTGACCGAGCTGTCCCGCAGGGACCGTCTCGCGGAGGGGTTCGCCTCCCGCTTGGGTGAGCGTCCCGCCTGCGACCTGCTGGAGGAGCCCGGTTCGGTGGACGAGGCGGCCTCGCTGCTCGCCGCCCGCCTCTTCCACGGAGGCCCCGCCGAGTCGGGTCCTGACTGGGCGCCGGTGGCCTGGCAGGAGTATCCGGACGAGGTCGTGGACCGGAAGTGGCGCATGGACGCCGCACGGCTGCACCGCGTCCTGGACTCGCTGGGCGTCAGCCGCGCGGCCGGCCCGGCCGCCCCCGACTCCGAGGGCCCGACCCTCGACCGCGTCCTGCACCACCTCACGGCCGCCGAGGCCGCCTCGGCGGGCGACGGCGCGTCCGTCGCCCTGGCGGAGTCGCCGGCCGCCACCCCACAGACGGTCGCCGCCCGTGTCGGCGCGGGCGGCGCCCCTGCCGACGGAGGCGTGGCTTCCGCGACCGTCGGGGGCACGGCCCCCGTCACCGGAAGCACCGCCCCCGTCGACGCAGGCCCCGCTCCCCGGGCGGCCACCGGCGCGCCCACCAGGGACGCGGCGGACCTCGCCCCGGGCGCCCCGGCAGGCGAAGGCCTCCCTGGCCTCCCCGCGGAGGGCTCGGCCACCGAGCGCGGCACAGCCGCGGGCTCGCCCGCGGCAGCCCTGGGCGAAGGGATCCTCGGCGACGCAGCCCGTCGCGCTGAGCCCCTCCGCACCGAGGCGCCCCAAGCCTTTGGTGAGAACGGCCGTGGCGGGAACGCGCGCGGTGAGGCCGCCCTCGGCGAGACGGCTGCCGACGAGAAGGCCCCCGGCCAGGACGCCCTCGGCGAGAAGGCCCCCGGCCAGGAC
>NZ_LIRJ01000671.1:234-4347 GCF_001419745.1 Streptomyces silaceus | reverse complement strand
CCCCGCCGCCGCGCCGCCCCCGGCACCCGCGTGCGCTACTCCAACTTCGGCGTCGGCCTCCTCGCCGACCTGCTGACCCGCGCCGCGCACGGACCGGCGGACGCGCACGGTCCGGGCGGCGGGACCTACGCCCGGCTTCTCGCCGACCGGGTCCTCGGACCGCTCGGCCTGACCCGCACCGGCTGCGCCACGGACCTGCCCCAGGCCACCGGCCACTGGCACGGCAGACCCCGCCCCGCCTGGGAGATGCCCGCCATGCCCGGCGCGGGCATCTGCCGCTCCAGCGCCCGCGACCTGCTCGCCTCCCTGGACGCCCTGCTCGACCCCGCCGCCGCGCCGCCCACGGCCCCCCGCACGCTGCGCGCCGCGCTCGCCGACGTCACCGTGCCCCGCCTCGCCCTGCCGCGCACCGGCCGGCGCATCGCCCTGATCTGGAACATCCGCCCCCGGCCCGGCCACGATCTCTACCACCACTCCGGCGGCACCCGTGGCTTCACCACGTTCGCCGGTTTCAGTCCGGGGACGGACGTGGCCCTGGCCGCGCTGGCCAACACGGCCCCCGGCGTGACCGGCGGCTTCATCCAGCGCGCGTACCTCGGACTCTGGTCGCTGGCCCGAGCCGAGCAGCGGGACGACGAACCCCTGGAACGCGTCGCGTCCCCACGGCCCGAACCCGAGCGACCGGAGAGCACCCCATGAAGATCTACGTCACCAGCGTCTTCGTCGACGACCAGGCGAAGGCCCTCGCCTTCTACACCGACGTCCTCGGCTTCGTGAAGAAGCACGACGTCCCGCTGGGCGGCGAGGCCCGCTGGCTGACGGTGGTCTCGCCGGAGGACCCCGAGGGGACCGAACTGCTCCTGGAGCCCTCCGGCCACCCCGCGGTCCCGCCCTACAAGACGGCGCTGGTCAAGGACGGCATCCCGGCCGCCTCCTTCGCCGTGGACGACGTCCGCGCGGAGTACGAGCGGCTGCGCGGGCTCGGCGTGGAGTTCGCGCAGGACCCGGTGGAGATGGGCGAGGTCACCACCGCGGTCCTGGACGACACGTGCGGCAACCTCATCCAGATCGTGCGCACCCCGTAGGGCGGACCGTCACCCCTCAGGGGCATCGGGTGCGACCACCGGGCGGATGCTGCCGGCGACGCTGAGCGCCCGGTGCAGGGCCAGCTCCGCGGTGTCGGCCTCGGCCAGCACGATGCCGGTGCAGCCGCGCTGGTCGTTCAGGTGCTCCACCCGGCGGCCCGGCACGGCGGTGGGGTACCACTCGGGCGCGCCGGGGAAGGCGGACAGCCCCTCCAGGCCGGTCCAGCCGGTCAGGGTGCCCGCGCGGTCGGCGTAGACGAGCACGAAACCGGTGGCGGGCCCGCGCGCGGAGCCGTCCGGGACCGCGTCGAGGAGCGCGGGGCGCCGGCCGAGCGCCACCTCGACCATCGCGTCGTACACGTTCGCGCACAGGGACCGGCACAGGGCCTCGCCGACGAGCGCGCCGCCGATGCGGCGGTTGATCTCCACCAGCTCGGGGCCGTCGCAGGTCAGGACGTACTCCACATGGGTGAAGCCGCGATCGTGCCCCGCGGTGTCCAGGACGCGCCCCACCCACTCCTCGATCCGCTCCAGTTCGGGGGCGGAGAAGGCGACGGGGAAGGCGGCGGCCTCCTCGCGGACCGAGGGCTCGGGGGACAGCTGGCGGCTGAGGACGCCGAGGAGGCGGGTCTCGCCGTCCCAGCTGAGGGCCTCGGCGCTGTAGACGGGACCGGAGAAGAAGCGCTCCGCGAACAGCCGCCCGTTGAAGGGGCGTTGGGCCGCCTCGGCGAGCGCCGCACGCAGCTGCCGCTGGTCGCGCACCGGCCAGACGTTGCGCGACGAGGTGCCCGCGGAGTCCTTCAGGACGGCGGGCAGACCGATCTCGCGCAGGATCTCGGCGGCGGAGGAGGGATCGGCGGGCACGGCGAGGGCGCGGCTGCGGCTCAGGCCCCGCTCATGGAGGAGGGCGCGCACGCGGCTCTTGTCGCGCAGCAGACGGACGGCGTCCGGATCGGGTCCCGGCAGACCGAACTTCGCGGCGAGTTCGGCGCCGGGAACGCTCCAGGTGTCGGTCGAGTTGATCAGCCCGCGCAGGTCGGGCACGGCGGCCAGGGCGGCGGCGCAGGCGTCGTCGTCCGTGGTGTCGACGTCGACGATGTCCAGGGCGCCGGGCGGCAGTTGGTCGAGTTCGTGTCGGTAGACGTCACGGTCGCCGGTGAGCAGGCACAGCCGGTGCCCGGCGTGCGCCGCCGCGTCGATCAGACGGCCCAGGCCGAAGGTGAGTGCTTCCAGGGCGGCGATGGTCACGGGGTCCGGTCCTTCCGGGTGGGCGCTCCGGGCGGAGCGGTGGGCTGGGTGGGTACGGCGGGGCGGCGGCGTACGTCGTAGCGGCGCCGGTGCCACTCCATGGCCGACCAGGGCGGGGCGAGGTCCGCGAGGTCGGTGATCTCGCGCGGCTTCAGGGCGCGCGGGTCCAGCGCCTCGTGGTGGCGGGCGAAGACGCGTTCGGTGTAGCGGTGACCGGTGTCGGGGCCGATGACCAGGTGCGTGCGGCCGGGCTCGCGCGCGGCCTCCCAGCCGGCGACGAGATGGGCGGCGCCGGTGGACAGGCCCGCGAACACGGCGTGTTCGCGCAGCAGGCCGACGGCACCGGCCATGGCGTGCCGGAAGTCGAGCCAGTGGAGGGAGTCGTAGAGGTCGTGCCGGACGTTGTCGAACGGGATCGAGCTGCCGATGCCGGCGATGAGCGCCTCGGGGTCGCTGAAGCCCTCGCTGCCGAAGGTCACGCTGCCGAAGGGCTGCACGCCGAGCAGGCGCACGGACCGGCCGCGCCCGCGCAGCGCCTGGACGAGGCCGCCGCTGGAGGATCCGGTGCCCACGGCGCCCACCACGGTCAGCGGTACGCCGGGCAGCGCGCCGTCGACGAGGGCGGCGAACTCGCGGTAGCCGGTGTAGTGGACGGCGTCGTGGTACTGGCGCATCCAGTGCATGCCGGGCCGTTCGGCCAGCAGCCCGCGGACCCGGCGGACCCGGCCCTCCTGGTCGAGCCGCAGGTCCTTCGAGGGCGGCATCTGGTCCACGGTGGCGCCCAGGATCTCCAGTTGGGCGCGCATCGTGGCGTCGACGGTGGTGGAGGCGACGATGTGGCAGCGCAGGCCGTAGCGGTGACAGGCCAGGGCCAGCGCGAGGGCGTAGATGCCGCTGGAGCTGTCGACGAGGGTCTGGCCGGGCCGTACCGTCCCGCGCTCCAGCAGGGTGCGGACCGCGCCGAGGGCCGCGTACACCTTCAGGGTCTCGAAGCGGGCGAGCACGACGTTGCCGGAGAGCCGCAGCAGGTCGGGTGCCTTGATCGCGTCGGTGATGTGGTCGTGGACCACCGGTGCGGCGGTGAGATCCGCGGCGGATGCGGGGGCCGTGGCGAGGTCCGTGGTGGGGGTCGAGGTCATGGCCGCCGTCACCGTCCGATCGAGCGCAGGTAGCGGCCGAGCTTCTCGGCGCCCGCGACATTGCGCGGGCCGCTGACGACGTCGCCGTAATTCAGCACGAGGAAACGGTTGTTCCGTATCGCGGGCGCCGATTTCAGGCGGGGCAGCGACGTGAGGTGGGCGATCTTGTCCTTGGCGGGCTGGTCGGCGTAGTCGACGATCACGACGACCTCGGGCCGCGCCTCGACGACCGGCTCCCAGCCCACCGTCGTCCAGCCCTTGTCGAGGTCCCCGAAGACGTTGGTGCCGCCGGCCGCGGTGATGATGTCGTTCGGCGCGGCGTGGCGGCCCGCGGTGAACGGCTGGTCGGTGCCCGAGTCGTAGACGAACACCCGGGCCGGGTCGCCCTTCTCGGGCCACGTCCTCTTGAGCGCGGCCACGCGGCTCTTGAGGCCGGAGACGAGTTCCTTCGCGCGCTTCTCGACCCCGAAGATCCGGCCCAGATCGGTGAGATCGGTGTAGAGCGCCCGCAGGGGCGGCACGTCGACGCTCTTGTCGCCGTAGTCCCAGCAGGTCTCGGTGTGCACGTAGCTGGCCGTGCCCACGTCGTCCAGGAGGGCGGGCGTGATGCCGCGCTCCTCGCTGAAGCCGGAGTTCCAGCC
>NZ_LIRJ01000671.1:0-173 GCF_001419745.1 Streptomyces silaceus | reverse complement strand
GTAGGCGACCGGGCGCTCGGGGCGGGTGTACGTGACGTTCTTGCCGCAGTTGGAGACCGTGACGGTGGGGCGGCCGCCGCCCGCCGCCCGCTCGACCTCGGCACCGCAGCCGGTGGCCAGCAGCAGCCCGGTGGCGAGCAGCCCCGCGGTGAGGCGGCGGGGGAGCGAGGGGC
>NZ_LIRJ01000670.1 GCF_001419745.1 Streptomyces silaceus | reverse complement strand
CCGGGCCGTGGGCGCGGCCGGGTTCAACACCCGCACCGGGGAGTTCGTCACCGTCAGGGCGGGCGCGGTGATCCTCGCCACGGGCGCGTGCGGCCGCCTCGGCCTGCCCGCGTCGGGCTATCTGTACGGGACCTACGAGAACCCGACGAACGCGGGCGACGGCTACGCCATGGCGTACCACGCGGGTGCCGCGCTCACCGGGATCGAGTGCTTCCAGATCAATCCGCTCATCAAGGACTACAACGGCCCGGCGTGCGCGTACGTCGCCAATCCCTTCGGCGGCTACCAGGTGAACCGGCTCGGCGAGCGGTTCGTGGAGTCCGACTACTGGTCGGGCCAGATGATGTCGGAGTTCGCGGCCGAACTCGCCTCCGACCGGGGGCCGGTGTACCTGAAGCTGAGCCATCTCCCCGAGGAGACGATCAGCGCGGTCGAGTCGATCCTCCACACGACGGAACGGCCCACGCGCGCCGCCTTCCACGAGGGACGCGGCCACGACTACCGCACCCACGACATCGAGATGCACATCTCGGAGATCGGGCTGTGCGGCGGCCACTCGGCCTCCGGCGTACGGGTCGACGCGCACGCCCGCACCACGGTGCCGCGCCTGTACGCGGCGGGCGACCTGGCGTGCGTGCCGCACAACTACATGATCGGGGCGTTCGTCTTCGGGGACCTCGCGGGCGAGGACGCGGCCCGGTTCCGCGCGTACGAGGGGCCCTTGCCGGACGACCAGCTGGCCGCCGCCCACGAACTCGTCTACCGGCCGCTGCGCCACCCCGACGGTCCCCCGCAGCCTCAAGTGGAGTACAAGCTGCGCCGGTTCGTGAACGACTACGTGGCGCCGCCGAAGACGGGGGCGAGGCTGTCCCTGGCGGTGGAGGCCTTCGAGCGGATGGCGGGCGAGATCGCCGGCATGGGGGCGCGTACCGCCCATGAGCTGATGCGCTGCGCGGAGGTGTCGTTCATCCGGGACTGCGCGGAGATGGCCGCGCGGGCCTCGCTGGCGAGGACCGAGTCCCGCTGGGGCCTCTACCACGAGCGGCTCGACCACCCGGAGCGGGACGACACGCAGTGGCTGCACCATCTCGACCTGTACAAGTCGCCCTCGGGAGCGATGGAGTTCAGGGCACGGCCGGTCGAGCCGTACGTGGTTCCGGTGCCGGAGTACGCGCCGACGGAGGGGGCGGAGAGGGCGCTGGGGGAGGTCGCCGTGGTACCGGTGGCGACGGCGGGGCCGAGGGAGACCGCACCGGCCGCGCGCGCGGAGGGGTTCGTCCCGTCGTCCTCGGGAGCGTCGTCCGTGACTCCGTACGCACCGCCCGCCGAGGGCCCGGCCACCGGCGCCCCGCCATCCGGCACACCGAACGCGGACCCCGCGATCCTCTCCCTGCTCGCCCTCGCCG
>NZ_LIRJ01000067.1 GCF_001419745.1 Streptomyces silaceus | reverse complement strand
GGGCGGGGGCCGTTCCACGGCCCAGGAGCCGCGGCACCCTCAAGAGTCCCAGGACCTACAGGAGAGCCAGCAACCCCAGGAGCGATCCATGACCCCCGCGGCCCCGCCGCCCCCCGTCCTGCGCGCGGACGACGTCACCGTCGTCCGTGAGGGACGCGCCATCCGCGAAGAGGTCGACCTCACCGTCCGCCCCGACGAGCCGGCCACCGGCCTCGACCTCGCCGGGCGCGAACGCCTCCTCGACAGCCTGGACCCCCTGCGCGAGGCCCACCCCGAGCTCGCCACGGTCCTGGTCACGCACCACCTGGAGGAACTGCCGGCCGGCACGACGCACGCGCTGCTCCTGCGCGACGGGCGCGCGCTCGCCTCCGGAGCCGTCGCCGACGTCCTCACGAGCGACCAGGTCGGCAAGTGCTTCGACCACCCCGTGCGGCTGGAGCGCAGGGACGGCCGGTGGAACGTGCGGGCCCGCCGCTGAGCAGTGCGGGGTACGCGGGGTCGCGGGTACGCGAAGGGGGCCCGGCGCACACACCGTGCGCCGGGCCCCCTTCACTCGCCTCGGCCTCGACTACTTGTTCAGGCTCGCCCAGAACTCGTCGAAGGAGAGACGCTTGTCGGCGTTGGTGTCCTTCGCGCTGATCACGGCCTCGGCCACCGCCTCGGTCTGGTAGAAGTCGCCCATCTTGGCCATGGCGCTCTTCCACTCGGCCGCCGTGATGAAGCCGTCGCCGTCCGCGTCGAACTGGTCGAACGTCTTGCGCGCTTCCTCGATGTCCGCCACCGGATCCACCCCTTCTTGGTGCTCTACTGACGGGGGTTAGGGTAACGGCCGTCCCGGGACCGGATTCACCAGGAGTACGCCCATGGCCAGCACCTCCGACCCGTCCCGCACGCTCGCGGGCATCCTCGACGCGGCGGCCCGCGGCGTCTTCCCGCCGCCGGACGGCACCACGACCGTCGTCCCGCAGCCGGGCCACCGCGACGCGGGCGTGATCGCCTTCACCGCGCACTCCGTCGTCTTCACCGACGAGGACCCCCGGTGGGTGCGGGCCACGCTCGACGCCCTCGGCGGCGATCCGCTCGCGGCCACCATGAACCCGCGCTTCCTCACCGCCCTCCTGGACCGCACCGGGCGCACGACCGACACCATCGACCTGCTCACCGTCGCCACCGCGCTGCCCGGCGGCCCCGACCCCGCCCTCGCCCTGCGCGAGATCGACGACCCGGACCACCCGCGCGTGGCACGGGCCCGCCTGCGCCGGGACGACGTACGCGTGTGGGCGTGCGAGGGCGGCGGCGTGCTGGTCGTCGGCCGGGGCGTCGCGGGCCGCTGGGAGGCGGCGATCGAGGTCGACGAGGACGCGCGTCACCGGGGGCTCGGCCGCGCGCTGGCGAGCGCGGCCCGGCATCTCGTGCCGGACGGGGACGTGGTGTGGGCGCAGCAGTCGCCGGGCAACGCGCGCAGCGTGCGGGTGTTCCAGGCGGCGGGGTTCCGGCCGGTGGGCTCGGAGGCGCTGTTCCTCGCGCCTCGACCGGTCCTCGGAGCGCCGCGTTGAGCCGCGCGACCCGCCGCATCCGCGTCCGCGCCCGCCTCACCGCCGCCCTCGCCCTGGCGGCGCTCACCACGGCCTGGCTCACGGGCTGTACCGCCTCGTCCCCCGCGTCCCCGGCGAACGGCACCAAGCCGGAGCTCAAGCGCTTCTACGACCAGCGGCTCGCGTGGAAGGACTGCGGCGACCTGCGCTGCGCGCGCCTGACCGTGCCCAGGGACTACGCCCACCCGGACAACGGCGAGACCTTCGTGCTGCCGGTGGCGAAGGCGGCGACCGCCGACCCGGGCGAGCGCATCGGCTCGCTCGTCTACAACCCGGGCGGCCCCGGCGCCTCCGGCGTGAGCGACCTGGCCGCGGACGGCGGCGAGGTGTTCGGCGCCGCCGTCCGCGCCCGCTTCGACATCGTCTCCTTCGACCCGCGCGGGGTGGGCGGCAGCGAGCCCGCGGTGCGGTGCGCGGAGCCCGACGACGGGGGCGGTGGGGACGGCGGGGACGACGCCCAGGAACCGATCGCGCCCCGCACCGCGGGCGACCGCTCCCGCGCCTTCGCCGGAGCCCGCGCCGAGGCTGCCGCGTGCGTCAAGGGCAGCCGCGGCATCCTGCCCCACGTCGGCACGGACGACGCGGCCCGCGACCTGGACGTGCTGCGGGCGGCCCTCGGCGACCGGAAGCTGACCTATCTCGGCTGGTCGTACGGCACGAGCCTCGGCACGTCGTACGCCGAACAGTTCCCGCGCCGCGTCCGCGCGCTGGTCCTGGACGGCGCCGTCGACCCGTCCCTGGACTGGTCGGAGCGGGCGCTGTCCCAGGGCAAGGGGTTCCGCAGGGCCGTCGACGACTACGCCGAGCACTGCGCGGACCTCGCGGGCGACGCCTGCCCCGCCGACGGCCCGCAGGAGATGTCCGACCTGCTGGACGGCCTCTACGAGGAGGCGGCGCGCCAGCCGCTGCCGGCCGGGGACGACGCGTACGACGTGGACGCCCGGACCCTCCTCGACGTCGTCACGGACGCGATGTACAGCCCGGAGGACAGCTGGGGGGACCTGTCCGAGGCGCTGGGCGAGGCGGCGGACGGCGACGCGGCGAAGCTCGCCGGGATGGCGGCGGACGACGAGGAGCCGGCCGGCTCCCACCGCACCCGGGGCAGGGCCCGTGAGAACGACGACGAGGCCATCCTCGCCGTCAGCTGCCTCGACACCCCGCACCCGCGCGAGGCCCGCCCCTACTGGGACGCCCTGGCCGCCGCCGACCGGGCCGCGGGCGTGTACGGCACGTCGAGCGTCGTCGACGAACTGACCTGCGCGGACTGGCCCGCGGGCACCCGGCGCCCGCACGAGGTCCGGGCGAAGGGCGTGCCGCCGGTCCTGGTGGTGGGCACCACGGGCGACCCGGCCACTCCGTACGAGGAGGCCGAGAGCCTCGCCGGACAGTTCCCCGGCGGCATGCTCCTCACGTACGAGGGCCGCGGCCACACCGCGTACGGCCGCGGCGGCAGCTGCGTCACGAGGGCGGTCGACGCCTATCTCGTCGACCGGAGGCCGGTCCGCGCCGACGCCGCCTGCTAGCGGCGGCGGAAGGCGTCGCACCGGCCTCCGGCCGCACGCGCGCCGGAACCTATCCGACGGGATGCCGGTCCTGCAGCTCGCGGCCGCCGAACGCGCCCGAGCCGTCGGCCGCGGACCAGGCTGCCGCCAGACCGGCCTGGTCCAACGTCCGCCAGTCCGGCGTCTCCTGCACCAGGAGCCGTCCCAGCCCCCGCCCCAGCTCGACCATCGCCCGGCCGGTCCTGCCGCGCTCGGCGCCGTACGCGTCCAGCGCGTCCGGCCGCTCCGGCAGGGCGCGCAGCGCGGTCTCCAGGGCGGCGGCATCCTGCAGTGCCTTCACCGCGCCGCCGGCCATGTGCGGGCGCGCGACGGTGGCCGCATCGCCCGCGAGCAGCAGCCGCCCGGCGGTGTAGCTCGGCGCGGTGAAGTCGTACATCGGCTGGATGAACTGCTCCTCGCGTGGCGTCAGCCGGATGAGACCGCCCCAGTAAGGCGGCATCAACGCGTCGGCGACATGGGCGAGATGGGCGTGCAGCGCGTCGGTGAGGGTGCCGGGCGGCAGGCTGGTGGGGGTGTCAAGCGCCAGATCGAGACCGGCGGGCGGGGCGGTGTACACCACCCAGTTGGCGCGGTGGCCGCCCTGACCGTCCGGGATGCGGTAGATGATGGCGTGACCGCCGGGGAAGACGACGTAGGCACAGTCCTCCACCGCCCAGGGAGTGGCCGGCAGGCCCGGGAGGTCGAGTTCCGCCAGCCGCTCGGCGGGGAGGGCGCCGCGCCAGGCCAGATAGCCGGCGTAGCCGGGCCCCACCTCGGAGAACGCGGCGGCGCGGACCGTCGAGCGATAGCCGTCCGCGCCGATGACCAGATCGAAGCGCTCCGTGCGGCACCCGGCGTGAGGCCGTGCGCCTCCGCTCCCGCCGCTGCCGTCGTCGAGTCGCAGCGTGGCCCCGTCCGCGCCATTGCCGACCCCGGCCACCCTCACGCCCGGTCGGAAGACGGTGTCCTCCGGCAGCCGTCGCCGCAGCTCCCGCCAGAGCGGTCCCCAGCAGTACGAGCGGAACGGGAAGGGCAGGACGGCGAACGGGCGGCCGAGCGGTGCGGCGCCGTCGCGGTGGTACCAGCGGCGGGTGGTCAGCTGCACCCAGGGCATCGCCGTGTCCACGTATCCGGCGGCGGCGAGCTCGGCGTACCGGGCGTCGTGCATCACCAGGCCGACGCCGCGGTCCGCGAGGCGGCCGCTGGTGCGTTCAAGGACGGTGATCCGGCCCGCGCCGGAGCGATGCGCGGCCAGCGCCGTGGCGCAGCCGGCGATACTGCCGCCCACGACGGCGACATCGGCCCCTGCGATCCGGAGGCGAGGTGAGTTCATACCGAGGGTCCTCCTGCACGTTTCGGCAGCGGGTGGGACGGTTCGTGGCCGCCCGGTCCCGCCGGCTCTTCCCGGCGGTCTTCCGTGCGTCTATGACGGGACGGCGGCGGGAGCGGGCACCAGCTTCCGAATGGTCAGCGGCTCGGCGAGAACCGTGTCCAGTTCCTGCCTCAAGTGGCGGAAGTGAGGGGTGGCGAAGTGTTCGGCGAGTGCTCGGAGATCCGTCCATTCCTCCACGATCACCATGCGGGCGGGCTCGTTGCGGTCGGTGTAGGGGCGGTAGGCGAGGCACCCGGGCTCCGCCAGGGACGGCTCGACCATCGCCTCCAGGACGGTGCGGAGACGGTCTTCCTGGCCGGTCTTGGCCAGGGCCTCGGCGATGACGGTGAGGGACATGACGGGCGGCTCTCCTTGCGCGATGGCGGTCGTTTCGGGCGTGCGGGCGGATGCGAGCCCAGGGGGACGACTGCGGTCAGCGGCGGGTCTGCAAGCCGCCGCCGAGGAGGTACTGGCCGACCATCTCGAAGTTGGTCGGGGCCAGTTGAATGTGCTTGACCACGGTATGGATGTCGCGGAAGCAGCGCTCCAGCCGGTGCGCGCGATACGAAGAGGTGGCCCCCGACATTTCGCAGACCGTGTCGACGGCGGCCGTCGCGTTCTCCGCGGCCAGGGCGCACGCGAGCCGGATCAGCGCGGAGAGCTCGTCGCCCCCGGTCTCACCGGACTGCTCGGCGTGCCGCACAGCGTCGGCGACGAGGCAGTGCGCCGAGCGCACCCCCGCGTGGGCCCTGGCAAGGCGGTCCTGCACGGTGTGGCTGCTGCTGAGCGTGGCCTTCCCTTCAGAGGGAATCTTGGACATGGCCAACTCGGTGAAGGCGTCCAGGGCTTGGCCGGCGATGCCGAGCACCGTGGCGGCGGCGAGAAAGGGGCCGAAGTCGTAGTAGCCGATGCCGTAGGCCCGCGAAGCGCGCCTCGGCGGAGGTGCCAGCAGCGCGGCGTTGTCGACGGTGTGCGCGTCGGGCACGAACACGTCGTCCATCTCGTAGTCGTGCGACGCGGTCGCGGCCAAGCCTGTCGTGTACCAGGTGTCGAGCGGTTTCACCTCGGTGACGGGGGTGAACAGCATGCGGACCTCGTCGGCGGTCCGGCCGTTCGTGATCCGGGCGGCGGAGACGATCCACGCCGCGCCGGCGATGCCGGAAGCGAAGCCCCAGCGTCCGGACAGCCGGTAGCCGCCCGGGACCTTCTCCGCGGTTCCCGTGGGGTGCACCGAGCCGACGACGAGCTTGTCGTGCCGGGAGAAGACGGTGCGAGCGCTGTCCTCGGGCAGGTAGTCCGTGATGCGCCCGATCGCGCCCTGCACTCCGATCTGCCAGGCGACGGAGGCGTCATGACGGGCCATGAGTCCGATGGCGCCCATTCCGGCGGACAGGGGAGCCTGGCCACCGCCGAGCGCATGGGAAACGAACATGCGATGCAGGCCGAGTTCGGCAATCTTTTCGTAGACTTCCGGTGACGAGGCCCGGTTCGCCTCGGCTTTGTCCCGATCGGCGTCGACCGTGGGGAGGATTTCCTCCGCGCGTGCGGTCCATTCGTTCGTGAATCCGGGAAACGGCAGTCGGGAAAATATGCTCGTTCTCTCCGCGGCGGGCTGCATGGTCACATTTCTCCATTCCCTGGTCCCGATGGTGAGTCCGCTGCTCGGCTGCCGCCCGCCCCTCGGTGATCGGGCCGATGGCTCTCGTCCGTGCCGGCGTGAGCGTGTACGTGCCCGGTGCCGGGCGCCCAGGAGACCCGGCCGCTCACGCGCAACCGCAGGGAATCCCACGCACCGACTCTGTATCGGAATTGGCCACGCCGAAACGTAGGTGCCGCAACTTTCCGCGCGGCGAAATGTCAATGCGCCTTCTTCCAGGCCTCCTTGCGGCCCTCCGACGGCGTGCGGTTCGCTTACCGGCAGCGCAGCACCGCAGGATCATGGCACAGCCATTGACGGTAACCACAGGTGAGGTGAAGATGTCGAAGACGGCCGACGCGCCAGGTCAGACGGATGTCATCGTTGTAGGCAACGGCGTACTCGGGTTATCGGTCGGGGTGGAAATCGCCCGCACCCGTCCCGATGTGCGAGTGACTCTCCTGGGAAAGCCCGCGCGCCAGTACGGCGCGACGCCCGCCGCAGGTGCCATGCTCGGCGCGTTCGGCGAGGTCACCGCGCATGCGCTCGCCTCGGAGCACGGCCGGAAGAAGCATGCCCTTGCCGTACAGGCGCAGCGGCTGTGGCCGGAATGGATCGAAAGCCTTGAGGCCACCGGGACAGCCGCCGACGGCCGGATCAAGACGGCGGACGACACGGTTGTCCTGCTGAACACCGTGGGCCATTCCGCTCTGGACGACGCGAATTTCGCCGCCGTACTGACGGCTCTGAAGGAAGCGAACGCACCGCATGAGGAAATAGCGGTCGAATCCGTCGACTGGATCGACCCCGACCCCAATTCCCGGCCGCTGCGCGCCCTGCACATCGAAGGCGAGGGGTCGGTCGATTCCGGCATCCTGCTGGCGGCGCTGGAACGCTCCTTCCTCCAGGCGGGAGGGCGCCTCCACCCGGTGGACGCGACGGAGATCCGGGCCTCGCACGGGCGCGTCGAGGGCGTGGTGACGGACGACGGGGACTTCTTGCCGGCGGGCCATGTGGTGGTGGCCGCCGGGGCCCGCAGCCAGCGCCTGGTGGCAGCGCTGCCGGGCCTGGCGCACCGCATCCCCCGGATCTACGACGGGGTGGGCGTCTCCGCGCTCGTCGACACCTGGGACGGCTCCGGTCCCGCCACGGTGCTGCGTACCTCCAACCGCGCCTTCGCCTGCGGACTGCACCTGGTGCCCCGCGCGGGCGGTTCGGTCTACATCGGCGCCACCAACGCGGTCTGCCTGGAACCGCGCGGCGCGGCCAGCATCGAGGAGACGGTCTTCCTCTTCAACTGCGCCACGCACCAGCTGCACCGCGGACTCAACGGCTCCGAGCTGCGCAAGGTGCAGGTGGGCAGTCGCCCGGCCCCGATCGACGGCTTCCCGCTCATCGGCGGCACCTCGGTCGAGGGGCTGTGGATGCTGTCGGGCACCTACCGCGACGGGCTCCACATGTCCCCGCTGCTGGCCCGGCACGTCGTGTCCCTGATGGACGGCGGCACCGGGGTGGACGGTCTGCGCGAGTTCCGGCCCGAACGCGACCTGATCTCCGCCTGGAGCCGGGAGGAGATCCTGGAAGACGTGGTCCGGCACACCATGGCGACGGGCTACGAGTTCCCCTGGCGGCTGCCGCTCGAGTGGCCGCACATGATGGAGACCTTCCTCCAGGGCCCGTTCGCCGAGCTCGCGGACCGGCTGAGCGACACCTACACCCCGCCCGCGGACCTCATGACCGCGATCATGTTCTCGGAGCGTGAGCAGCAGGACGAACTGATCGCGTACTACGCCGACGTCCACCGGGAGTGGCACTGACCCCGGGACCCGCGCGCTGAGCCGCGCGGGTCCCGCGCACGGTCCGCGACGCGGCAGCTGAGTACGGGCGCACCGTCCGTACGCAGCTGCCGCGTCGCATGTCCGGGAACCACCGAGACGAGGGAACAGGCGATGCCGACGCTCCACGTGGACGGCCAGGAGTGGCACTACCAGCGCGAGGGTGTGGGCGAGCCGGTGCTGCTCCTGCCGGGCGCCGGCGAGGCCGGACACGTCTGGCACCTGCACCAGGTACCCGCTCTCGTCGCGGCCGGACACCAGGCCGTCACCATCGACCTGCCCGCCCCGCAGGAGGTGCCGGAGGGCAACCCGCTCACCGCACTCGCGGACGCCACGGCCGCGTTGACGGCGGCGCTGGATCTGGCGCCCTGCCGCCTCATCGGCTTCTCCTCCGGTGCGCAACTCGCCCAGGAGCTGCTGGTGCGCCGTCCCGAAGCGTTCAGCGGGGCGGTGCTGATGGCGACGCGGGGCCGGCCGGACCTGGCGGGCCAGGCCCTGCTCGCCGCGGAGCGCGCCTGCCACGCCGAGGGAGTCCGGCTGCCGCCTGCGTACGCGGCGTTCGTGCAGGCGGCCCTCCAGCTGTCACCTGCCACCTGGCACGACGAGCACGCCCTGCGGGACTGGCTCGACGTCTTCGAGTTCGCCGCGCGCTCCGGCGCCGCGGACGGGCAGCTCCCCCCGGCGGCGGTCTCCGTCGACCAGCTCGACGCACTGCGCAGCGTGTCGGTGCCCGTGCTGGTGCTGGGCTTCGCCCATGACGTCATCGCCCGCCCGGAGCTCGGCCGCGAAGTGGCCGCGGCCTGCCCGCACGGCCGGTACGAGGAGATGGCGGACTGCGGGCACCACGGCCACCTGGAGCGGCCGGACGCGGTGAACGAGGTCCTCGTACGCTTCCTCGGTTCCCTGTAGGCGCCCCGCCGGCCACGACGAACGGAAGCTCCTGGCCGCCTCGGCCAGGAGCTTCCGCGTTGCCGACGCGGTCTCAGCGGCGCACGGCCACCGACCAGGACGACCACAGCCGGGCGTAGGCGCCCTCCAGCCGCAGCAGTTCCGCGTGGCTGCCGATCTCGACGATCCGCCCGCCGTCCATCACCGCGATCCGGTCGGCACCCTGCACGGAATCGAGCCGGTGGACGATCGAGATCACCGAGCGGCCCACCAGCAGCGCGGCCATGGAACGCTCCACCTGGCGGGAGGCGGAGGGGTCCATGAGGGCGGTGGCCTCGTCGAGTACCAGCGTGTGAGGATCCGCCAGGAGCAGCCGGGCCAGGGCGAGTTGCTGGGCGGTGGCGGCCGGAACATCGGTCCCGTCCGTCGCGATCGGGGTGTCCAGGCCCTCCGGCAGGGAGCGCACCCACTCCTCCAGGCCCACGGTCCGCAGGGCGGACCACAGGTCGGCGTCGCTCCACCCGGTGTCGTCCCCCGCCGTACGAGGTGCCCTCTCCGGCAGCGTCATGTTGCTGCGCAGGGTTCCGGCGAAGACGTGGTTCTCCTGCGTGACCAGGGCGACTTCGCGCCGCAGCGTGTCGACGGACATCCGCTCCACCGGTGCGCCGCCGATCTCCAGCACGCCCTCGGTGGGGTGGTGCACCCCGGCCAGCAGCTTGCCCAGGGTGGACTTGCCCGCACCGGAGGTGCCGACGACAGCGATGCGCTCGCCGGGCGCGATGTCCAGGTCGATGCCGTGCAGCACCTCGCGGCCTGCCTCGTACTCGAAGCGCACCCCGCGCAGCCGGATGTCCCGGCCGTCCGGGACGGCTCCCTGGTCAGAACGCTCCACGGGCAGGCGCTCGACGCCCAGGATGCGGCGCAACGCGGCGTTGCCGATCTGGAGTTCATCGGTCCACGAGAGCAGTTCCACCAGCGGCCCGTTGAGGCTCTGGACGTACAGCACCATGGCCGTGATCTCGGCCAGGCCGACCAGGTCCGCGCGGTAGGCGGCGCCGCCGGCCAGCAGGGTGACCGCCAGGGGGAGCATGGTGGACAGGTCGAGGGCCGGGTACCAGATCGTCTGGAGCCAGGTGATGCGCTGCCGGTGCCGCACGATCTGCGCCACGGCATCGCCGTGGTGGGCCAGCCGGCGCCGTCCCAGGCCCAGCGACTCGACCGTGGCGGCGCCGCGGACCGTCTCGTGCGTGCTGGCCAGCACCTCGGCCTCGTCGCGGAGCAGGTGCTCGTAGCCCCGATTGGCCCGCGGCCGGTACCAGCGGGTCGAGAACACCGCGAGGGGCAGGCCGATGAGCAGCGACAGAGAGAGCAGCGGCGAGGTCAGCAGCATCGCGGCGACGGTCAGCACGAGCGTGACGGCCGCCATCAGGATGCGGGGCAGCGCGAGCCGGATGCCGTCGTTGAGCCGGTCCACGTCGGACGTGGCGCGGCTGAGCAGGTCGCCGGTGCCGACGGACTCGACGGTACCCAGCGGCAGCCGCGTCACGCGCCGGACGAAGCTCTCCCGGATCTCGGCGAGCACCTTCTCCCCGAGGAGGGTGGTCTGCACCTGCGCGAAGCGGGTGAGCACCGCTTGTGCGGCCAGAATGCCCACGAAGGCCAGCGCGATGACGTCGACGCGGAAGGCGCTGGTGCCCCGCTGGACGGACTCGACCAGGTGACCGAGGAGGCGGGGGCCGACGAGCCCCGCGACCAGCGCGAGGCAGAAGAGGGTCAGCATGGCCGTGATCCGGCCACGGTTGTGGCGTACGAAGGTCCAGAACCAGTGGGCGACTTCCGGCCGCCCGGCCAGGGGCAGCCGCGTCTGTCCGGGCGCGTCGCCGGACGCCGCGACCGGGGTGTCCGTGGTCTGCGTCGTCATGATGCCGTCTGCTCCGCTTCGGGGGCTGTTCGCCGGTCGGTCTCGGGGGGAAGGCGGACCACGGTGTCGGCCGTGTTCGTCCACAGGGGGCTGTCGGTGAGGACGAGCGTGGTCCGGCCCGCCCGGTATGCCGCCACTCGTCGGGCGATGAGGGCCTCGGTGGAGGCGTCCACCGCCGAGGTCGGGTCGTCGAGGACCAGCACATCGGGGTCGGCGAGCAGGACACGGGCGAGGACGAGACGCTGGCGCTGTCCGCCCGACAGGGAGCGGCCGCCTTCGACGAGCACGCCGTCGAGTCCGCCGGGCACCGCGTCCAGCACGTCAGTGGCGGCCGCGGCGCGCAGAGCACTCATCAGTTCGCCGTCGGTACGTGGGGTGTCGCCGGACAGCTCGGTCCTCAGCGGTCCGCTGAACAGGATGTCGTCGTGTCCCGAATACACCACGCGGGCACGCAGGCCGGGCAGGTCGGCGTGCTCCAGGGGTACGTCCCCCACGCGTGTGCCGGTTGCGGCCTCATCGGGCGGGCCGTAGCGGGTGATGCGGGTGGCCACCGCGGAAGCGCGTGCGCCGGAGCAGGCGATGGCCGTCAGGTGTCCCGCGGGCGCCTGGATCCCGGTGGCGTCGTCGGTGAGTGACAGCGGGCCCGCCGGCAGCGGCATCGGGTCGGCCGGGGGCCGGGGGTGCGCGGTGATGCTCAGGAACCGGCAGACGCGCCCGGCCGCGACGCGCGCCAGGCTCATCGACTCCGCCGCCTCGGTCGCGGTGCTCACCGGGATGACCAGGAAGACCGATGCGCCGTAGAACGCCACGAGTTCACCGGGGGTGATGACCCCGGACAGGGCGAGCCGGGCGCCGAGCCAGGCGACGAGGACGGTCACCAGGCCGGGCAGGAACACCCCGGCCGCGCCGATCCAGGCCTCCATGCGGCCGGCCGCCTCGCCGGCGCGCCGCACCTCTTGGCTGATGTCCACGAATCGCGCGGTGAACGTGCGCTCGCCGCCGATGCCGCGCAGTACGCGCAGCCCCGAGCAGATGTCGCCGGCCTGGGCCGTCGCGGTGCCGAGGCGGTCTCGCTGCTCTTCGTTGCGGCGCTGCAGCGGACGCAGCAGCGGGCCGATGCCCAGCAGTGCCGCGGGCACGCCGATCAGCACGACGACGCCCAGGACGGGGGAGGTGACGGTCAGGGCGACGGCGATGACCAGGAAGGACACGACGGCGCCGGAGGACCGGCCGACGACCTCGAAGGCGCTGCCGATGCCGGGCACGTCCCCCGCGACGACGGCCACCACGTCGCCGGACGCGGTGCGGTGGCGCAGTGAGCCGCCGAGCCGGACGGCCTGGCGGGCCAGCACCCGGTGCGTGGTGGACACCGCGTGCATCTGGCCGCCGACGGCGGTCTGGATCAGACCGGCTCCCGCGCCGGCTTGGACCACGGCCAGCACCACGACGACGGCCACCCAGCCGAGGAGCGAATCGGAGGCGCCGGCCTGGATGCCGTCGTCGATGGCGTAGCCGACGACCAGCGGCAGGACGGCGAGCGGGAGCATCCACAGCGCCCCCAGGAGAGCGCTCAGCACCAGCGGCCACGGTCGGATGCGGATCAGCCACCACAGATAGCGCCAGGCGCTGCGATGGTCGGCTTCGGGAACGGTCACCGGGGACTCCGCGGGCCGGAATAAACCGATGAGCAAGAGGGATTCTCCAAGAGTGTGCGTGGGCCCGAACGCACCGAAGACCTGGGGTGCTCGGGCTGTGACGGCCGGAAAAGCGTGGGGAACCGAAGGCGATCATTCAGGCCGGTCGAATCCGGTGTCAAGAAGGATTCCCCCAGACGGAAAGCTTGCGGCCACGGCGTGCGCAAGTCCTCCTCCAGCAGGGAACGTCTCGTACTGCGGGCCGGCCGGAGGCGCCGTCGACTCAGCCGGGAATCCGGGCGAATGCCGCCCGCTGAGCCGGTCACCATCTGGTTTCTCCGTTCCTGAGCAGGGTGCCCTCATGGCCCCCGACGTAAGGATCTGGTTGTGCGCATCGTCGTGGAACAAAATGTCGACGTTCCCATGAGAGACGGCACCGTATTGCGGGCCGACGTTTATCGGCCGTATGCGCCTGGCCGGTTTCCCCTGCTCGTCCGGCGCACTCCCTACGGTCGCGGCGGCCCGCCCGCGGGGGCCTCGCTGGACGCGCTGCGGCTGGTGAACGCCGGGTACGTCCTGCTCGTTCAGGACGTCCGGGGGCGGGGCGGGTCGCAGGGCGGCTTCGAGCCCTTCCGGTACGAGGGGCAGGACGGTGCCGACACCGTGGCGTGGGCGGCGGCGCAGCCGTACTGCGACGGCGCGGTGGGCATGCTGGGCCGCTCCTACGAGGGGACCGCCGCGCTGCTGGCCGCGGCCGATGCGCCCGACGCGCTGGGCGCGGTCACCCCGCACATGGCCGGATCTGGTCTCCACGAGGGCTGGTGCTACCAAGGGGGCGCATTCCAGCTGGGGTTCTGTCTGCACTGGACCCTGATCGACCTGGTCCTGCCTCAGTTGCCGCCACCGGGCGTGGACGGGGCGCATCCCGACACCGCCCGGGTGGTCGCGGCGCTCGACGGCATCGAGGAGCTGTACCGGACACCCTGGCGCGCGCCCGCGCTGCTGGACCGGCTGGCCCCCTACTACCGGGAGTGGCTGGAGCACCCGGTCCCGGGAAAGTACTGGCAACGGGCCGCGCCCAACGAAGGGTACGAAGCGATGCGGGCGCCCGGGCTGCACATCGGCGGCTGGTACGACATCTTCCTCGGCGGAACGCTGGAGAACTTCACGGGGATGCGGACGCGGGCCGGCTCGGCGGCGGCCCGCGAGCTGTCCACGCTGGTGGTGGGGCCGTGGTCGCACCGCGTCGCCGGGGGGATCTTCCCGCAACGACGCTACGGGACACGGGCGGACGAGCAGGTCCTGGACGTCACCGCGCTGCATGTCGCCCACTTCGACCGCGCCCTCAAGGGCACCGCGAGCGGCGCGCACGAGCGCGTACGGCTCTTCCTCACGGGAGCCGACCGCTGGGTGGCGTACGAGGACTGGCCGGTGCCCGGCACCCGTACCGTGGCCCTCCACCTGACCAGCGGCGCACGCCACGCCAACACCGCGGCTGGGGACGGGCGGCTGCTTGCCGGGCCGCCCGTGGACGCCGCCGCCGACCGGTTCCGGCACGACCCCGCCGACCCGGTGCCCACCACGGGCGGCCCGACGCTGATGACGGGCCTGTTCGTCGGCTCCGACTGCGGACCGCAGGACCAGCGCGCGGTCGAGGCCCGGCCGGACGTGCTCTGCTACACGGGCGACGTGCTGACGGCGCCGCTGACGGTGGTCGGCGAGGTGGTCCTGGTCGCCTACGCCTCCACCTCCGGCCACGACACCGATCTGACGGCCAAGTTGGTGGACGTGGCCCCCGACGGCCGCGCCGAGAACCTGTGCGACGGCATCGTCCGGGCCCGGTACCACGCCGCGCCGGACGATCCCCGGCCGCTGACGCCGGGCCGGACCGTCGAGCTGACGGTGCGGCTGGGCGCGGTGGGCCATGTGTTCCGCACCGGGCACCGGATCCGGCTGGAGGTGGCCGGCAGCAATTTCCCGCGCTTCGACGTCAACCCCGGCACCGGCGGCTGCTCGACGGCGCTGCGGGACCAGCCGTACGAGCCGCAGGTGGTGTCGGTGCACCACGGGAGCGCCTGTCCGTCCCGGCTGCTCCTGCCGGTCCTCGCGGACAGCTGAGGTGACCACGCCCTTCGACCGCCCTGTCCCGTACCTTCCCGATCCCCGAGGAGTCACTGTGACCGAGCGACACGACCAGAACACGACCTCCGCCCACTGGGCCCGGCTCGGCCAGGTGATGCGCGACCTCGACTGGGCGTTGCGCACGGAGTCCTACCGGCACGCCGCGGGCGCCCCGCACCAGCCGTGGCTGCCCGCGGAGGCCGCCGACGACCCGCTGTACCACCTGCTGCACCTGGGCGAGAGCCAGGCCGCCCCGCCCCCCGAACTGGCGGCGGCACTTGCGCAGTTGGGCCTCTACGGCGCCTCGGAGCGCGGGCACCGGACCGCGGGCCACTACTTCACGGCGTTCCGCGGCCTGGTCACGGTGGCCGACCACCACGGCCGCCCCGCGCGCAGCGGCGTCTACCTCGGTGAGGACGGGCTGGCGTTCACCGACCGCCTGCTGAGCGCGCACGCGCACGGTACGGCCCTGGACATCGGCTCCGGCTCCGGACTGACCACCAGCGCCCTGGCCGCACGCGGACTGCACACCACCGCCCTGGACATCAGTGCGGACTGTGTGGCCGCGACCGCGGCGACCGCCGCGCTGAACGGGCTCGCGCAGCGCGTCGAGACGGCTCAGGCCGACGCCACCAAGACGCTGGGCGGCGGCGAGCGCTACGACTTCATCGCGTCCAACCCGCCCGGCGTCGTGGTGCCGGAGACCCTGGACTACGGCCCGGGCGGGAACGGCGGCCCGGACGGGCTCGCGGTGGTGCGCGCGGTCACCGGTGGCGCTCCGCGCATGCTCCGCGACGGAGGCACGCTGCTGATGCGCTTCGAGTCCCCGGGAGATGCGCGGGGTCCCCGCATCCTTGAGGAGATCTTCGAACAGGCCGGTGGCAGCTCGGTGTTCGTCACCGTGCAGTCCCGGCTGCCGATGCGCACCCGCAGCGGGCTCACCGCGCTGCGCGCCGCCGCGCACAACCCCGAACTGTCCCCGGCCGAGCTGCTGCGCCGCCTCGACGCGCACACCGACGCACTGGGCGCGGAGTCCTTCTACACGTCCTTCATGCTGCTCCGCAGGGACGGGCGCGCCCGGCGCGAGGTGCACGACCTGACCGGGCGGCGGAGGACCGCGGGCCCCGCGTCCGCCCGCCCGGAGCCGCCGAACGGCGACGTCTCGCAGCTGCCGCCGGGGGTCACCGGGCTGGACTGGCAGCCGCATCTGCGGCTGGTGCGCGAGCGCTGGGACGACGCGGCGGCGGCCGCGCGCCGCCAGGGGGCGCTGGACGCGGTGGTGGCCGAGGTGTTCGGCGACGCGGTCGAGCGGGACCCCGTGCACAGCCGTAGCCTGCACGCCCTGCTGAGCGGGCTGCCGGGGATCGCGTAGCGACTCCACGGGCCGGCCGGGTGGCCCCCAGGCGTACGGGCCTTGGGGGCCACCCGGCCGGCGGCGGGTGTCAGCCGTGGTGGTCGCAGGGCTCCCCGCGCACGACGAGCGTGGTGGCCGCCTCGCCGGGCGCGGCGGGGTCGGCCAGCTCGGCCCGCATCGCCCAGCGCCGTGCCGGGTGTCCCTCGGCCCAGAGCACCGCCGCGGACCGCAACTCCCGTCCGGCGGCGCGCTGTTCGGCGTACCACTGCCGGAACGCGGGGGTGGTCCACAGCTGGAGCGGGATCCAGCGGGCGCCGCCGGTGCGCTCGGCACCCGCCGCCAGCCTGTCCAGGGCCGCGCGCACGGTCGCGTCCAGCGATTCACTCACCGGCACCTCGAGGGCGTGGGCGAAGTGCAGCAGGTAGGCGTTGCGCTCGGCACCGGCGGGCGAGCCCAGCACGACCCGGCCGGAGCGGTGCCAGGCGCCCCACTTGACGTTGGTGACGAGACCGGGCAGGGAGGGCATGGCGCGCGGGACGTAGAAGAGGATGACGTCGCTCATGGCCATCGCCTCCTCCTCCCAGGCGATCTGGTCGGCGTAGGAGAGCGACGCGCCCTCCTCGGGCTCGGGCAGGAAGACGGCCAGGGTGCCGTCGCCGTCCCACTGCTCGGTGATCCATCGCACCGCCTCGTCGCGCCACGACGGCACGTCGGGGTCGAGCGAGGTGGGGCCGCACAGGTAGAGGGAGGCGGACCAGGTGCCGGGGAGGGGATGCCCGGCGCGGACGACGGTGATCTCAGCGGGCATGGTGGGCTCCCAAGGCGTTCAGGGCGCCGCCGGGCGGGGCGGTCCCGCCCGGCACGGGGGTGCGGGACGTGCGGCTCAGCCGGGCGGCCGTCTCCATGACGACCGCGGCTTCGAGCTTGTGGGACTGCTTCGTCTCCGAGCGCCGGATGAGCAGGCTGACCGAGGCCACGGTGGCCGCACCGCGCCGTACGGGGGCGGAGACCAGGTCCCAGCCGGGGAGGGGGGAAGGGGTGCGGGCGTGCCCGAGGGCGCGGATGCGCTCCAGCCCGGCCTGCTCCGGTGCCGCCCCGGGCAGGTTCGCGAGCAGGACGAGCCCCGCCGCGTCGGTGTGCAGCGGTGCGCGGAAGAGCAGGCCGGCGCGGTCTCCATCGGTCGGCGCGGGCACGGGGTCCGCGCCGGGGGCGTGGCTGCACCACAGGCTGACCCGCAACGGCGGCCGGAGCATGACGGGCACGTGCAGGAAAGCCGCCCGGCCCGCCCGGTGGCACAGCGCGGCCAGTTCCGCTCCGACGATCTCCAGCGATACGGGCAGGTGGGGGAGTTGGCCGGACGGCGGGGCGGCATGCCGGGCGAGCCGGTAACGGCCGTAGCCGCACTGCAGCACGGCGCCTTCGCGCACGGCTGACTGGAGGATGCGATGGGTGGTGGAGCGCGCCAGGCCGGTGAGCCGGGTCAGTGTGTCGAGGGCATGGGCGCCGGGGCCGAGTTCATGGAGTGCCCTGAGTAATCGAAACGCTCGGTCGGCGGCAGTCTGAGGGGATTGGTCCGATGACGGCTGTGCAATCTTCAACTGTTCTCCCGGCGGCCTCGTGATCAGCAGGAGGTGAAATACGCGTTGAGGCCATTCTTCGTACCCGCACGTGAGTACCGCAACGAATAGCTCTTTCCAGAACCTTTACTTCCAGAAGGGATCGTTCCGGCTTAAATTGCCAGGGTCCGGCGCTTCGTCGGGGGGTAATCGGGGCGTACATGTCCGGCCTCTGGCGGGATCGCATCCTTGACAGGGGTCTTTGCCTGCCAAGATCCTTTTGTACCAGGACATTCATGTCCATCGCGCGCACTTGGGGGAACCTTGGCGTCAGAGCGCTCACGCACGCAGGAAGTGAAAAAACACCTGCGGGACTTATTGCGGGAATGCCGTGCACGGGTTGACGCGAAGGCAACGGTGCCCCACGGTCGCGACCGTCGCCGTCCGGGTATTTCTCAGGAGAACACCGCGGCCCTGCTGGGCTGTTCGACGCGGTGGTACGCGACGCTGGAGTCGGGCCGCATGGAGAATCCCACCCGGGAATTTCTGGACAGTGTGGCGTTCGTGCTGCGGATGACCGACCAGGAGCGTCAAGCGCTCTTCCTGTACGCATCGGGACGGCTGCCCCCGGCCCTCGAAGAACCGCCTTCCCTGTCTCCGCACCCGGACTGGGACTCCTTCGTGCAACAGCAGGTCCAGCCCGCGTGCATCTACACCCGCTCCTGGGACCTGGTCGTCGCCAACACGCAGTACCTGGACCTGCTGTACGGCGACGTGCAGGGCGGTGTGGCCGGGCTCGCCGACCGCAACATCCTGCGCTTCGTGCTGCTGGACCCGACGAACCGCTGCGGCGCCCTTGCCGATTGGCAGGACAGCTGGGCCCTGCCGATGCTCAGCGAGTTGCGCGCCGCGCTCGCCGCCACGCCCGACGACCGGGAGCTCACGGCGCTGCTGCGCAGCGTGCTCGTCGATCCGGTGGTCAGGACGCTGTGGGACCGCAGCTCCATCCCGCTGCGCATACACCCTGACGGGGTCACTCAGGCGGTCCGCCACCCCCAGCGCGGCCACGTCGAGTTCACCGTCCTCGCGGCGAACCCGATGCAGGCCAGGGACCTGCGCTTCGTCACTCTGATGATGGTGGACGCCGGCCCGGTCCGCCGGGCCCCGGGCACGCGTGCCGTGTCGCAGCAGCCGGTCGCTGCGACACGACACCGGCAGAGCGGCCCGTGCGCGGACGCCGAATCGAGGAGCGTCCGGCCATGGTGACGGTCGGTCAGCTGTCGTCCCGGTGACCTGAGTCGGAGATTCTTTTCGGTCGGCTCGGCGCACCGCCGCCGGACCGACCCGGCCCCGGCCCCTCAGCGGTGGACGAGGAAGGGCCCCAGCGCCAGGGCGTCGAGTGGCGACCTGGCGAAGGTGGCCAGCGCGTCTCGTGGTGAGCACACCACCGGCTCGGCGTTGCCGTTGAAGGAGGTGTTCAGCACGACGGCGCTGCCCGTGTGCGTCTCCACTTCTCCCAGCAGCCGGTGGTACAGAGGATTGACGTCGGCCGACACGGTCTGCGGCCGAGTGGTGCCGTCCACATGGGTGGCCGCGGCCAGCCGTGCGCGGCTGCGCTCGGGGACCGGCACCGTCACGATCATGTAGGGCAGCCCCGTGTGCAGGTCCAGCAGTTCGGCTGCGGCTTCCTCCTGCAGGCTCGGTGCGAACGGTCGCCACGCCTCGCGGTCCTTGATGGTCAGGTTGATCCGGTGCTGCTGCTCGGCCGGGGACGGCGCCGCCAGGATGCTGCGCTGGCCGAGGGCGCGGGGACCGCCCTCGCTGCGCCCCTGGTGCCAGCCCACGATCTCGCCCCGGGCCAGCAGTCGCGCCGTCTCGGCGGCGATGTCGTCGGGCTCGGTGTAGCGCGTGCCGGTGGCGCCCAGGACGTGCCGGATCGCGTCCGGCCCCCACTGCGGGCCCCAGGCGACGGTGCCCGTCATCGGGCTGATCCGCTCCCCGGCCTGCGCGGCCACCCACCCGGCGGCCCCCAGACTCACCCCTTGGTCACCGGCGAGCGGCTGCACGAACAGGTCCTCGACCTGGGGCAGCCGCATCAGCTTGCCGTTCAGGGTGGCGTTGAACCCCACCCCGCCGGCGACCAGCAGCGTCGACTCACCGGTGTCGCGCAGCAGCCCGCGCACCATGGCCAGCACACTGTGCTCCAGCGCGGCCTGCGCGGTGGCCGCCAGGTCCCGGTACGCGAAGGGGTCCCGGGCGGTACGGCGGGTGTAGCGGCCGAGCGCCGGGTCCCAGCCACGCGTGACCGCGTTGGGCGGCACGTCGAGCGTCTTCTCCAGCCGGGCCAGCCACAGCCGTATGGTGTCGTCCTCCTCGTCGGTGCGCCCGCGCGAGAGCAGGTCCTCGGGCACGGCGTCCACGCGGTACCCGTCCCCTTCGACGAGCAGCGCGCCGCCGAACGTGGTGTCGCCCACCGTGCCGTACGGCGCCAGGCCCATGAGCTTGCCCGCGGCGTCGGCACCCAGGCCGGCGTACTCGCACACCGCCGCGTAGAAGTAGCCCAGCGACCAGCCGGGCGACACCGTCCGCAGGACCTTGAGGTCGCCGCCGCTGCCCACCGCCAGGGTGGCGCTCTCGGTCTCCCCCTGCCCGTCGAGGATCAGCACCGCGCCGCTGTCGTGGCCCGAGAAGTAGTAGGCACTCGCGGCGTGCGCCATGTGGTGCTCGACGAACAGCAGCCGGGGGTCCTTGCCGCGGGGGAACAGACTGCGCGGGAGCAGGAAGTCCAGCGCCTCCGCGTCGGAGGGAAACCACTCCAGGCCGCGCTGTTCGAGCAGCGCGGGCATCTCCCAGCCGTGCGCCACGATGTCGATGTCCTCGATGCCCAGCCCCGCCTCGGCCAGGCAGTGGGCGACGGCGTGGTGGGGTGCCTGGCCGTACGCGTGCTTGTCGCGGGTGAACCGTTCTTCCTCCGCGAAGGCCACGACCTCGCCGTCGACCAGCAGGCACGCCGACGCGTCGTGACTCGCCCCGGGCCAGCCATTCACACCGAGAATGCGCATGTATTTCCCCTCCAATTAGTGTCCGTGGACATAGCCATTGACAGTCGCTAACCCTGGAGCTCACACTTGGGAAAGCGCCTCCCCTGCGGAATGTCATTCTGCGGAGGACTTTTCCTTGTTTCCCTTTGGGGATTTGATTACTCACTCTGGGGTGAGCTCTGGCTCCCTGTCAAGAGGAGCTTCTTCGGCTCGCCCGGATTTCCGTGTGCACCTTGCATGACATTCCATGTCGACATCGACGACCGGGAGGTTTCCCGAATGTTGCACGTACGCATGGGCCTGGAAGGGGCCGAAATTCGCGCCATGGGTGAAGAGGCGGAAGCGGCCGAGGATTTCCACCAGACCCGGGAGAGGCTGTCCTTCCTCCAGCGGCAGGGGGTCGCCGTGCGCTTCCCCGAGGTGTGGGACGAGGTCGGGCCGCGCGCCGCGATGCTCCTGGAGGAGAGCGACGGCGCGTGGTTCATGTGGAAGGGACCCACCGGGCCACCCGATTCCGAGGTGCTGCGCCGGCTGCTCGCGCACTGTGCCGGGTTGCCGCAGGTCACGCTGGTACTGCGTCCTGAATGGGAGCTGCCCGACGCCCTGGCCGCCGCCGGGTTCCGCCCGGCCGGCACCTTCCGCACGCTGCTGGTCGATGCGGCCGGGGAGGACGAGGACGTTCTCGGCAGGATGCGCGCCAGCACCAGGAGCCGGGTGCGGCGGGCCCTGCGATTCGGGTTCGACTTCGCCGACGACCCCGGGCTGCTGCCTCGTTTCCACCCCTTCTACGCGGATGCGATGCGCAACGCGAATTCCCCCGACTTCGCCCCGGAGGCGTACCTGCGGGAACTGCTGGAACTCCCGCGGGTACACCTCTTCGGAGCCGTGCACGGAACGGAAATGGCCGCCGGTTCGGTGTGCCTGGTGAACGGCGACTCGGTCGAGGCGCGCTATGTCGCAACCAACCCGGAATACCGGACGCAGGCGGCCTTGAATTTCGTGCACTTCCAGACCATGAAGTGGGCGGCCGCACAGGGGCTGCGTTACTTGGATCTCAGCGGAATCGACGGGGACGAGACGAGCGAGAAGACCCGGTTGATAAACCGCTTCAAACTCGGTTTCGGGGGCACGGAGTTCAGTTATCCGGTCTACTGCCGCTGAAGGGTACGGCCTGGGTCCGGGCGGGCGGAGCGGGAGTGCGGAAGACCGACAGGTCCTTGACCGGCTCGATCTTCCGCCCCCGCTTGCGATGCGCCCTGCGCAGCCGTTCGCGCTGCGCAGGGGTGAGCTTGGGGCAGTGTTCCGGTACGGCCCGCAGCATGCGGGTGCGCCCCGCGTGCGCGGGCAGACGGTCGCGCACCTTGAACGGGTCGCGCAGCAGGTGGTAGACGGTTCCGGTGTGGTAGGTGGCCTGCATCACCGCATAGAAGGCCGCCGCGAGGGGGCCCTTGACCCGGACGCAGCCGGCCAGCGTCCGCGCGGAGTCGTACAGCCGCCACAGCACCGGTATCGCGGGCGTGGTGAAGACGCCGAGCTGCTGGCCGATGGCCTCGCCGATGCCGTAGCGCCAGTAGCTGCGCAGGTTCTGGAAGCCGTGTTGGGCTCCGTGGTGGATCACCGCGTCGGGCAGGTGCACGACCGGGATCTCGGCGAGCTGGAGCCGGAAGTCGAACTCCCGGTCCTCGCACCAGTGGACGAGCGGGTCGTAGTGATAGCCGCCGATGTGGTCGGCGACGCGGCGGTCGTAGATGAGCGGCGGGGAGAGGGCGCTGACGTAGTCGCCCTCGTCGAACTCCCGCACCCGTGCGGTGAGCCGGCTCAGCAAGCCGTCCGACTCCCCGTACACGACCTGGCCCTTGACCACGGGGTGGTCCAGCACGGCCTCGACCATCATGCGCACGACGCCGGGCGCGAACGTGCAGTCGGAATCCATGTAGAGCAGGTACTCCCCGCTCGCCGCCTCGGCACCGGCGTTGTAGGCCGCCCCGAGGTTGCCCGCGTCGGGGATCTCGGTGACGACCAACGGCCGGGGGTGCTCGGCGATGATGCGGCGGATCTCGTCGGAGGCGCCGTTGAGCGCCAGGACGATCTCCACGTCCTCGTCGACGGACGCGATGCAGTCGACGATGCGCACGTCGTCCTTGAGCGCGATGACGATGCTGGTCCGCGCGAGACCGGCCGCGAGGGCCGCCTCGGTGTCGTTCATGTCTCCCTCTCTTCTCACTCGGCCACCCGGCCAGGCCCGTTCCCGGTCAGTCCTTGCACAGGACGTAGACGTGCGTGGTGTGAGCGGGGGAGTAGGCGTCACCGTCGATGTCGCGTACCGAGACGGTCCGCAGCCCGTGCCCGCGTGCGGTCTCCTCCAAGGTGAACGGGTCCATCACGTACTGGAGATGCGTCTCGTGCCACAGCGTCTCGGCGCCCCGGCGCAGGGTCAGGACCGTGCGGCTCCGGTCGAAGGCCGACTCCCAGTGGTGCCTGCGGTGCAGCGTGTGGCCGTCCTTCTCGTTCTCGTACTCCAGCGCTCCCCAGTCGGACTTCAGGACCTTGCGCGACGAGTAGTCGAACACCATGTGACCGCCGGGCCGCAGGGCGTCGGCCGCGCAGGACAGGCAGCTCGCCAGGTCGGACGGCGGCAGGTAGTTCAGCGCGTCGAAGCCGGAGACGACGAAGTCGTAGCCCTCCCCGGCGCGGAAGCCGGCCATGTCGGCGACGACCTGGCGGTCCTTGGGCACCTCGCCCCGGTCGAGCATCTCCGCGGACCGGTCCAGCGAGGTCACGTCGAGCTGGGGCAGCAGCTCGCCCAGGACGCGGGCGCCGACGCCGGTGCCCGCGCCGAGGTCCAGCACCCGGGCCGGCCCCTCCACGAGTTTCGCCAGCTCGGCGGCGATGCCCAGCCGCCAGGTCTCGCGTGCGGTCTCGCCTTCGAACAGCTCGTAGGTGCCGGCCCATTGGGCGTACGCGATCGGCATACGGATTCCTCCAGGTGTGAGCGGGTGTACGGAGTCGGTCTGTGCGGCAGGCGCCGCGGCACAGGGGTCAGCGGGGCACGGCGGCGCGGTGGCGCAGCTCCAGCGGGAGTCGGGCCAGGGCCTCGTCGGCCACGGCCTCGGCCGCCGCGACGTCGGGCCCGGTGGCGATCACCCCGGCCAGCGGCTCGGCGCCGCCGCTGTACCGGGGCAGCCGCATGCCCGGCCGCAGCTCCATGCCCCAGAACAGGTCGTAGACCTCCGGCGGCCGGGGCAGCGCGTCGAGGTCCCCGGCCCGGACGACGGTGCCGCCGTCGGCGGGCAGAAACCTCTGCACCACGGCCCTCCGGGCCCGGGGCACCAGTTCCCCGGGCACGACGGGCCTGCCCAGGGCCAGCCGCACGGCGTTGGGCAGCGGGTCGACGCCGGTGCCCAGCGGCATCACCTCGGTGGCGATCCTGGCGCCGGTCAGCCGACAGGTGATCTCCAGCAGGAAGACCCTGCCGTCATGGGTGCGCAGCACATCGGTGTTGACCACGGCGTCGTGCAGGCCGAGCGCGCGGGCGCCCGCCCGGACCACGGTCACCACGTCCCCGGCCGCCCGGTCGTCCAGTGCGGTCGGCAGGGTGTCGCCGCCCTCGAAGAAGTGCGGGGCGAACTCCTCTTTGCGCCCGTACTCGCGGTCGGCGAACCCGGTGACGTGGAAGGTCCCGTCGGCCACGAGCCCGGCGACGGTGTGCTCGGTGCCCTCCAGGAACTCCTCCACGACGACCCGGCCCGAGGCGCTGAGCCGGAGCGCCTCGCGGATCCGGTCCGGCGCGGTGTCCGGTGCGTCGAGCTTGGCGACCCCGGCGGAGCCGGACAGATCACGCGGCTTGACGACCGCGGGCAGTCCGATCCGTGCCAGGGCCGCCAGGGCACTCTCCAGATCGTCCGCGGCCTCGTGACGCGGCACGCACAGGCCCGCGCGCTCGAGGACGGCGAGCCGCCGGTCCTTGAGCGTGCAGTCCAGCGCGACCTGTTCGTCGACGCCCGGGCAGCCGAACCGGCGGGCCAGCCGCGCGACCACCGGGGGGTTGTCGTAGCCGAGCGACAGGACTCCGTGCACGTCCCGCAGCCCGGCCTCGGCGACGGCGCGCTCCACCGCGGGGGAGTGGCCGGGGTCGGCCACCACCACCCGGTCGGCGGAGCGGCGCACGCGTGCGGTGGGACGGTCGGTGAGCACCACCAGGTCGAGGCCCATGTCCTTGAGTGCCGTCAGCGACCTGTCCATGCCGGAGCCGATACCGCACACCAGCAGTCTCTCGGTCATGGTCCTCCTCCGGTTGCGGTCACGGCGCCGGCGGTACGGCGCCCAGGCTGAGCACCTCGAACACCTCGGCGTGATCGGTGCCCGTGGCGACCGCGCCCCGGTAGCGCGCCAGGGCGACGACCGCGTCGTCCCAGGCGGCGTGCCGGAGCTGGGAGGCGTAGGCGCGCATGGCCTCGACCTTGCGGTCCACGAATCCGGTGACGTCCTCGGCGTACTGGTACTCGGGCAGGGGAGCCCACACCTCGTAGCCGAGCACCAGCCGGGGCGCGGGGGCGGGCTCCCCGGTCTCGCCGAAGAAGGCGGACGTCGCCATCCACAGGGATTCCATGGCCAGTTGGTGCACCATGCGGTGCTCGACGTCGCCGTCGTGACGGTGCGGTACGTAGACGAGGTCGGGCCGGGTCTCGCGGATGAGCCGGACCAGGTCCAGGTGCACCCTGCGGGTGAGCTGGAAGTCCCGCGACGGCTCGTCGAGCACGACGCACCGGTGCACGCCCAGCGCCGCGTTGGCCTTGCGCGTCTCGTCGGCGAAGTCCGCGTCGGTGCGCTCGGTGTCGTACAGGCTGCGCTCGCGGCCGATGACGACGGCGACCGTCACCTCGGCGCCCTCGCTGGCGTGCTTGGCCATCGAGGCACCGCAGCCGATGACGTCGTCGTCGGGATGGGGGGCGACGACCAGGACGTTGGTCACAGGGCGGCCCCGGCGTCCGGCACGGGGGAGTCGGCGCCCAGCCCGAACCAGTGCGCCCACGTGGCGACCAGGGCCATGCCCTCGTCGAGCGTGGTGGCACAGGGCACGCCCAGCTGCCGGGCCGCCCGGTCGGAGGCGACGCGCGCGGTGGCCCGGTACAGCTCCGCCTCCCAGTCCGGAACGTCCGCCGCGGCCGCGTCGTACGACCCGGGCGTGAGCCCCCGGATCGTACGGAAATGGTCGAAGAACCGGCCCCAGGTGGTGGTCTCGTCGGCCGCCAGCAGGAACCGGCCGCCCGCCACACCGGGCCGTGCGCAGGCCCGGAGCACGGCGTCCGCCACATCGTCCACGTACACGGCGTTGCACACGCCGCCGTCGGCACCGCTGGGCAGCACGGCGTAGTCGGCGGCCGGGCGGCGCAGCTGGGCGCCGGTCCACTGGTCGCCCCAGGGGCCGAAGACGACGCCGGGCTGCAGGACGACGACCTCCAGGTCCGGGCCGTTCGCCTCCAGGGCCAGTTCCTCGGCGGCGAGCTTCTGCTGCTCGTACTCGTGGTCGGTCGGGTCGGCGGGCCGGTTGGGGGCCTGCTCGTCGAAGGGGCCTTCGGCGGAGGCGTACACGTCGACGGTGCTGAGGTGCACCACGCGGCGCACCCCGGCGGCGCGGGCGGCGGCGAGGAGGTTCGCCGTGCCGTCGACGGTGGCCGCCCACCGCTCCGTCACGTCGCCGCCGCTGCCGAACGCGCAGTGCACCACCACGTCACAGCCCTCCAGCGCCTGCCGGAGCGCGGCCGAGTCGGCCAGGTCGGCGGTGCGGAAGTCCAACCGGTCCTGGGGCAGCGTGGACAGCCGCGCCGCCCGGCCGAAGCCGCGGACCACGGCCCGTGCCTCGGCCCCGGTGCTCAGGACGAGCCGCTCGACGACCCGTCCGCCGATGAATCCGCTCGCGCCGGTGACGGCGACGCGGGTTCCGGTCAGCTCCTCGGTATCGGTCATGTCGCTCAGGCTCCGCTCGTCGTGCGGTGGGTGGTCCAGGGCTGCGGCATGGCACGACGCGCCGGGCCGTGGTAGCAGGCGTCGATCAGGTCGACCACGCGCTTGCCGTCCTCGGCGGGCGAGTAGGGCGCCACTCCGGGCGTCCGGCCGGCCTCCGCGAAGTTGGCGAGCTGTTCCACGAACAGGGCCTCCCATTCGTTCTGGGCCGGGGCGACCGCGTCGACGTCGCCGCGGTGCAGCTCCTCCCCGGCATGGGTGGTCAGGGTGCACTCGCCCGCCGGGAAGTCGGTGCCGATCCGCACCTCGGCCTCACTGCCGGTGATGACGCAGGCGGTGCCGAGCGGGCGCAGCCGGCTGAGTTCGACGATCACGTCGACGCCGCCGAACCGCAGCCACGTGCGGCTCTCGCTCTCCACGCCGCCCAGCGAGTCGTCCTGGTGGTCCAGCAGCGTCATGTCGTCGCCCAGCCACCAGAAGAGCGTGTCGAAGACGTGCGAGCCGGTGTCGGTGAGCACCCCGCCACTGGCGAGCCGCCGGTCGAACATCGACCACGTGACCGGCTCCCAGCTGTAGGGGTGGCCCTCGGTCCAGCGCACGCGCCGGACGGTGCCCAGCGCTCCGCTGCGGATCAGCCGGCGCACCCAGGCGTACGCGGGGAACAGCCGCCGGGGGTGTGCCATGGCGAGCAGGGTGTCCGGGTGGTCGGCGGCCGTCTTGAGGAGGCGCTCGGCATCGGCGGGGGTGGTCGTCATGGGCTTCTCCAGGAGGACGTGCTTGCCGTTCTCCAGGAGGTCGGCGGTCAGCCGGGCGTGCGCGGTGTGGGGCACGGCGACGACAGCGGCGTCGAACATGTCGCGCGCCTCGTGCCAGGTGGCGGCCAGACGCGGGGATTCCGTTCCGCCGTGTTCCCGGTACACCGTCAGCGCGTCCTCGGCGTGGCCGAGGTCGGGGTCCACCAGTGCGGTGAGCCGGGCCCCGGGTACGTGCGGCAGGGCGGGCAGGTGGCAGGCCCGCGCCGCCGCGCCGCAGCCGATCACGGCCAGGCGCAGTGAAGTCATCAGCACTCCGTTCGAGGTTCGGAAAGGGGAGGAGGAGAGGGACGGGAAGGGGGTCTCGCCGCCGGGGGGTCACGTCCGGTGGACGACCCACACGTTGGGTTCGACGTACGTGGCCGTGCCGTCCGCGTCCGCGCGCACCGGGGCCAGGGCACCGGGAACGACGTACGGGCCGGGTCCCGGCATGGGGGAGCCGAGCACCTGCTCCCAGCGCTTGACGGGCTGGCGCACCGTCAAAGACCGCTCGGCGATGGCCAGGTGCTCGGCCCCGAGGCGCAGATGGGTGCGCAGCCAGGGGTCGAAGGGCGCACCGTCGGGGGTGCGCCAGCGGGCGTACTCGGCCAGCGGGACGAGCGGGTAGCGTGCCTTGTCCGTGGGCCGTACGGGGATGATGACGCCACGCCAGCCCGCGTCGGCCGCCGCCCGCCGCGCCCGGCCGAGCAGCAGCCGCGGCAGCCCCGCGCCGCGCTGCTCGCGGGCCACGGACACGGAGAGCAGGCACAGGGCGGTGGGCCGTGCGGCGAGGTCGTCGTCGACGGCCCGCACCAGGACGTCGTCGGAGCCGCCGGGCAGGTCTGCCACGGTGCCGTTCCAGCGCACCGGCAGGCCGTTCGCCGCCGCGAGGAGGGCTCCGTCGGCGTCGACGACACACAGCTGGTGCGCCGCGAACCGCTCGTACAGGTGGTGCCAGCGCCAGTTTCCGGGCGACTCCCACGCCATGAAGGGCGGCATGTTGTCGGCGATCAACCGGTCGACCGCGTCCCGGAGTCCGGGCCTTTCGGAGAGCGGCACCACGGTCGGCTCAGGCGGTTGCGGAGGTGTGCCCACGGTGGCCCTAGCCGATCAGCCGGGAGTCGGCCGAGGCCCGCATCTCGCGGGACTTGCGCAGGTCGCTGGTGACGTTGATGCGCTTGAGCCAGCGGTCGCTGCCGTCGTAGCGCGCCTGGAAGGGCACGCGACCGTGCACGGCCAGGTGGTTGTTGACGCACAGCACGTCTCCTTGGCCCAGGACGACGTTGCCGAGCGCCCGGTCCACCACCTCCGTGACGGCCTGGAGCGCGTCCCGGGCGTGCGGGTCGTCGTCCGGGACCTCCATGAAGTACGGGTCGAGCCGGAGGTAGGGGGCGCGGCGCGAGCCGTACAGCACGGCGACGCGCTCCCGGTTGCTGATCAGCCGCTCGATGCTGGCGAACCGCTCGGCGGCCTCGGCGTCGTCGGACGTCGAGTTGTTCTTGGGGAGGTGGGACTCGTCGGGAGCGATGTAGAAGCGCTTGTCGAAGAGCGTGTCGACGTGCTCGGGCGGGAGGGCGGACAGGTCCAGCTCGCCGACGGTCGTCGCGACGTCGTCCGGGTTGCGCAGGGCGGACAGCAGCAGGTAGTCGCCACGGTACGGATGAAAGGCGTCCTCGATGTGCCAGGTGAGCAACTCGGAGCTGCCCGTGCCGAGTTGCTCGTGGTCGTGGCCCTTGATCGGGAAGACGTCGTGGACGAGCCGCCCGTCCTGCTGGGTGGTCCAGCCGAACGGCTCGCCGACGACGGCCCCGTACAACAGGAGCAGGATCTCTTCGGGGAACTCCGGCCCGGGGCGCTCCCGGTCGCGCCAGTGCCGAGGAGTGGTGCCGATCCGCTCGATGTCGATGCGGTGACCGCTGAGCACGCAATAGCCCCCGGCCTCCTCCAGCACGAAGCTGCGCAGGAACCTGCGGGTCCGCTCGGGCAACCGGGCGGCCAGGAAGGGCAGGTCGAACATCAGCTGCGGATCCTCCGGCGAGGTGTACTGATGGGACAGCTCGATCGCCAGCTCAGCGGAGATCTCTGCTTCCCTCGCCGTCAGCTTCAGGACGTTGCGGGTTGCGGTGTGCACGGCTCTGGGTCCTTTCGCGGGGGGTCCCGGGCGTGTCCGCCGGGACGGCGTCGGTGCGTCAGCGGTGGCCGGAGAGGTGCTCGGCGAGCTGTCGGGGAGTGGGGCGGTCGAAGAGCGCGCTGACGCGCAGTGCGGCGGCCGCGGGCAGATCCGTGCGTAGTTCGCTGACCAGGCGCATGGCCAGGATCGACTGTCCGCCGTGGGCGAAGAAGTCGTCGTCGGGGCCCAGCGCGGGTGCCTGGAGCACGGTGCGGAACCGGTCCAGCACGGTGGTCAGTGCGCCGTTGGTGTCCTGCGCGGACGGGGCGGACACGGCCGCGGGCGCCGCCCGCTCGCCGGCGGTGGCGCAGAGCGCGGCGAGCGCCGCCGTGTCGATCTTCCCGTGCGGGTTCTTGGGAAGCGCGGCGACCCAGTACGTCCGGGTGGGGACGGCCCACTCCGGCAGGGCCGCGGCGACCGGGCGCACGGCGCGCCGCCGCTGCTCTCCGGTCAGCGGGCGGACGGTGCCGGGCGCGGGGCGCCGCGCGGGGTCGGCCGGGACCAGGCAGGCCGTCAGGGAGCTGCCGTCCACGGGGTCGAGCAGGACCACCGCCTGGTCGACGTCCGCGCCGTCGGCCAGGGCGCGTTCCACGGCCGGGGCCTCCAGCCGGTGCCCGCGCACCTTGAGCTGGGCGTCGTCGCGGCCCAGGAACACGAGGTTGCCGTCGGGCAGGAAGCGCCCGAGGTCCCCGGTCGCGTACGTACGGGCGCCGGGCGCGCGGTCGTGCGGGTCGGCGCGGAAGCGCCGGGCGGTCTGCTCGTCGTCGTCCAGGTAGCCCCGCGCCAGCGACGGGCCGGCGACATGGATCTCACCGGTCTCGCCCCAGGGCAGCACCCGACCGTCGCGGCGCACGGTGACCGTGGCGTTGGCCAGGGGGGTTCCGATGGGCACCTCGTCGGCGTCCTCGGGCAGCCGGCCGGTGTAGAGCGTGGAGGTCACGGTGCACTCGGTCAGTCCGTACACGTGGACGAGCGCGGCCGGCCGGCGCTGTTGCCAGGCGCGGTAGGCGGCGGGGTCCATGCGCTCGCCGCCGACGAGCACCGCGCGCAGCGCGGGGGGCGTCGTGCGGCTGGTCGCGTCCAGCCAGCGGGCGTACTCGCGCCAGTACTGGGTGGACAGCTCCACCACGGTGGCCGCGCTGTCGTGCAGGGCCCGGTGCAGGTCCTCCGGTTCCAGGGGCCGGGTGTGCGGGCGGCACACGACGGACCCGCCCGCGGCGAGCACCGGGAAGACCTCCTCGATCACCACGTCGAAGCCGAGGGAGGCGACCTGGAACCAGCGGTCGGACGGGGTGAGGGCCAGGCGCTCGCGGAGGGCGTCGGCGAAGCCCGCCAAGGCGCCGCGCTCGATGAGGGTGCCCTTGGGGCGGCCGGTGGAGCCGGAGGTGAACAGGATGTACGCGAGCCGGCCGGCGTCGCGCACGCCTGCGCGGGGCCGGGCGGCGGGCGGCGCCGGGTCGGGGCCTGCCACCTCCAGCCGGGGGGTGCCGTCGGGCAGCGGTGCCCCGGCACCACCGGCCCGGTGCAGCCAGACCGTCGCGCCGGCGCGACGGACGAGATCCTCGCGCAGCCCGGGCGGCAGCCCGTCCTCCAGGACGGTGAACGCCGCGCCGGCCTTGAGCGCGGCCAGCATGCCCAGAACGGCGTCGCGGGGCCGGTCGAGGGCCAGGCCCACGACGGCTCCGGGGCCCGCCCCGGCTGCCGCGAGGCGCGCGGCGAGGGCCTCGGCGCGGGCGTCGGCGGTGCGGTACGTCCAGGCGTCCTCGCCCTCCAGCAGGGCGGGGGCGCCGGGGCGCAGCCGGACGTGGTGGTCCCAGCGGTCCAGGAAGTCCGCGGCGGGCGGGAGGCCCGCGGACGCGCGGTTCATCGTCCGCTCCGTCGGCCCCGGGTGCCCAGGAACTGGGAGAGCCTGTCCAGGCCCTGGCGGAACTCGTCCTCGGCACCGCCGAAGCCCAGCCGCACGCCGTCGGGGCGGTCGAAGGCGGTGCCGGGCACCAGCAGCGTCCCGTACTGGTCCAGCAGGTCGAGGCAGAAGCGCTCGGTGTCGTCGACGCCGGGCAGGCCCAGCAGTCCGCACACGCCGCCCTGGGGGCGCTGCCAGGTCACCGCGTCGGCGTGCCGGGCGGCCCACGCGTCGAGGAGCGCCAGGTTGCGGGCCGCCTGCTGGGCCCGGGGCCCGATCAGCCGGGGCGCGGCCCGCATCGCGTGCAGGGCGATGCGCTCGACGAGGGGCGACAGGAACAGGGTCGTGCGGTCGCGCAGCGGGAACGTGCGCGCGATCAGAGCAGGGTCGGCGATGCACCAGCCGAAGCGGAGTCCGGGCAGTCCGAACGCCTTGGAGAACGTGCCGTAGGAGAGGGAGTGCGGATGGCTCAGCGCGGGATCGGGCAGCACTTCCGTGCCGTGCGTGATTTCCGCGAAGGCCGCGTCCCACACCAGTAACGCGCCGGTCTCGGCCACCCGGTCCACGAATTGCGCGTACCCGGCGGGGGAAAGCGTGCAGCCCGTGGGGTTGTGCGGAAAATTCACCACGACGGCTTTGGTGCCAGGGGTGATGACCGAGCGCAGCACGTCGTCGGGGAAGGCGCCTTCGGACAGCCGGGCCAGGGGCAGCGTCCGTATCTCGCATCCCTTTTCCCGGGCGAAATGACCCAGCGAATGGTAGATGGAGTCGGGCAGTACCACGCGGTCGCCGGGGGCCAGCAGGCTGCCCAGAGTGAGCGCGATGGCCTCGCTCGACCCGTGGGTCACCATGACGTGGTCGGCGCGCCCGGCCGCGTACCGGTCGGCGATCGCCTGCCGCAGCTCAGGGGAGCCCTGCGAGGTGCTGTCGTCCATGACGACGCCGTCCAGCTCCGCCAGCTCGATGCCGGCTATGCGGCGTAATTCGGAAAATGAATAGGGCTGGACGCCGCTGGAACTGATGTCGAATTTGGCTTTGTCGAGGTTCCGCCGGTACCACTCCTCCAGTATGGGTGGGCCCGGCGAACTGATCACTGCGCCGTCGTTGATTACGCGCGACAAATTCAGCTCCATGATGGGTGGCGGCAAAGCGGGCAGTGGTTGCGCTACTGAAGCGAACCCCAGCGGTGTGGCGGTCCGCAAGCATGCCCGGGTGAAAGGGAGTCGACATTTCACCGGATGGAAACTTGGTTCGGACACGTTTCCGTGCGGGCACTTTCGCAGCCATGGACGGGATACCACTGAGCGTTCCGCGGATGCTGGACCGCGCCGCCGCGCACGGCATCGTGATACGCGGCGATACGGCGGCCGTGGACGAGACGGGCTGGGACTTCCGGGTCGTGCACGGCACGGACACCCGGGGCCGGCGGTGGATCCTGCGCAGTCCGCGTCGCGCCGAGGTGGTCGGTCCCGCGGCGGTCGAAGCCCGGCTGCTGCGCCTGCTGCGCGCGCGGCTGCCCACCCGGCTGCCGCACTGGCACGTCCACGAGCCGGAGTTCATCGCCTACCCGAGGCTGCCGGGTTCCCCTGCCGGGACCGAGGACGAGCGGACGCTGCGCTACACGTGGGCGATCGACCCGTGCGCGGGCGGGGCCGATTACCCCGACGCCCTCGCCCGCGTGCTGGCCGCCTTGCACGCGGTGCCCCCGCAGGTGGCGACGGCGGCAGGCGTGCGACACGTCCCGGCGGCCCGCTCGCGGGAGCACGCGGCCCGCCAACTGGACGACGCGCGCGCCGCGTTCGGCCTTCCGGCGGCACGCTGCCGGGACTGGCGGCGGTGGCTGGCGGACGACGACGCGTGGCACGCCGACCCGGTGCTCGTGCACGGGGACGTGCACCCCGGGCACACCCTGGTGGCCCGGTCAGCGGACGGCGGCGGACGCCTCACCGGGCTGCTCGACTGGACCAATGCCCGGGTCGACGACCCCGCCCTCGACTTCGTCGATCAGTACTACGCCGGGGGACCGGCCGTCCTGGACGCGCTCCTGGACGCCTACCGACGGCACGGCGGCCGGGTGCGCCCCCGGATGCGCGAGCACATCGTGGCTCGTGCCGGTTTCCTCTGGGTGCACGTGTCCCTGCTGGGCCTGCGCACCGGTCGCCCGCACCTGACGCGGACGGCTGTCGGCCGTCTGCGGAGCACCGGCTGAGCGCGCTGGTCAGGGACTGTTCCTCAGCACTCGATGATGTTCACCGCGAGCCCGCCCCGGGCGGTCTCCTTGTACTTGACGGACATGTCCGCGCCCGTGTCCTTCATCGTCTTGATGACCTTGTCCAGGGACACCTTGTGGGAGCCGTCGCCGCGCATCGCCATCTTCGCGGCGGTGACGGCCTTGACCGCCGCCATGCCGTTGCGCTCGATGCAGGGGATCTGGACGAGGCCGCCGACCGGGTCGCAGGTCAGGCCGAGGTTGTGCTCCATGCCGATCTCGGCGGCGTTCTCCACCTGGGAGGGGGAGCCGCCCATGACCTCGGCCAGGGCGCCCGCCGCCATCGAGCAGGCGGAGCCGACCTCGCCCTGGCAGCCGACCTCGGCGCCGGAGATCGAGGCGTTCTCCTTGAAGAGCATGCCGATCGCGCCGGCCGCGAGGAGGAAGCGGACCACGCCGTCCTCGTCGGCGCCGGGCACGAAGTTCATGTAGTAGTGCAGGACGGCCGGGATGATGCCCGCGGCGCCGTTGGTCGGGGCGGTGACCACGCGGCCGCCCGCGGCGTTCTCCTCGTTCACCGCCATCGCGTAGAGGGTGATCCACTCCATGGCGCGGGACTGCGGGTCGCCCTCGGCGCGCAGCTGGCGGGCCGAGTTGGCCGCGCGGCGGCGGACCTTCAGGCCGCCCGGCAGGATGCCCTCGCGGGACATGCCGCGCGACACGCAGGACTGCATGACGCCCCAGATGTCGAGGAGGCCCGCGCGGATCTCGTCCTCCGTGCGCCAGGCCTTCTCGTTCTCCAGCATCAGCGCCGAGATCGAGAGCCCGGTCTCGTCGGCGAGGCGGAGCAGCTCGTCGCCGGTGCGGAAGGGGTGCTTGAGGACCGTGTCGTCGGGGACGATCGGGTTCTCGCCCGCGACCGCGTCCTCGTCGACGACGAAGCCGCCGCCCACCGAGTAGTACGTCTTCTCCAGGACGAGGGCGCCCTCGTGGTCGTACGCGAAGATCGTCATGCCGTTGGCGTGGTACGGCAGGGCCTTGCGGCGGTGCAGGACCAGGTCCTCGTCGAAGTCGAAGGCGATCTCGTGCATGCCGAGGAGGTTGATCCGGCCGGTCCGCCTGATCTGCTCGACGCGGTCGTCGGCGCTCTCCACGTCCACCGTGCGCGGCGACTCGCCCTCCAGGCCGAGCAGGACGGCCTTGGGGGTGCCGTGGCCGTGGCCGGTCGCGCCGAGCGAGCCGTACAGCTCCGCCCGTATCGCCGTGGTGTGGGCCATCAGGCCCTCGTTCTTCAGGCGGCTCGCGAACATACGGGCTGCGCGCATCGGGCCGACCGTGTGGGAGCTGGACGGGCCGATGCCGATCGAGAACAGGTCGAAGACCGAGATGGCCACGGGACACTCCAAGGGTGGTTGGTAGACGCCGTTGTCTGCCGGGGTGGTGCAGAAGAACAAGGCGGTGCAGGAACTACGAACACATGCGGTACGGACGGGCACGTGGTGCGGGGCACCTCGCTCACTCTCCAGTGTGCGGGGTGCCCCGACGTTTCGTACGTACGAACAAAAGCGTACGAAACTACTTCAGGCCGGGGTACAGCGGGTGCTTGTCGGCCAGAGCGGTCACGCGGGCCTTGAGGGCCTGGGCGTCGAAGCCCGGCTTGAGGGCCTCGGCGATGATGTCGGCGACCTCACGGAAGTCCTCCGCCTGGAAGCCGCGCGTGGCGAGCGCCGGGGTGCCGATCCGCAGGCCCGAGGTGACCATCGGGGGGCGCGGGTCGTTCGGGACGGCGTTGCGGTTGACCGTGATGCCGACCTCGTGGAGGCGGTCCTCGGCCTGCTGGCCGTCGAGCTCGGAGTTGCGCAGGTCCACCAGGACCAGGTGCACGTCCGTGCCGCCGGACAGGACGTCGACGCCGACGGCTTTCGCGTCCTCCTGCACCAGGCGCTCGGCCAGGATGCGGGCGCCGTCCAGGGTGCGCTGCTGGCGCTCCTTGAACTCCTCGGAGGCCGCGACCTTGAAGGAGACGGCCTTGGCCGCGATCACGTGCTCCAGCGGGCCGCCCTGGAAGCCGGGGAAGACCGCGGAGTTCAGCTTCTTCGCGAAGTCCTTGTTGCGGGCCAGGATGACGCCGCCGCGCGGGCCGCCGAGCGTCTTGTGCGTGGTGGAGGTGACCACGTCCGCGAACGGCACCGGGTTCGGGTGCAGACCGGCGGCGACCAGGCCCGCGAAGTGCGCCATGTCGACCCACAGGTACGCGCCGACCTCGTCGGCGATGCGGCGGAACTCGGCGAAGTCCAGCTGACGCGGGTAGGCGGACCAGCCCGCGATGATCACCTTGGGGCTGTTCTCCTTGGCCAGGCGCTCGACCTCGGCCATGTCGACCAGGCCGGCCTCGTCCACGTGGTACGGGACCACGTTGAACTGCTTGCCGGAGAAGTTCAGGCGCATGCCGTGGGTGAGGTGGCCGCCGTGCGCCAGGTCCAGGCCGAGGATCGTGTCGCCGGGCTGGGCGATCGCGAAGAGGGCGGCCTGGTTGGCGGAGGCGCCGGAGTGGGGCTGGACGTTGGCGTACTCGGCGCCGAACAGCTCCTTGATCCGGTCGATCGCGATCTGCTCGGCGACGTCGACGTGCTCGCAGCCGCCGTAGTAGCGGCGGCCGGGGTAGCCCTCGGCGTACTTGTTGGTGAGGACCGTTCCCTGGGCCTCCATGACGGCGACCGGAGCGAAGTTCTCCGAGGCGATCATTTCCAGGGTGGACTGCTGGCGGTGGAGCTCGGCGTCGACGGCGGCGGCGACGTCCGGGTCCAGTTCGTGGAGAGGGGTGTTGAGAAGCGACATCACACGATCCCTATCGGTATGGGTCAGCCGGCGGTGAAGGCGGTGTACTCATCGGCGGAGAGCAGGGTGTCCGGCTCGTCCGTGATGCGCACCTTGAACAGCCAACCGCCCTCGAACGGGGCGGAGTTGACCAGCGAGGGGTCGTCGACGACGTCCTGGTTGGCGGCGACGACCTCGCCGGTGACCGGGGCGTAGAGGTCGCTGACCGACTTGGTCGACTCCAGCTCGCCGCAGGACTCGCCCGCGGTGACCGTGTCACCGACCTCCGGGAGCTGGGCGAAGACGACGTCGCCGAGCGCGTTGGCCGCGTGCTCGGTGATGCCGACCGTCGCCACGCCGTCCTCAGTGGCCGACAGCCACTCGTGCTCCTTGCTGTAACGCAGCTGCTGGGGGTTGCTCATGACCTGAATTCTCCTGTACGCGGGTGGGTGCTGCGGAACGAGAAAGATGTGCGTGGGGTCACTTCCGGGACGCCCGGTGCGGGCTCCGGCGCGTGACCTTCACGCCCGACGGGCTCGGGCCGTCACTTCTGGCGCTTGTAGAACGGCAGCGCCACGACCTCGTACGGCTCGTGGGTGCCGCGGATGTCCACGCCGACGCCCTCGGTGCCGGGGGCCGCGTGCGCCGCGTCGACGTACGCGATCGCGATCGGCTTGCCGAGGGTCGGCGACGGGGCGCCGGAGGTGACCTCGCCGATCACCCTGCCGTCCGCGACCACCGAGAAGCCCGCGCGCGGGACGCGGCGGCCCTCGGCGATCAGGCCGACCAGCTTGCGCGGGGGAGCGGTCTCGGCGCGCGCGGCGGCGGCCGCGAGGGCCTCGCGCCCCACGAACGTCTCCGACTGCGACGTCTTCTCGAACTTCACGACCCGGCCGAGGCCCGCGTCGAACGGCGTCAGCGCGGCGGTCAGCTCGTGCCCGTAGAGCGGCATGCCCGCCTCCAGGCGCAGCGTGTCGCGGCAGGAGAGCCCGGCGGGCACCAGGCCGACCGGCGCGCCGGCCTCCAGGAGCGCGTTCCACAGCTTCTCCGCGTCACCGGGGGAGACGAACAGCTCGAAGCCGTCCTCGCCGGTGTAGCCCGTCCGGGCGATGAGCGCGGGCACGCCCGCGACGGTGCCGGGCAGGCCCGCGTAGTACTTCAGGCCGTCCAGGTCGGCGTCGGTCAGCGACTTCAGGATGCCGGGGGACTCGGGGCCCTGGACGGCGAGCAGCGCGTACGCGTCGCGGTCGTCGCGGACCTCGGCGTCGAAGCCCTCGACGCGGGCGCTCAGCTCGTCCAGGACGGTCTGCGCGTTGGAGGCGTTGGCGACGACCATGTAGTCGGTCTCGCCCAGGCGGTAGACGATCAGGTCGTCCAGGATGCCGCCGTCCGCGGCGACGATCATGGTGTAGCGGGCGCGGCCGAGGCCGACGGAGCCGATGTTGCCGACCAGCGCGTAGTTCAGGAAGTCCGCGGCAGCCGGGCCGGTGACGGCGATCTCGCCCATGTGCGACAGGTCGAAGAGACCGGCCTTGGTACGCACGGCGTTGTGCTCGTCGCGCTCGCTGGCGTAGCGCAGCGGCATGTCCCAGCCCGCGAAGTCGGTCATCGTCGCGCCGAGCGCGCGATGCACGGCATCGAGGGCGGTCAGTCGGGGGGCAGTGCTCATGAAGGGAACTCCCAGGGCATGACGGGCGAGGTCGATCCTCCCCATCTGTCATCGGAACCTGAGAGGTTCGCCGGCGGCGACCCGAAGCGTCGGGGCGTCCGGCTTGCACCTTGGGTGGGACCGCCGACGGCGGCCCGCTTTTCAGATGTGCCTCGCCCGCGCGGTACGGGGCCTGAGAGATTCAAGGGAGGAACTTGCTCCTTCGGCGCCCCTGGCGCACGGCACACGTGCCGGCTCGGGGACTCTCCCGCGCGGATTCAAACGGCCGGTATGGAGTTGGCGCGCACATCATTGCACGCGACTCTGTCCAGGGGGACCCGTGCCCGGTCACGGATCCGGCGGCACCGGAATGCTCTTGTGCCGCATTACCTTCTCTTTACACTTGCTGGGGAGGCAGTACGTGACCGCTATGGGGAGGCCGATCACGGTGCACAGCAGGATCAGTGTCCATGCCACGACCACGGGGGTGGCGCTGCCCGGACAGGCCGCGGCCCCCGCAGAGGAGAGCTGTGGCGCGCTTCCCACGGCCGTCGTCCGCGACCTGCGGCACCGGGGCGGCCACAGCCCCCACCGCCTCTCCTTCACCCGGGGCGACCTCGTCGTCGTCTCCGGGCTGCCGGGCGGCGGAAAGTCCACGCTGATGCGCCAGGCCGTCACGGGCCCGCGCGTCGACTCCCAGGACACCCGCGACCGCTGGACCCACCGCATGCCCCGCCTGCTCCCGTACGCGGTCTACCGCCCCCTGGTCCGCCTCGCGCACTACGCGGGCCTGCGCCGGGTCCTGCGCTCGGGCCAGAGCGTCGTCGTGCACGACTGCGGCACCCAGGCGTGGGTGCGGCGCTGGCTCGCCCGCGAGGCCGCGCGGCGCGGCACGACGCTGCATCTGCTCCTGCTCGACGTCCCGCCGGACACGGCGCTGCGGGGCCAGCGCGAGCGCGGCCGGGGCGTCTCGCGGTACGCCTTCGCCCGCCACCGCAGAACGGTCGGCCGGCTGGTCGCCGCCACCGAGCGCGGCGACCTGCCGCGCGGCTGCGGCTCGGTGCTGCTCCTGGACCGCGCGGCGGCGCGCGTGCTGCGGGGCATCGCGTTCGACCAGTAGCGGGCCTCCGGCGGGCCCGCGCGCCCGGTCCGAGGCGGGCCTTCGGTGTCCGGTCCCGCGCCGCCCGGCGTTAGGGTTCGAGCCGCAGGCAGAGCGGTCGCGATCAGGGGTTGGACAGATGGACTTTCCGGCGCAGGCACACGCCCATCCGTACGGCGGATGGCCGGGCAACGAACTAGAGGAGGTCCTCGCGGCCTCCCTCGGCGGCCCCGAGTCGGCGGGCGCCCGGATCGTGGAGGTCCTCGGCCGCAGCCAGCTGTGGATCCCGCTGCCGAACGGCGGCGGCCCCGACAGCGGCACCCTCGACCTGCCCACCCTGGAGATCGAGGGCCAGGCCTACGTCCCCGTCTTCAGCTCCGAGCAGCAGTTCCGCCAGGCGCTCGGCGAGGCGGCGGACCGCATGGGGTGCACCGTGGCGCCCGCCGTCGAGTTCGCCCGCGGCCTGCCCCCGCAGCTGGGCATCGCGCTGAACCCGGACGGCACCGTCGGCGTCCCGCTGCCGCCGGCCGCCGTCGCCGAGCTCTGCCGGGCGGGCCGCACCGAACTCGACGGGCCCGCCACCGGCGGTCGCGTACGTCTGTTCGAGCCGGACTGGCAGGAGGACCCGGTCGACCTGCTGGCCGCCGCCGGGCGCGAGTTCGAGGCGACGGGCGTCGTGCTCACCGCGCGCCGGTGCCTGGCGAGCGTCGAGACCGACGACCCGACCCTCTTCGTCGGCGTCGAGCTGTCCACCTGGGAGGGCAACGCCCGCGACCTGCCCATGGAGGCCCTCGGCCGCGCCCTCGGCCAGGTCCCTTCCCCGTGGCCGGTGAACCTCGTGCTGCTCGACGTGGCGCAGGACCCGGTGGGCGACTGGCTGCGCGCGCGGGTGCGGCCGTTCTACCAGCGCGGGGCCTGAGCGCGGCGCGCCCGCACGGCCCCGGGGACACGGCCCGTGGGTTCCGGGGCGGCGTACGTCAAGTCCGCGCGGGGATCGCCGCTTAAGCTGGTTCCATGACCCGGCCGGGCGCATGCCGTGCCGGGCGGCCGGGTTCTCGGGTTCTGGGGTTCGAAGCGAAGGGGCGGTTACGGGTGAGTGCGTCGGGCACGGCCGCGGCCGGGCGGATCGAGCAGATGCTGCGCCAGGTGACGCCGGGGCGTTACGACGCGTACGAGGCACTGCTGCGCGCGCTCGCCGCCGACCAGGTGTGGATGCTGCTCTGGCACGGCCGGGCCGGATCCCCCGACGCGCAGTACGGGAACATGGAGGTCGACGGCCTCGGCTACGCCCCCTGTGTGACCTCCGCCCAGGAGCTCTCCGCCAGCGGCTGGAACCGCAGCCACGAGGTGGTGCGCGGCGTCGACGTCGCCCGCGCCCTCTACCCCGACCTCTACGGCCTCTGGCTCAACCCGCACGCGCCGGGCGGCGGCGTCGGCATCCCCTGGCTGGACCTGCGGCGCATCGCCATGGGCCTCGACGCGCTGCCCGCGGGGCCGCTCAGGCTCTCCGAACCGAGCATCGAGATCCCGCAGTTCTACGCCATGCTGGCGCAGAACGCGCACCGCACGCCCGCGGTCCGCTCGCTGCGCAGGGCCTGGGTGCAGCCCGCGCTCGGGGCGCCCTACCTGGCCATCGGCCTCGACGTGTACGACACGTCCCCGCCGTCGGTCGACGCGGTGCGCACGATGATGCAGCAGTCCATCGCCGCCGTCCCGGACGGGCTGCCCGTCTCGACCGTCGCCATGTCCGACGACTACGACCCGGTCGCGCTGTGGCTGCGCGCCAACACCCGGCCGTTCTACGACCGCGAGGCCCAGGCGGCCCCCGCCCCGGCCGGCGGCTACGGCTACCCCGCGCAGTACTGACCGCGCGCGGCGCCGACCGCATGCCGTACTGACCACATACTGGCCGTGACCGACGGACGGGTTACGGCCAACTCGCGCGGCGCTGACCAAAAGTGATCGACAGCGTCGCTCCGCACGGTACTGAGCAGCGCCGATGGACGTGATGTCCGTTGTGATGTGGGTGGGGCCCTATGGGGTCCGGTGACTCCTTGCGCCCCAACTGCCCCGTGTTCGCCCCTCGTTCACACGCGTCCGGATAACGGAACACCCCGATCAGCATCACGGTTGCGCATCCTTTCCCCGTCAAGGCTGGTAACAGATCGCGACGTGGATGAAGACTCCCGCTCCAAGGGGCCTTCGCCCCTGTGTACGACGGACTGATCACGTCGCTACAGCGGCAAGTGCGGGCCGGTCACCACCGGTTGAGAGGGGTCCCTGCCACGATGACGGCACCATTGCATGACACACCTGCGGATGTGGACCCGACCGAGGACGTCGCTCCCGCAGTTGATGCAGGGGTGAAGAAGGTCGAGGGTCGGTCCCTCAAGCAGATCGCCTGGAACCGCCTCAAGCGGGACAAGGTCGCGCTCTTCGGCGGCTTCACGGTGCTCTTCCTGGTCCTCGTCGCGGTCTTCGCACCCCTGATCGTGAGCCTGTTGGGGCATCCGCCCAACGACTTCCACCAGGACGAGCTGGACGAGCTGACCAACCTGCCCAAGGGCGCGCTCGGCGGCATGAGCAGCGACTTCCTCTTCGGGGTGGAGCCCAACAAGGGCCGCGACGTCTTCAGCCGCATCGTCTACGGCGCGCGGATCTCGCTCCTCGTCGCCTTCCTCGCGGCCATCGTCGCCGTCGCGCTCGGCACCCTCTTCGGGATCATCGCCGGCTACTTCGGCGGCTGGGTCGACGCGCTGATCAGCCGCGTGATGGACGTGCTGCTCTCCTTCCCGCAGCTGCTCTTCATCATCTCGCTGGTCTCGGTGCTCCCCGACGACCTGCTGGGCCTGACCGGCAGCAGCGTGCGCGTCGCGATCCTCGTGATGGTCATCGGCTTCTTCGGCTGGCCCTACGTCGGCCGCATCGTCAGAGGCCAGACGCTCTCGCTGCGCGAACGCGAGTACGTGGAGGCGGCCCGCAGCCTCGGCGGCGGCCGGCGCCACATCCTCTTCCGCGAGCTGCTGCCCAACCTGGTCGCCCCGATCACCGTCTACGCGACGCTGATGATCCCGACCAACATCCTCACGGAAGCGGCCCTGAGCTTCCTCGGCGCCGGCGTGAAGCCGCCGACGGCGTCCTGGGGCGGCATGCTGCGCGACGCGCTCGAGACGTACGAGCACGACCCGATGTTCATGGTCTTCCCCGGCGTGACGATCTTCATCACCGTCCTGGCCTTCAACCTCTTCGGCGACGGGCTGCGTGACGCGCTCGACCCGAAGGGGACGCGCTAGAACCCCAACCGGCTTGCCCCTGCCGCATGTCAGGTGGCTCTACCCATGGTTCTCCGGCAGCTCAAGGCCAGGGACCGCGAATCTCGGAGGTTACGAGAAAATGCCCACAGTTTCCTCGAAACGACGGCTCACCGCTGGTGCGGCCCTCGTCGTCGCGGCGCTGGTGACCACCACGGCGTGCGGCGGCGGTGACGGTGATGGCGGCGACTCGAAGGGTGCCGGCTACAACGCCGCGCTCAACAAGGTCGCGAACCCGTCCACGAAGAAGGGGGGGACGCTCAAGATGGTCGGCAAGCAGGACCTCGACTCGGCGGACCCCCAGCGTGCCTACTACGGCATGTCGTGGGACTTCATGCGCTTCTACACGCGCCAGCTGGTCTCCTACAACCCGAAGCCGGGCAAGGAGGGCACCAAGCTGGTGCCCGACCTCGCCACCTCCACGGCGAAGATCTCGGACGACGGCAAGACCTACACGTACAAGCTGCGTGACGGCGTCACCTGGGAGGACGGCTCCAAGCTGACCTCCAAGGACGTCAAGTACGGCATCGAGCGCTCCTGGGCGACGGACACCATCACCGGTGGTCCGGGCTACATCCGCCAGGCCCTTGACCCCGACAAGAAGTACAAGGGTCCGTACAAGGACAAGGGCGGCCTGGACGCCATCGAGACGCCCGACGACCAGACCATCATCTTCAAGCTGCCCAAGCGCAACGGTGACTTCGAGCAGTTCCTCGCCATGCCGTCCGGCTCCCCGGTGAAGGAGTCCAAGGACACCAAGGCGAAGTACACCGCGCGGCCCTTCTCCGCTGGCCCGTACAAGTTCGAGTCGTACAAGTCCGGCAAGAAGATCGTGCTGGTCCGCAACACCGCCTGGAAGAAGTCCTCGGACCCGATCCGCGCGGCGCTGCCCGACAAGATCGACGTGACGATCTCCGCCAACCTGGAGGAGAACGACAAGAAGCTGATGGAGGGCGACTACGACGTCGACCTCAACGGCACGGGCATGACCCAGTCCGGTCGCGTCACCGCCGTCTCGGACCACAAGGCCAACGTCGACAACATGCACACGTCCTTCGTGCGCTACGTCGCGCTGATCCACACGGCCGAGCCGTTCAACAACGTGCACTGCCGCAAGGCCGTCTTCTACGGCACCGACTTCGCGAGCCTCCAGCAGACCCGCGGTGGCGCGGTCGCGGCCGGTGACATCGCCAACTCCACCTTCCCGGTGGCGATCCCGGGGCACAGCGACTACGACCCGTACGGCGTCCTGAAGCGCAAGGGCAAGCCGGACGTGGCCAAGGCCAAGGACGAGCTCAAGCAGTGCGGCAAGCCGGGCGGCTTCAAGGCCAAGCTGACCGCGCGCAACAACAACCCGGGTGAGGTCGACGCCGCCGAGGCGCTCCAGGCCCAGCTCGAGAAGGTCGGCATCGACGTCAGCGTCGAGTCCCTCGACGGCGCCGACTCCGCCAGCATCACCGGTTCGCCGTCCGTCGTGAAGAAGCGCGGCTACAGCATGCAGATGAGCGGCTGGGGCCCGGACTTCCCGTCCGGCCAGGGCTACGCGCAGCCGCTGTTCGACAGCCGCTACCTGATCGACAACGGCAACTACAACGAGTCGCAGATCAAGGACAAGAAGATCGACGCCCTGTTCGACAAGGCGATCGCCGAGACCGACGCGACGAAGGCCGGCGAGATCTACAAGGAGCTCGACAAGCGGATCCTCGACCAGGCCGACTGGATGCCCTTCCTCTACGAGAAGAACATCACCTGGCGCGGATCGCGGCTGACCAACGCCTACATGTCCGACGCCTACAACGGCCGGTACGACTACGTCTCGCTCGGCGTCGTCAAGTAACCGACCCACGCCCGACCCGTAGTTGACCGTCACACCGCCGCCGAATCCCGCCAGTCCGAAGGGCAGGTGATGGCCCCGGGCGATGGCCGGGACCCCTCACAAGGGGGTCCCGGTCACCGCCGGGCCGCGCACAGTGCTTGCTTATCTCATCCGGCGCCTGATCGCCGTCATCATCATGGTGCTGGTCGTACTGCTCGCGACCTTCACCATCTTCTTCATGCTGCCCAAGTGGGCGGGACAGGACATCGCCGTCCTCTTCGCCGGCAAGGCATCGGGTGCCGAGCAGCTCGAGGGCATCCGCGTCAAGCTGGGACTGAACGACCCGCTGCTCGTCCAGTTCTGGGACTTCATCAAGGGCATCCCGATGGGCCGTGACTACGTCAACGGCACCGACGTCACCCACTGCCCGGCCCCCTGCTTCGGCTACTCGTTCCGTACCGAGGCGCCGGTCTGGGAGACCCTCAAGGACGCCCTGCCCGTCACCGCCGCGCTCGCCGCGGGCGCCTGTGTGCTGTGGCTCGCCGGCGGTGTCATCACCGGCGTGATCTCCGCGCTGCGCCGGGGCACCATCTGGGACCGCGCCGCCATGACCACCGCGCTCGCCGGTGTCTCGCTGCCCGTCTTCTTCACCGGCATGATCGCGATGGGCATCTTCGTGCACAGCCTCGGCTGGGTGAAGATCGCCGACAGCCTCAGTACCGAGGATCCGATCAACGTCTGGTTCGAGACGCTGATCCTGCCGTGGATCGTCCTGGCGTTCCTCAACGCCGCCATGTACGCCCGGCTGACCCGCGCCACGATGCTGGAGGTCCTCGGCGAGGACTACATCCGCACCGCGCGCGCCAAGGGCCTCGGCGAGGGCGTCGTCATCCGCAAGCACGCGCTGCGCTCCGCGATGACGCCGATCCTCACCGTCTTCGGACTCGACCTCGGCGTCCTGATGGGCGGCGCGGTGCTCACCGAGTCCACGTTCAACCTTCCGGGGCTCGGCCTCGAGGCGGTCAAGGCCATCAGCAGCAAGGACCTGCCCGTCATTCTCGGCGTCACCCTGTGTGCGGCGCTCGCGATCGCCGTCGCCAACCTCGTCGTCGACCTTCTGTACGCCGTCATCGACCCGCGAGTGAGGCTGGGATGACCGAACTGTCCAAGAGCGGGGCCGCGGTGGGCGAGCCCGTCGCCGGGTCCTCCGCTCCCTCCGCCTTCCTCGAGGTGCGCGACCTCAAGGTGCACTTCCCGACCGACGACGGCCTGGTCAAGTCCGTCGACGGCCTCAGCTTCCAGCTGGAGAAGGGCAAGACCCTCGGCATCGTGGGCGAGTCCGGCTCCGGCAAGTCCGTCACCTCGCTGGGCATCCTCGGCCTGCACACCGCAGGCCAGTACGGTGCCCGGCGGGCGAAGATCTCCGGCGAGATCTGGCTCGACGGCAAGGAGCTGCTCGGCGGCGACCCGGACGAGGTCCGCAAGCTGCGCGGCCGCGAGATGGCGATGATCTTCCAGGACCCGCTCTCCGCGCTGCACCCGTACTACTCCATCGGCAAGCAGATCATCGAGGCCTACCGGGTCCACAACGACGTCGACAAGAAGACCGCGCGCAAGCGCGCCATCGAGATGCTCGACCGGGTCGGGATCCCCCAGCCGGACAAGCGCGTCGACAGCTACCCGCACGAGTTCTCCGGCGGCATGCGCCAGCGCGCGATGATCGCGATGGCGCTGGTCAACAACCCCGAGCTGCTCATCGCGGACGAGCCGACCACCGCCCTCGACGTGACCGTCCAGGCGCAGATCCTCGACCTCATCCGGGACCTGCAGAAGGAGTTCGGCTCCGCCGTCATCATGATCACGCACGACCTGGGCGTGGTCGCCGAGATGGCGGACGAGCTCCTGGTCATGTACGGCGGCCGGTGCGTCGAGCGCGGCACCGCCGAGAAGGTCTTCTACGAGCCCCAGCACCCCTACACCTGGGGCCTGCTGGGCTCGATGCCGCGCATCGACCGCGAGGAGACCGACCGGCTCATCCCGGTCAAGGGCTCCCCGCCCAGCCTGATCAACCTGCCGAGCGGCTGCGCCTTCAACCCGCGCTGCCCCTACGCGGACATCCCCAAGGATCAGATCACCCGTCGCGAGCGCCCCGAACTGCGTGAGGTGGCCTCCGGTCACTTCTCCGCCTGCCACATGTCGCAGGAGGAGCGCACCCGGATCTGGACCGAAGAGATTGCGCCGAAGCTGTGAACGATGACGTGAAGGGCCAGGAGATGACGATCCCGGCGCAGACGAAGGGCTCCACCGAGCCGCTGCTCAAGGTCGACGGCCTGGTGAAGCACTTCCCCATCAAGAAGGGGCTGCTCCAGCGCCAGGTGGCGGCGGTGCAGGCGGTCGACGGGCTGAGCTTCGACGTGCGCCCCGGCGAGACGCTCGGCGTGGTCGGCGAGTCCGGCTGCGGCAAGTCGACGATGGGCCGGCTGATCACGCGGCTGCTCGAACCCACCGGTGGCCGCGTCGAGTTCGAGGGCACGGACATCACGCACCTGAACACGGCCGGGATGCGTCCGCTGCGCCGCGACGTGCAGATGATCTTCCAGGACCCGTACTCCTCACTGAACCCGCGCCACACCATCGGCGCGATCGTCGGCGCGCCCTTCAAGCTGCAGGGCGTCAAGCCCGAGGGCGGCGTCAAGAAGACCGTGCAGGAGATGCTGGAGCGCGTCGGGCTCAACCCCGAGCACTACAACCGCTATCCGCACGAGTTCTCCGGCGGCCAGCGCCAGCGCATCGGCATCGCGCGAGCGCTCGCCCTGCGGCCCAAGCTGGTCGTGGCGGACGAGCCGGTCTCGGCCCTGGACGTCTCCATCCAGGCCCAGGTGGTCAACCTCCTGGACGACCTCCAGGAAGAGCTCGGTCTCACGTACGTGATCATCGCGCACGACCTGTCGGTCATCCGGCACGTCTCGGACCGCATCGCGGTGATGTACCTGGGCAAGATCGTGGAGCTGGCGGACCGCAAGGACCTCTACGCGACGCCGATGCACCCGTACACCAAGGCGCTGCTCTCCGCGGTGCCGGTGCCCGACCCCAAGCGGCGCGGCGCCAAGAGCGAGCGCATCCTGCTGCGCGGCGACGTGCCCTCGCCGATCGACCCGCCCACCGGCTGCCGCTTCCACACGCGGTGCTGGAAGGCGACGGAGATCTGCAAGACGAAGGAGCCGCCGCTCCTCGCGCTCGCCACGGGGCACCAGGTGGCCTGCCACCACCCGGAGAACGCCGAGGACCAGGCGCCCGAGGACACCAAGCTGCTCTCGGTGGCCAAGGAGGCCATCGAGGTGGTGTCGGTGGCGACCAAGGCGGACGAGACGGCCGCCGCGGAGGAGGCGGAGGCGGAGGCACAGGCCGCCGAGCCCGCGGCCTCCGAGGACGCCGAGCCCGCGGTCTCGAAGGAAAAGGGTCAGAAGTCGACTGAGGCATAAGGCAAGTTGACCCGGGCAAAGTACGCGCCCCGGGTCATGTACATGCCCTAGCGGGAGAGTGCAGAGTCTGCGTGTCCGTCCCTGCGGACACACCCCATCGGAACGCGTTCGAAGGGAAGACTCATGGCACTCTCCCGTTCGGCACGTCTGGCGGCACTCACCCTCGCGGCCGCCTCGTTCTGTCTGATCGCCGCCGCACCCGCCCCGACCCCCGGCTCCGACGGCGTCGGCGACCCCTACTTCCCGCAGCTCGGCAACGGCGGCTTCGACGTGCGCCACTACGCCCTCGACCTCGCCTACGACCCGGACACCGACCGGCTCGACGGCCGCGCCACCGTCACCGCGCGCGCCACCCAGGACCTGTCGTCCTTCGACCTGGACCTGCAGAAGCTGACGGTCACCCGCGTCGAGGTGAACGGCAGACGCGCCGCCTTCACGCGCGAGGGCGACGAACTGCGCATCACCCCGCGCCACGCCCTGGGCAGGAACAAGACCTTCGAGGTGAGCGTCGACTACGGCGGCGTGCCCGAACCCCTCGGCGGCCCCATCGTCTTCGGCTCCGAGTACGGCTGGATGAAGACCGAGGACGGCGTCTTCGTCGCCTGCGAGCCCAACGCCGCCTCCACCTGGTTCCCCGCCAGCGACCACCCCTCCGACAAGGCGGCCTTCGACATCCGCGTCAAGGCGCCCAAGGGGCTGACCTCCGTCTCCAACGGCCGCCTCGTGGGGACGTACGACAAGGGCGGGCAGACCGTCGCCCACTGGCGGGTGTCCAAGCCGATGGCGACGTACCTCGCGACCGCAACGATCGGGAAGTTCGACGTGCGGACCGGGAAGACCCCGGCCGGCACGCCCCTCTACGTCGCGATCGACCCCAAGGTGCCGCAGGGCGACGTCGACGTGTACGACGTGACGGCCGAGGTCACCGACCACTGGTCGAAGGTCTTCGGGCCCTACCCCTTCGAGGAGACCGGCGCGATCGTCGACGACTTCCCGCAGGCCGGCTACTCCCTGGAGACCCAGACCAAGCCCATCTACTCGGCCGTGCGCTCCGAGAACACGATCGTCCACGAGCTGGCCCACCAGTGGTTCGGCGACTCCGTCACGGTCGACGACTGGAGCGACATCTGGCTCAACGAGGGCTTCGCGACGTACGCGCCCTGGCTCTGGAACGAGCAGAAGGGGCGTGCCTCGGCGCACGACTCCTTCCTCGCCGCGTACCAGGCGCGGCCCGCCGACTCCCCGTTCTGGCAGATCGTCGTCGGTGACCCGCAGCGGGACACGATGTTCTCCTCCGCCGTCTACCAGCGCGGCGCGATGACGCTCCAGGTGCTGCGCGAACGCATCGGCGACAAGGACTTCTTCACGCTCCTGCGGGCCTGGGTGAAGCAGAACCGCTACGGCAACGTGAGCACCGCCGACTTCGTGCGGCTCGCCGAGAAGGTCTCCGGCGAGCGGCTCGACGCGCTCTTCGACACCTGGCTGTTCACGAAGGGGAAGCCGGCGCTTCCGCAGCGCCCTGGGCCCCGGCCGTGATCCGCCAGCCGCCGACCTCGCGGAACCCGGAGTCGTACACGGCCTCGCCGTCGCCCGGCTCCAGCGCGTAGTGCCGCAGGTTCCCGCCCCAGTAGCGCAGGATCCGGCCCAGCTCGTCGGCCGCCTTCCCCGCGAACGCGTCCTCGCCCATGTCGACCTCCAGCACGAACCTCATGTGGTGCACCCCTTCCGAAGCCGGTGACATCCCTTCCTTCGACTTTCTCATTGAAGTCCTTCTTGGGACTTTCCCGTGGCAGAGCCCTGCTATACGGGGGCTCGATACGGAAAAGTCCCAAGTCGGGGTGGGAGCAGCGCCGGGCCCGGGGCGCGCGCGGGTAAGAATGGCGCCGTGCTCCAGGATCTGTTCACGCCCTCCGTCCAGCACGCGCTCGACATCGTGGGCATCTTCGTCTTCGCGATCTCCGGCGCGCTGCTCGCCGTGCGCAAGAACTTCGACGTCTTCGGCATCGCCGTCCTCGCCGAGGTGACCGCGCTGGGCGGGGGACTCTTCCGCGACCTGGTCATCGGGGCGGTCCCGCCGGCCGCCTTCACGGACCTCGGCTACTTCGTCACCCCGCTGTTCGCGGCCCTCCTGGTCTTCTTCCTGCACCCGGAGGTGGAGCGCACCCAGCTCGCGGTGAACGTCTTCGACGCGGCGGGCCTCGGCCTGTTCTGCGTCACGGGCACGACCAAGGCGTACGACTACGGCCTCGGCCTCACGCAGTCGGTGGCCCTCGGCCTCGCCACGGCGGTCGGCGGCGGTGTGCTGCGCGACATCGTCGCCAACGAGGTGCCCTCGCTGGTCCGCTGGGACCGCGACCTGTACGCGGTGCCCGCCATCGTGGGCGCCACGATGGTCGCCCTGTGCATCCACTACGAGCAGCTGACGGGGTTCACCATCGGGCTCGCCATCGTGACGGCCTTCGTACTGCGGCTGCTCGCGATGCGCTACCACTGGCGCGCGCCGCGGGCCTGGAACCGGCGGTCGACGGCGGTGGAGGCCGAGGTGGAGGAGACGCCGTAGAGGCCGTGGAGGGCCGGGGCGACAGAAAAAGCTACCGCTCAGTAGTTTCCTGTTGTACGTTGCTGGCATGGCAACGGCAGCATCGCAAGCATCGATAACCGCATCGATACCCGCCCGCATCGGCGACAGCGAGTTCGACCGCGACACCGCGGTGATCCGGCGGGAGCCCGGCGTCTACGACACCGAGCTCTCGGCCGGGTGGACGATCATCAGCGCCGTCAACGGCGGCTACCTCCTCGCCGTCCTCGGCCGCGCGCTCGCCGACGCCCTGCCGCACGCCGACCCGTTCACCGTCTCCGCGCACTACCTCACCGCGTCGAACCCCGGCCCCGCCGTGATCCGCACCGAGCTGGTGCGCGCCGGACGGTCCCTGTCCACCGGGCAGGCCTCGCTCTTCCAGTACGACGAGGACGGCCACGAGGTCGAGCGGATCCGCGTGGTCGCCTCGTACGGGGACCTCGACGCGCTCCCCGACGACGTGCGCACCACGGCCGTGCCGCCCGTCATCCCGCCGCTCGACCAGTGCTTCGGCGCGCAGGACGCCCCCGACCACCGGCCCGTGCCCGGCAGTTCGGCCATCGCCGACCGCCTCTTCCTCAAGCTCGACCCCGCCACCCTCGGCTGGGCGCTCGGGCAGCCGTCCGGCAAGGGGGAGATGCGGGCCTGGTTCGGCCTCGCGGACGGCCGCGACGCGGACCCGCTCTCGCTGCTCCTCGCCGTCGACGCGCTGCCGCCGACCGCCTTCGAGATGGGCCTGAGCGGCTGGGTCCCGACCGTGGAGCTGACGGTCCACGTCCGCCACCGCCCGGCCCCGGGCCCGCTCCGCGTCTCGATCACCACGCGCAACCTCGCGGGCGGCTTCCTGGAGGAGGACGCGGAGGTCTGGGACAGCGAGGACCGGCTGGTGGCGCAGTCGCGGCAGCTGGCGCGGGCGCGGCTGAGCTGACGCTCCAAGCGCCGTGCGGCGCGGGTCCGCGGGGCGTTCCGCAGGGCAGTCGGTGGCGGATGTTCCGTAGGGCATTCCGTGGGCGGTGCCGGGCGGGTGGAATCCTGAGCGGGTGAAATCCGACCGGCTGCTCTCGATCCTGCTGCTGCTCCAGACCCGCGGGCGGGTCCCCGCGCACGAGCTCGCCGAGCGCCTCGAGGTCTCGGTCCGCACGATCTACCGGGACATCGAGGCCCTGTCCGCCTCCGGCGTCCCGGTCTACGCCGAGCGCGGCCGGCACGGCGGCATCGAACTGCTCGCCGGGTTCCGCACCGATGTGACCGGGCTGACCGCGGACGAGTCGCGGGCCCTGTTCATCCTCGCCGCGCAGGGCGCGCACGCCGCGCTCGGCCTGGACGACGCGCTCGGCTCCGCGCTGCGCAAGGTCATGGCGGCGCTGCCCGAACCCCACCGCCCCGCCGCCGAGTTGATGAGCCGCCGCGTCCTCGTCGACTCGGCGCGCTGGATGCCGGGGGCCCGCGGGCCGGACCCGGCCGCCGCGGCCATCGTCGACTTCGACGTCCTGCGGGACGCCGTCTTCGCCGACCGCCGCCTGCGCCTGCGCTACCGGCACAGCGGGGACGCCGGGCCGAGCACCTGCACCGTGGACCCCTATGGCCTCGTCGCCAAGGCCGGCGTCTGGTACCTGGTCGCGGACCGGCGCGGCGCCCCACGGCTCTTCCGCGCCGACCGGGTGCGGTCGGCGACCGTGACGGAGGCGCCCGTCAGGCGGCGAGAAGGAGTCGAACTCGCCGACGTCTGGGGCGTGCTGAAGCGCCAGGTCGAGGAGCGGCCGGTCGGCGTCGAGGTGACGGCGCGCGTGGCGCGCCGCCGCTACGAGCTGTTCCTGCGGCTCCACGGGCACCGGCTCGGCGGGCCGCCCGAGGACGACGGCGCGAGCGAGTGGCTCACCGTGAGCCTGGGCTTCGGGGTCATCGGCGAGGCCCGCTCGCTGCTTCCCTTCGGCGGCGACCTGGAGGTGCTCTCGCCGCCCGAGGTCCGCGCGGAGCTGGCGCGCGCCGCCGCCGCGGTCACCGAGCTGTACGGAGCGGGTCCCGGCGCAGGAAACGGCTGAGCTCGCCGGTGAGTTCGGCGGGCGCGTCCTCCTGTACGAGGTGTCCGGCGCCCTCGATCAGGCGCAGCTCGGCACCGGGGATCGCCTTGGCCAGCTCCTGGCCGCGCGCCACCGGGATCCAGGTGTCGTCGGTGCCCCAGCAGACCAGGACGGGCAGGTCCAGCTCCCCGTACCGGTCCTGGATCTCGTCGGTGAAGCGCTGGTCGTTCTGCCCGATCTGCCGGTAGAAGGCGGGCCTGCCCTCGTCGGTGCACCAGGGCGCCACGAGCCGGTCGAGGACGGCGGGGTGCAGGCCCCGGTGGCTGGCCGAGGAGACGTACTCCCGCACGAGGGCCCGGTGCAGCTCGGGCGGCAGCTGTCCGAACACCTCGGCGTGGGCGCCGAGCAGCCGGTAGGTGGGGGAGCCCCAAGGGGCGAGGGCCACCGGGTCGACGAGCGCGAGGCGTTCGTAGGCCGCGCCGTGCAGCAGACGGGCGCGCAGCGCGACGCAGCCCCCGAAGTCGTGGGCGACGACGGCGGGCCGGTCCAGGCCCCAGTGGTCGAGCAGTTCGGTGAGCACGCGGCCCTGCGCGGCCAGCGACACGTCCTGTCCCGCCCGCATCTCGGATGCGCCGTAACCGGCCAGGTCCCAGACGTACACGCGGTGTTCGCGCGCGAGGGCGCGGGCGACGCCCCGCCATACGTACGACGAGAAGGGCGTGCCGTGGACCAGGACGACGGGCGGGGCGTCGTCGGGGCCGAGCGCGGCCCAGCGGATCGCCCCGGCCGAACCGGTGAAGGTCCGGTCGAGGGTCCAGGCGTCCCGGGCGTTCGTCGTGTCACGGGTGGTCGTCATGACCGTAGATGCTAGTTGCCCCTTACGGGAGAGTCGAGGACTCAACGGGGGCCGGAGGCCCCTCGGGGCTCTGGGCGCCTCGTGGGCGGCCCTGGCTGTCCTCGCTCTCCTGTCCGTCGAGCCAGTGCAGGCGCCCGAGGCTCACCAGGCGCAGCTGCCGGCGCGCGGTGTCGGCCACGGCCCGCTGGGCCTCGGGCGTCTCCGCCTCCAGGAGCGTCGAGGCCGTCATCACCATGTGGTCGACGTACATCCCGGCGAGCATCAGCAGGTCGTCGTCGCTCCAGCCCTTCGCCTCGGGCTCCCTGGCGAACTGGTCCCGCACCTCCTCGGCGAACAGGGCGAGCTGGTCGCCGATCGCGGCGCGCACCGCCTTGACGCCGCCGTGCCGCTCGCGGGCGATGAAGCGGACGTGCGCGGGGTGCTCGCGGACGTAGGCGGCGATCAGCCCGACGGCGGCCGCGACGCGTTCCTCGCCGTCGCCGACCGTCGTGAGCAGGGCGGCGAGCGTCGTGTGCAGGCTGCCGAGCGCCTCCTCGACCAGCGTCACGCCCAGGTCGGCGGTGTCGCGGAAGTGCCGGTAGAAGGCGGTGGGGGCGACGCCCACGGCACGGGTGACCTCGCGCAGGCCCAGGCTGCTGAGGCTCTGCTCCTCCAGCAGCCCGAGGGCCGCGTCGAGGAGGGCCTGCCGGGTCTTCTGCTTCTGGGCCTGCCGGACGCCGAGCGTGTGACTCATGCCATGCAGTTAACAACTGTTCTCTGGGATTGGGAAGCGGGGAAGGGGAGTAGACTCTCCAGTCAGTGAACAGTTGTTACCACAAGCGTTCACCGAACCGAGAGGTCACCGCAACCGAGAGGGGTCCCATGCTTTTCCTCGTCGCCGCCCTCCTCCTGCTCGGCGTCGCGATGGGCACCGTGGCCCACGCCCCGCTGCCCGTCACCGCCGTCGCCGCCGCCGTCATCGGCGTCTGGCTCGTGGTCTTCGCCGTCCGCGAGCGCCGCGCGCACCAGCGCTGACCCTCCGGCGCGACCCGCGGCACGCCCCGGCGCGGACCCGCCGGTACGCCCCGGCGCGGACCCGCCGGTACGCCCCGGCGCCGATCCGATCCGGCGCCGCCCCGATCCACCCGTACGACACCTCCACCTGCCAGGAGTCGCACCATGGAACTCACCGCCACCAGGCCCGCAGCGCGGCGGGACGCCGACGGCATGGCCGTCGCCTCGTTCGTCCTCGGCCTGCTCGGACTGCTCGTCCTCAACCTCTTCCTCGGGCCCGTCGCGATCGTCCTCGCGGGCCTCGCCCTGTGGCGCGGCACCGCCCGCAAGGGCCGCGCGCTGCTCGGCCTCGGGCTCGGCGTGGCCGACCTCGTCGTGCTCGCCGTGCTCGTCTCGGCGGACAACACCGTGTCCTGGGGTCTCGCAGGCTGATACCGCCGGGGCGTCCGGCACCGCACGGCTCGTAGAATCGTGCCCACCATGGCCTACCTCGACCACGCAGCGACCACTCCGATGCTCCCGGAGGCGATCGCGGCGATGACCGCGCAGATCGCCGTCACCGGCAACGCCTCCTCGCTGCACGCGGCGGGACGCCGTGCGCGACGCACCGTCGAGGAGGCCCGCGAGAACCTCGCCGAGTCGCTCGGCGCGCGCCCCAGCGAGACCGTCTTCACCTCCGGCGGCACCGAGGCGGACAACCTCGCCGTCAAGGGGCTCTACTGGGCGCGGCGCGACGCCGACCCGGCCCGCACCCGGGTCCTCGCCAGCCCCGTCGAACACCACGCCGTCCTCGACGCCGTCGACTGGCTCGGCGAGCACGAGGGCGCCACCGTCGAGTACCTCCCGGTCGACGCGTACGGCCGCGTGCACCCCGACGCGCTGCGCGAGGCCATGGAGCGGAACCCCGACGACGTCGCCCTCGCCACCGTCATGTGGGCCAACAACGAGATCGGCACGATCCAGCCGGTCCGCGAACTCGCCGACGTCGCCCAGGAGTTCGGCGTCCCGCTGCACGCCGACGCGGTGCAGGCCTACGGCCAGGTCCCCGTCGACTTCGGCGCCTCCGGGCTCGCCGCGATGACCGTCTCCGGCCACAAGATCGGCGGGCCCTACGGCATCGGCGCGCTGCTGCTCGGCCGCGAGTACAGCCCCGTGCCCGTGCTGCACGGCGGCGGCCAGGAGCGGCATGTGCGCTCCGGGACGCTCGACGTGCCCGCCATCGCGGCGTTCGCCGTCGCCGGGGAGCACGCCGCCGCGCACCGCGAGCGGTTCGCCGCCGAGGTCGGCGCGCTCCGCGACGAGCTGGTGGCCGCCGTCCGCGCCGCGGTCCCCGAGGCGATCCTCGGCGGCGACCCGGCCCCGGAGGGCCGGCTGCCCGCCAACGCGCACTTCACCTTCCCGGGCTGCGAGGGCGACTCCCTCCTGCTGCTGCTCGACGCCCAGGGCATCGAGTGCTCCACCGGCTCGGCCTGCACCGCGGGCGTCGCCCAGCCCAGCCACGTCCTGCTCGCCACCGGCACCGACCCCGACCTGGCCCGCGGCACCCTGCGCTTCTCCCTCGGCCACACCTCGACGAAGGCGGACGTCGACGCGGTGGCCGCGGCGATCGGCCCCGCGGTCGAGCGGGCGCGGTCGGCGGGCCTGAGCTAGCCGGGCGGGGCTCACGGGCCCGGGCCAGGCGGACTACTTCTTGGGCTCCGAGGACTTCGCGGGCTTCTCCGGCGCGTCCCGGGCGGCCCGCACCAGGCGCAGGTAGCGGTCCCAGTCCCAGTACGGGCCCGGGTCCGTGTGGTCCGTGCCCGGCACCTCGACGTGCCCGACGATGTGCTCGCGGTCCACCGGGATGTCGTACCTGCGGCAGATCCCGGCGGTGAGCCGCGCCGACGCCGCGTACATCGCGTCGGTGAACGACGCCTTCTTGTCGACGAAGCCCTCGTGCTCGATGCCGATGCTGCGTTCGTTGTACCTCTTGTTGCCCGCGTGGAACGCCACGTCCAGCTCGCGGATCATCTGCGCGATGTGGCCGTCCTTGCGGACCACGTAGTGCGCGGCGGCGCCGTGCCCGGGGTCCTTGAAGACCCGCAGTGCCGTCTGGTACCCGCCCTGGACGACGTGGATGACCACGCGGTCGATGTCGTAGTCGTCGGGGCGGTCCGCGCGCCGCCAGTTGTAGTCGGACGCGGCGATCCACTGCGCGCCCGGGGTGTCGACCTCGCCCTCCTTGCGCTTCTTCACCACCCCCGGCATCCGCCACCACAGCCGGCCCAGCTCGTCCCTGGCCAGCACGGCGGTGCCGAAGGCCGCGGCGGTACCGCCGATCAGCAGCGTGCGCCGGTCGATGCCACGACGGCGCTTCGGCTCCGCGCCCTGCTCGCCCGCACCGCCGGGCCCGGTGGTCTCTTCCCCCATGTGATCGTCAACGCTTACTCACGGGCGTACGGTTCCCGTCGCCCCGTACCCTGTGAGGGCTATGACTTTGACCGAGACCCCGCAGCGCCCCCAGCGCCCCCTCCGTGTCCTGGCCGCGATGTCCGGAGGCGTGGACTCCGCCGTCGCCGCCGCCCGTGCCGCCGAGGCGGGGCACGACGTGACGGGAGTGCACCTCGCGCTCTCGGCGAACCCGCAGTCGTTCCGCACGGGCGCGCGGGGCTGTTGCACCATCGAGGACTCGCGCGACGCCCGCCGCGCCGCGGACGTCATCGGCATCCCGTTCTACGTGTGGGACCTCGCCGAGCGCTTCCGCGAGGACGTGGTCGAGGACTTCGTCGCCGAGTACGAGGCGGGCCGCACGCCCAACCCGTGCCTGCGCTGCAACGAGAAGATCAAGTTCGCCGCGCTCCTCGACAAGGCCCTCGCCCTCGGCTTCGACGCGGTCGTCACCGGCCACTACGCCAAGGTGATCGTCCACGAGGACGGCTCGCGCGAGCTGCACCGCGCCTCCGACATGGCCAAGGACCAGAGCTACGTCCTCGGGGTCCTGGACGAGCGCCAGCTCGCCCACGCGATGTTCCCCCTGGGCGACACGGTCACCACCAAGGAGGAGATCCGCGCCGAGGCCGAGCGCCGCGGGCTCGCCGTCGCCAAGAAGCCCGACAGCCACGACATCTGCTTCATCGCCGACGGCGACACCCAGGGCTTCCTCGCCGCCCGCCTCGGCAAGGCGGAGGGCGACATCGTGGACGCCGAGGGCAACAAGCTCGGCACGCACGAAGGGGCGTACGGCTACACCATCGGCCAGCGCAAGGGGCTGCGGATCGGCACCCCGGCGCCCGACGGCAAGCCGCGGTACGTCCTGGACATCTCCCCGGTGAACAACACCGTGACGGTCGGCCCGGCCGACGCCCTGGACGTGACCGGCCTGACCGCCATCAGGCCCCGCTGGTGCGGCGCGGCCCCCACCGGGCCCGGCACGTACACCGCGCAGCTGCGCGCCCACGGCGGTGAGACGGAGGTGACCGCCGAGCTGGTCGACGGCACCCTGAACGTCTCCTTCACCGAGCCGGTGCGCGGCGTCGCGCCCGGCCAGGCGATCGTGCTCTACGACGACACGCGCGTGGTCGGCTCGGCGACGATCGCGACGACGCGGCGGGCGACGGCGGCGGCCTAGGCTCCGCGCGGACGCTCGCCCGTTCGGCGCGCGGGCCTTCGTCCGTTCGGTGCGCGGTCTTCCGCGCCGCCTCCGTCGACCGTCCGGTCAGTCCTCCGTGACGCGGAGGACGATCTTGCCCTGGGTGCGGCCCTGTTCGCCGTACGCGTGGGCCTTCGCGGCGTCCGCGAGGGGCAGCACCGTGTCGATCTCGGCGCGGAGCCTGCCCTCGTCGACCAGGCGCGCGATCTCCAGCAGGCCGAGGCGGTCCGGCTCGACGACGGTCCACCCGGCGTGCACGCCGAGCTCCGCGGCCCGCGCGGGGTCCGGCAGGCCGCCCGGGTCCGGGAGGGTCACCAGGTGGCCGCCGCGGCGCAGGACGGGCAGGGAGCGGTCGCCGTACTCGCCGCCGACCCCGTCGAGGACGACGTCCACGTCGCGCACCGCCTCGGCGAAGTCCACGCGCGCGTAGTCGACGACTTCGTCCGCGCCGAGCCCGCGCAGGAAAGCGTGCTTCTCCTGGCGTGCGGTCCCGATCACGTACGCGCCCCGCGCCTTGGCGATCTGCACGGCGAGGTGGCCCACACCGCCGGCCGCCGCGTGGATCAGCACCCGCTGTCCGGCGCGCAGCCCGGCCGTCTCGACCAGCCCCTGCCAGGCCGTGAGCGCCGCCAGCGGCAGCGCGGCGGCCTGGACGTGGCCGATGCCGGCCGGCTTGTGGACGAAGCGCCGGGCGGGCGCCGCGACGAACTCGGCGTAGCCGCCCGCCTGCTCGGGGAAGCGGGGCATGCCGAACACCTCGTCGCCCGGCCGGAACAGGGTCACCCCGGGGCCGACCTCCTCGACGACGCCCGAGACGTCGTAGCCCAGGATCGGGGTGTCGCCCCAGCTGCCGAAGGCGCCCTCGGCGCGGGTCTTCCAGTCGACCGGGTTGACGCCCGCGGCGTGCACGCGGACCAGGATCTCGGTGAGGCCGGGCTCGGGGCGGTCCACCTCCACCGGGACGAGGACCTCGGGGGCGCCCCAGGTACGGGGGCTGACGGCACGCATCTTCATGGTCTTCCTCTTTCGGGACGGACCGGCCGCCGCCCGGCGGCCGGTCGCACCAGCGTGCGTCGCGACGATCGATCACGGTGCTGGCAGTTTGGCCATGATGTGACAGGATTCGGCCATGACCTCCTCAGACAGCCGGCACCGTGTGGCGGTCCTCGCGCTGGACGGCGCGTACGTGTTCGAGACGGGCATCGCGCCGCGGGTCTTCGGCGCGGCCGAGGACGCCGAAGGGCGTCCGCTCTACGACGTCGTCGTCTGCACGGTGGACGGGCGGCCGGTGCGGACCGACGCCGGCTTCGAGATGGCGGTGGAGCACGGCCCCGAGGCGCTCGCACGGGCGGACACCGTGGTGATCCCGCCCACGAGCCGCCTGTGCGGCGGCACGCTGGACGGCGTCCTGCCCGACGGCCTCGCCGCCGCCCTCGCCCGGGTGCGGCCGGGCACGCGCTGGGTGTCCCTGTGCACCGGCTCGTACGTCCTGGCCGCCGCGGGGCTGCTGGACGGGCGCCCGGCGACCACGCACTGGAAGGAGGCCGACCACTTCCGGCGGACCTTCCCCCGGGTCGCGGTCGACGAGGACGTCCTCTTCGTGGACGACGGCGACATCCTGACCGCGGCCGGCGTCGGCGCGGGCGTCGACCTGTGTCTGCATCTGCTGCGCCGCGACCACGGCAGCGCCGTCGCCCACCACGTCGCCCGCTTCTGCGTGGTGCCGCCCTGGCGCGAGGGCGGGCAGGCCCAGTACATCGAACGGCCCGTCCCGGAGCCCACGCTCGCGACGACGGCAGCCACGCGCGCGTGGGCGCTGGAACGGCTCCAGGAGCCGCTTCCGCTGGGCGAGTTGGCCGCCCACGCGCGCATGAGCCTGCGGACCTTCACGCGCCGCTTCCAGGAGGAGGTCGGCATGCCTCCCGGGCGCTGGCTCACCGCCCAGCGCATCGAACTGGCCCGCCAGCTCCTGGAGTCGAGCGACCTGCCGGTGGACGTCGTGGCCCACCGGGCGGGGTTCGGCACCGGCAACTCCCTGCGCCAGCACGTGCGTTCGATCCTCGGGGTCTCGCCGAACGCCTACCGCAAGACGTTCGCGGCGTCCCGGTGAGGTGTGCCGCGCGGTGACGTGTGCCCGCGGTGACGTGCGCCGTGCGGTGACCTGGGCCCTGAGGACCTAGTCCTCAAGGACCTCCGCCTCGAAGAAGCAGAAGTGGTCCTTGATCCCGGCCACGCCGGGCTTCGGCTCCGGGTACGCCCACACCAGGTCGTCCGCGCCCGGCAGCGACCAGTAGGAGGCCGTTCCCTTGAACGGGCAGTACGTCGTCGTGGCCGACGGCGTCAGCAGATCGGTGCGCACGTCCTCCGGAGGCAGGTAGTGCCGGACGGGGTAGCCCGTCTCGCGCAGCAGCAGGGGGCGGCGGCTCTCCGCCACGACCTGCCCGTCGCGCACCACGCGCACGTGGTCCGTGCCCTGCTCGATGGTGATCCGATGTCCTTGGCTCACGGCTGCCCTCCTCGATGAGTGCTGTCAGAGGCGGAACGTACCGTGGGCGCATGAACATCTGCGTCTTCCTCTCCGCCGCCGACCTCGACGACCGCTACACCCGCCCCGCCCGGGAATTCGCCGAACTGCTCGGCAAGGGCGGCCACACCCTGGTGTGGGGCGGCTCCGAGAGCGGTCTGATGAAGGTCGTGGCCGACGGCGTGCAGGAGGCGGGCGGCCGGCTCGTCGGCGTCTCCGTCGACTTCCTCGCGGACAGGGCCAGGCAGGTCACCGCGCCCGACGAGATGGTGATCGCCCGCGACCTCGCCGAGCGCAAGGCGCTGCTCCTGGAGAAGTCCGACGCCGTCGTGATCATGGTGGGCGGCACCGGCACGCTCGACGAGGCCACCGAGATCCTGGAGCTGAAGAAGCACGGCAAGCACACCAAGCCGGTCGTCCTGCTGAACTCCGAGGGGTTCTACGACGGCCTCAAGGAGCAGTTCCGCCGCATGGAGGACGAGGGCTTCCTGCCCGTCCCCCTGACCGACCTCGTCTTCTTCGCCGAGGAGCCGGTGGGCGCCCTGGCGTACCTGGAGGAATCGCAGGGCACCCAGTGATGCGAGCATGGCGGGTATGGCAACACATGTGATCACCGGGGCGGGCTCCGGCATCGGCGCGGCCGTCGCCCGCCGCCTCCACGCACGCGGCGACGAGCTCGTCCTGCACGCGCGCGACGCGGGCCGCGCCAAGGAGCTCGCCGCCGAGTTCCCCGGCGCGAGCACCCTCGTCGGCGACCTCTCCGACCCCGACAAGCTGTCCTGGGCCTTCGGGCACCAGTCGCTGCCCGCGCGCGTGGACTCCCTCCTGCACATCGCGGGCGTCGTCGACCTCGGCCCGGTCGGCGAGCTCACCCCCAAGACCTGGCGTCACCAGCTCAACGTCAACCTGATCGCCCCCGCCGAGCTGACCCGCCACTTCCTGCCCCAACTGCGGCTCGCCCAGGGGCACGTGGTCTTCGTCAACTCCGGCGCCGGCCTCAAGGCGAGCCCCGAGTGGTCCGCGTACGCCGCCTCCAAGCACGGCCTGAAGGCGCTCGCCGACGCGCTGCGCCACGAGGAGCACGGCAACGGCGTCCGCGTCACCTCCGTCTACCCGGGCCGCACGGCCAGCGCCATGCAGGTCAAGGTCCACCAGCAGGAGGGCAAGGAGTACGACCCCGCCCGCTGGATCGACCCCGAGTCGGTCGCCACGACGATCGTCATGGCCCTGGACCTGCCGCGCGACGCGGAGGTCAACGACCTGACGGTGCGGCCGGGGCGATGAGCGACTTCCGTTGGGGCCCGGCGACCGGCGTCGGGTCCATGCCCGGCGGTGACGCCCGCGAGGCCGCCAAGACCGTCACGGGCAGCTTCGAGGGGCCGGAGCAGGGCATCCCGTACCTCGCGGAGCTGCCCGCCCGCGGCCCCGGCGCCGACATGATCGGCCGCACCGCGGGGCTCCTCGTCGACCTGTACGCGCGCGTGGAGCCCAGCGGCTGGCGCGTCGGCGACCGTCCGGGCCGCGACACCCGGCGCGCGAAGGCCTGGCTCGGCGAGGACCTCGACGCCCTGGAGGAGTTCACCCAGGGGTACGAGGGCCCGCTCAAGGTCCAGGCCGTCGGCCCCTGGACCCTCGCCGCCGCCCTGGAGCTCAGGAACGGCGAGGCGGCGCTCTCCGACCCCGGCGCCTGCCGCGACCTGGCGGGATCCCTCGCCGAAGGGCTGCGCGCGCACCTCGCGGACGTGCGCCGCAGGGTGCCCGGGGCCCAGGTGGTCCTGCAGCTCGACGAGCCCTCGCTCATCGCCGTGCTGCGCGGGCAGGTCAAGACGGCCAGCGAGTACCGCACGCACCGCGCCGTGGACCGCCAGGTCGTGGAGAGCACGCTGCGGGACGTCCTGGCCGTGCGCGGGGACGGGCCCTGCGTCGTCCATTCGTGCGCGCCCGACGTGCCGTTCGCGCTGCTGCGCCGCGCCGGCGCCGACGCGGTCTCGTTCGACTTCGCCCTGCTCACCGAGCGTGACGACGAGGTGATCGGTGAGGCCGTCGAGGGCGGCACGAAGCTCTTCGCCGGTGTCGTGCCCGGCGTGGACGGCCGATTGTCAGACCCTGCCGGTAGCGTCATGGGTGTCAGGTCGCTGTGGCGCAGGCTGGGGCTGAATCCGGGATCACTCGCGGAGTCGGTCGTGGTCACTCCGTCGTGCGGACTCGCGGGAGCGTCTCCCGCGTATGCGCGCGAGGTGCTCGCCCACTGCGTCCGGGCGGCGAGATCGCTCGCAGACAACCCTGAGTAATTGGGTATGACGTAACGGGAGGACGAAACGGTGGCTGTCGAACAGCAAGGCTCTGTGCCCGCCGAGGCACGGGATCAGCACGCCCAGCTGGCCGAGCAGATCGAGGAGCACCGCTTCCGGTACTACGTGAAGGACCAACCGGTCGTCAGCGACGCCGAGTTCGACAAGCTCCTGCGTTCCCTGGAAGCGCTGGAGGAGCAGTACTCCGAGCTCAGGACGCCGGACTCGCCGACCCAGAAGGTCGCGGGGTCGTACGAGACGGAGTTCACGGCCGTCGAGCACCGCGAGCGCATGCTCTCCCTGGACAACGCGTTCGACGACGAGGAGCTGGCCGCCTGGGCCGACCGCGTCGCCAAGGACGTCGGCTCGCCGGACTTCCACTTCCTGTGCGAGCTGAAGGTCGACGGCCTCGCGGTCAACCTCACGTACGAGGACGGCAAGCTCACCCGCGCGGCCACCCGCGGCGACGGCCGCACCGGCGAGGACATCACGCCGAACGTGCGCACGATCACCGACATCCCCGAGCGCCTCAAGGGCGACCGCGTCCCCGCCCTCGTCGAGGTCCGCGGCGAGGTCTTCTTCCCGATGGAGAAGTTCGAGGAGCTGAACGCCCGCCTGGTGGAGGCGGGCGACAAGCCCTTCGCCAACCCGCGCAACGCGGCGGCGGGTTCGCTGCGCCAGAAGGACCCGCGCGTCACCGCCACCCGCCCGCTGCACATGGTCGTGCACGGCATCGGCGCCCGTGAGGGCTTCGACATCGACTGCCTCAGCCACGCCTACGAACTGCTGCACGAATGGGGCCTGCCCACCGCGCAGCACAACAAGGTGGTCGACGACCTCCAGGGAGTGCGCGACTTCATCGCGTACTTCGGGGAGAACCGTCACTCCGTGGAACACGAGATCGACGGCGTCGTCGTCAAGCTCGACGAGATCCCGTTGCAGGGCCGCCTCGGCTCCACGGCGCGCGCGCCGCGCTGGGCCATCGCGTGGAAGTTCCCGCCCGAAGAGGTCAACACCAAGCTGGTCAACATCCGCGTGGGCGTGGGACGCACGGGCCGCGTCACGCCGTACGCCCAGGTGGAGCCCGTCACGGTCGCCGGCTCCGAGGTCGAGTTCGCGACCCTGCACAACCAGGACATCGTGAAGAAGAAGGGTGTCTTCATCGGCGACACCGTCGTCATCCGCAAGGCGGGCGACGTGATCCCGGAGATCCTCGGCCCGGTCGTGGACCTGCGGGACGGCAGCGAGCGGGAGTTCGTGATGCCCGCCGAGTGCCCCGAGTGCGGCACGGAGCTGCGCGCCATGAAGGAGGGCGACATCGACCTCCGCTGCCCCAACGCCCGCACGTGCCCCGCCCAGTTGCGCGAGCGCCTGTTCTACCTCGGCGGGCGCCAGTGCCTGGACATCGAGAACTTCGGCGAGGTCGCCGCCGCGGCCCTGGTCAAGCCGCTGGAGCCGGCGAAGCCCGCGCTGACCGACGAGGGCGACTTCTTCGACCTCGACATCGAGACGCTCCTGCCCATCAAGGCGTACGTCCTCGACCAGGACAGCGGACTGCCCAAGCGGGACCCCAAGACCGGTGAGGACAAGGTCGTCACGGTCTTCGCCAACCAGAAGGGCGAGCCGAAGAAGAACGCCCTCGCCATGCTGGAGAACATCGCGGCGGCCAAGGACCGCCCCCTGGCCCGCGTCATCAACGGCCTCTCCATCCGCCACGTCGGCCCGGTCGCGGCCGAGGCCCTGGCCCGCGAGTTCCGCTCCATCGACCGCATCGAGCAGGCCACCGAGGAGGAGCTGGCCGTGGTGGAGGGCGTCGGCCCGACCATCGCGGCCTCCCTCAAACAGTGGTTCGCCGAGGAGTGGCACCGGGAGATCCTGCGCAAGTGGCGGGCTGCCGGGGTACGCATGGAGGAAGAGGCGAGCGGCGAGGACGAAGGCCCCCGTCCGCTCGAAGGCCTCACGGTCGTCGTCACCGGGACGCTGGAGCACCACACCCGGGATGGCGCGAAAGAGGCACTGCAGAGCCGGGGCGCGAAGGTGACCGGTTCCGTTTCGAAGAAGACCGCGTTCGTGGTTGTGGGGGACAACCCCGGATCCAAGTACGACAAGGCCATGCAGTTGAAGGTTCCGGTTCTCAACGAGGAAGGCTTCGCTGTCCTGCTCGAACAAGGACCGGACGCGGCGAAGGAAGTCGCGCTTCCGACCGAGGAGTAGCGGTTGAAGGCCACCCGTTCAGCGCATACCAGATGCATACGGGTGGCCGGGTCGCATTCGGGCAACCGTAGTCGACCGCTGCCCGTGGAAGCCTTCTGCGGCCTACTGTTGAGGTGTGCGCCTGCCGTGCCCCGCTGCGAACGGGGTATCTCCTGCTCATCAAGAGCCTGGAAAGGGAGCATCCCTGTTCGGCACGAGTTCGGGAGTACGACGTCCCCTTGCTCGTGGAGAGCACGGGGACGGATTGTGGGACGCGGCCGACTCCGGGTCGAGTCCGCGTGGCGTGGGCACCGCCGGCTGTGAGAGGGACGGGAATGGAACCGACCGAGAGCGCCGCCCCGGACTCACGGCTGCGCGGCCGCCTGTGGCGCGCGCCGAGCGCCTGGCTGCGCGGCCGCCGGACAGCGACGTCCACCGAACCGGGCAGCTGCCCCCTCAGCGCGGCCCCGGGCGCGGGCACGCTGAGCACCGCCGTCGAACCCCGCGAGCGGGCCTGGAGCACTCCGTCAGGACCGGACGGACCAGCGGCCCTGCCGGGCGCGGGCGGCGCCGCCCCGCAGGACGGCCGCACGCCCTGGCAGCTGCTGCCGTTCGTGGTCGTCGCCGCGGCCGCCGTCCTGCTCGGCACGGGCTTCCACCAGGCCTTCACCGGCCGGCACGCACTGTTCCCCGCCGGCACGGCCGGCTGGTCCCTCGCCGTCCTCACCGGCCTCATCGTCGGCCATCTGGTCGCGCTCGGCCGCGACCGCTGGTGGGGCGGCACCGGCTCCGGCGGCGCGCTGACCGTCGCCGTCCTGCTGCTCTACGGCTGGGTGCCCGCCGGCATGGTCAGCCTCACCACCGTCGTCCTGGTCGGCGTCGCGCGCCGGCACCGCTGGCGCCAGGGCGTGCTGCACGGCGCGGTCGACATCCTCGGCATCGGCGCGGGAGCCCTCACCCTCGCGGCCTTCGGCACGGCGCCCAGCGCCGAATCGCCCTGGCTGCCCGAGACCTGGGACCTCTACACCGCGCCCGAGGTCGCCCTGGTCGCCGTCGCCTACCTCGCCGTCACCCGCGTCCTGCTCTGGTACGTCCACTCGCCGCACACCGGCGCCCTGCCGACGGTCACCCGCACGGCCCTGGTCAGGCAGGGTCTCCTCGGCGTCGCGCTGCTCGGCATCGCCCCGCTGATCTGCGTCGTGGCCATCTCCCTGCCGATCCTGCTGCCGCTCTTCGCGATCCCGCTGGTCGCGCTGGACTCCACCCTGTGGATCGCCCGCGCCAGGGCGGAGGAGCAGCTGCGGGACCCGCTCACCGGACTGCCCAACCGGCAGTGGCTCCTGGAGCGGACCTGGACGGCCCTGGACGACGCCGAGCGGATCGGGGCGCGGTCCGCCCTGATGCTGATCGACATGGACCGCTTCCGGTCGGTGAACGACACCCTCGGTCACCTCGCCGGTGACCGGTTACTGCTCCAGATAGCGGACCGGCTGCGGATCGCGCTGCCGCGCGGCGCGGAGGCGGCACGGCTCGGCGGCGACGAGTTCGCCGTGCTGCTCCCCGTCGCCGACTCCACGACCTCGGCCACGCGCGTGGCCCGCCAGCTGGTCGCCGCGCTCGGCTCCCCGCTCGACCTCGACGGGCTGACCCTCGTCCTGGAGGCCAGCGCGGGCCTCGCCGTCTTCCCCGACCACGCGCTCGACGCGGAGGGGCTGCTGCGGCGGGCGGACGTCGCGATGTACCAGGCCAAGCGGGACCGCACGGGCGTCGAGGTGTACGAGTCCAAGCGCGACTCCAACACCCCCGACCGGCTGGGCCTGTTGGGCGATCTGCGCCGGGCCCTGGACGCCGGTGACGTCGAGCTGCACTACCAGCCCAAGGTCCGCTTCGACGGCAAGGTCGCGGGCCTGGAGGCGCTGGTGCGGTGGGTGCACCCCGAGCGCGGGAAGGTGCCGCCGGACGAGTTCATCGCCATCGCCGAGTCGTCCGGTCTCATGCCGCACCTGACGGAGTACGTCCTGGAGACCGCCCTCGGCCAGGTCGCCAAGTGGCAGGCACAGGGCCTGAAGGTCCCCGTCGCGGTCAACGTGTCGCCGCGCGACGTCCACACGCCCGGCTTCGCCGGCGCCGTCGCGGCGCGTCTGGCCCGGCACGGAGTCCCCGCCGGCGCCCTCCAGCTGGAGATAACCGAGCACGTCCTCCTGGAGGACCCGCAGCGCGCCGCGGACACGCTGGCCGGACTCACCGGCCACGGCGTCAAGATGTCGCTCGACGACTTCGGCACGGGGTACTCCTCGCTGGTCCACCTGCGCCGGCTCCCGGTGAGCGAGCTGAAGATCGACCGCTCCTTCGTCGCCCGCCTCGCCGTCGACAACGAGGACGCGGAGATCGTCCGCTGCACCGTGGACCTCGCGCACTCGCTCGGCCTGCTCGTCGTCGCCGAGGGCGTCGAGGACGACGAGACCTGGGAGCGGCTGCGGGACCTCGGCTGCGACGCGGTGCAGGGCTGGCTCGTCGCCGCGGCGATGCCGGCCGAGGAGACGACGGCGTGGCTGCGGGCCCGCGGCTCGCGCGGCTGGCGCCGCCCGGCGGACGTGGCGGCCGAGGCGAAGTCCGCCGCCGAGGGCTCGGACGTGGGGCAGTCGTCAGGACACGTGGTCCAGTAGCGGCGGGGCTTCCGTCCGGGCCCCGGACGGAAGTGGTGACGGAGCCCGCGCGGAGCGGCCCGGAGCCCCGCGCGGAGGGCCCGAGGGGCCCCGGGGACGAAACCGTTTAACGGGCACGGTGGCTCGACCCATAGGATTGGGGTCACAACCCACACACTCACCCCTGAGGATCGCCGCATGCCTGGCATCACGCGCGAGGAGGTCGCCCACCTCGCCCGCCTTGCACGTCTGGAGCTGAAGGCCGAGGAGCTCGACCACTTCGCCGGACAGCTCGACGACATCATCGGCGCGGTCGCCCGCGTCTCGGAGGTCGCCGACCAAGACGTACCGCCGACCTCGCACCCGCTGCCGCTGACGAACGTCATGCGCGCGGACGAGGTCCGTCCGTCGCTCACCCCCGAGCAGGCGCTCTCCGGCGCCCCGGCCCAGGAGCAGCAGCGTTTCAAGGTGCCGCAGATCCTGGGGGAGGACTAATCACCATGACGGACAGCAACATCATCAAGCTCACCGCCGCCGAGATCGCGTCGAAGGTCGCGTCCGGCGAGCTCACGGCCGTCGAGGTCACCGAGGCCCACCTCGCCCGCATCGACGCCGTCGACGAGAAGGTGCACGCCTTCCTGCACGTCGACCGCGAGGGCGCCCTCGCGCAGGCCCGCGCCGTCGACGAGAAGCGCGCCCGGGGAGAGCAGCTCGGCCCGCTGGCCGGCGTGCCGCTCGCGCTGAAGGACATCTTCACCACCGAGGGCGTGCCGACCACGGTCGGCTCGAAGATTCTCGAGGGCTGGATCCCGCCGTACGACGCCACGGTCACCAAGCGCCTCAAGGCCGCCGACGTCGTCATCCTCGGCAAGACCAACATGGACGAGTTCGCCATGGGGTCCTCCACCGAGAACAGCGCGTACGGCCCCACGGGCAACCCCTGGGACCTCACCCGCATCCCCGGTGGCTCCGGCGGCGGCTCCAGCGCCGCCCTCGCCTCCTACGAGGCCCCCCTCGCCATCGGCACCGACACCGGCGGCTC
>NZ_LIRJ01000669.1 GCF_001419745.1 Streptomyces silaceus | reverse complement strand
CGCGTCGCCACCGCCCCGGCGCGCCCGCCGGGGCGGTGGCGACGCGTCAGTCGTCCTCGCCCCGCGCGGCGGAGTCGTGCCAGCGGGGGTCGTTCTCCCATTCGAGGTTGCGTTCCCGGGCCGTCTGCATCGCGTGGTCCGCCTCCTCGCGGGTGGCGTAGGGGCCCATGCGGTCCTTGCCCGGACAGTCCGGGCCCTCCTCGACCCGTCGGTGCTCCAGGCAGTAGTACCACTCGCCCGGCTTGCCCACGGTCCTCTTCTTGAACAGTGCCATGCCCCGCTCCTTTCGTCCCGCTCTCTGAGGCCATGCTGCCCCACCACGGCTGGCTAGACTCGCTGGCATGTCTGGCCAGTCACTGCTCGTACCAGGGGAGCTCTCTCCCATCCGTTCCGTACCCGGCGGCATCAGGCGCCCGGAGTACGTCGGGAAACCCGCCCCGACCCCGTACACGGGTCCCGAGGTGCAGACCCCCGAGACCATCGAGCTGATGCGCACCGCGGGCCGCATCGCCGCCCGCGCGATGGAGGAGGCCGCGAAGCACATCGCGCCCGGCGTCACCACCGACGAGCTGGACCGCGTCGCGCACGAGTACATGTGCGACCACGGCGCCTACCCCTCGACGCTGGGCTACCGCGGCTTCCCGAAGTCGCTGTGCAGCTCGATCAACGAGGTCATCTGCCACGGGATCCCGGACTCCACCGTCCTCAAGGACGGCGACATCATCAACCTCGACGTGACCGCGTACATCGGCGGCGTGCACGGCGACAACAACGCCACCTACCTCGTCGGCGACGTCGACGAGGAGTCGAAGCTGCTCGTCGAGCGGACCCGTGAGTCCCTCAACCGCGCCATCAAGGCCGTCAAGCCGGGCCGCCAGATCAACATCATCGGCCGCGTCATCGAGTCGTACGCCAAGCGCTTCGGCTACGGCGTGGTCCGCGACTTCACCGGCCACGGCATCAACTCGTCCTTCCACTCCGGCCTGATCGTCCCGCACTACGACAGCCCGCACGCCACGACCACCATCCAGCCCGGCATGACGTTCACGATCGAGCCGATGCTGACGCTCGGCACGCACGAGTACGACATGTGGGAGGACGGCTGGACCGTCGTCACCAAGGACCGGAAGCGGACCGCGCAGTTCGAGCACACGCTGGTGGTGACGGACACCGGGGCGGACATCCTCACCCTGCCCTGAGGCACCCCGGACGTCGTCTCCGGACCGCTTCAGCCCTCTTCGGAGCGCTTCCAGCCCTCTTCGGGCCGCTTCGCGGGAGATCCAGTTCCTTACGGTTCCCCGAACCGTGAGCGGGTAGCTTTTTTACCGACAGGACGTCGGGAACCAGTTGACTTAGGTAAGCCTAACTTGCCATGATCTGCGGCAGGGGTCGCGCTGGTTCCCGGCCATCCCGTCATTCCTCGGCTCCCTCCTGGAGGTCCCGTATGGACACGCCGCTCACGCCCTTCTCGACGGTCATCCGCACCGCGTCCCACGAGCAGCACACCGAAGCGGAGACCTCGTCCTTCATGAGCGACCTGCTCGGCGGCAAACTGGGCGTCGACGCCTACGCCCGCTACACGGAGCAGCTCTGGTTCGTGTACCGCGCCCTGGAGGACGGCGCCCAGGCCCTGCGCGAGGACCCCGTCGCGGGACCGTTCATACAGCCCGAGCTGCTGCGCGTGAGCGAGCTGGAGCGCGACCTCGCGCATCTGCGGGGCGCCGGCTGGCGGGAGGGCCTGACCCCGCTGCCCGCCACGGCGGCGTACGCGGCCCGGGTCGAGGAGTGCGCCCGCACCTGGCCGGGCGGCTATGTCGCCCACCACTACACCCGCTACCTCGGCGACCTCTCCGGCGGCCAGATCATCCGCGGCAGGGCCGAGCAGACCTGGGGCTTCGCGCGCAAGGGCGACGGCGTGCGGTTCTACGTCTTCGAGGGGATCCCCAACCCGGCCGCGTTCAAGCGGAGTTACCGCGAGCTGCTCGACGGCGTCGACGCGGTGGTCACGGACGAGCTGGAGAAGAAGCGGATCGTCGACGAGTGCAAGCGCGCGTTCGCCCTGAACACGGCGGTGTTCCGTGAGCTGGGGGACGAGTTCCCGCTGACCGCCTGACGGGGTGCCGTCCCGGGGTGGTGCCGCCCCCGGACCCCGTTCCCCGAACGCCGGAGGGGCCGAACCACTAGTCCGTCGGGCCGGCTTCCGTCAGCCGGACCCTTCCGCCCACCTCGATCAGGCCCCCCGGCCCCGGTGCCGTCAGGATCTGTGAGCCGCGTCCTTGCGTGATGTTGAGGGCGCGGCTCAGCTCGTGCGCGAGCAGGAGCGCCGCCGCGCCCGTCGCCTCGTCCTCGTCGATGCCGTCGTCGCGGCCCGGGAAGGCCCGCGCCCGCACCCGGCCCGCCGCCTCGTCCTCCCACGCCCAGGCGTAGATCCACTCCCCCGGCGGCGGCACGTCGAGCGCGTCGACCTCCGCCGCCGTCCCGTACTGCCGCAGCGTCCTGGGCGGCGCCCACTCGGCGCGTGCCGTGATCCAGCTGAACTCGCCGTCCTGGCGGGCCTCCACCACCCCGGCGGGCGTGACCAGTTCGGGCACGTCGAGGAGCCAGGACGTGCCGACGCAGGGGTGCCCGGCGAAGGGCAGCCGCAGCGTCGGCGTGTAGATGTCGATGACACCGCGCTCGGGGTCGTCCACGAACACCGTCTCGCTGAAGCCGAGTTTCCCGGCGAACTCCTGCCGGTCCTCCCGGACAGGCATGCGGGCCCCGTCGCGCACGACACCGAGTTCGTTGCCGTGCCGACCGTCGGGCCCGCAGAAAACACGTAGTACGTCGAATGGTTCAGTCACCCGGGCATTGAAGCATCACGCCCGAACGCCCGCGCGACGTCACATCGCCTCGGCGTCACGCCCCGTCGGCGTCACACCGCCTCGGCGTCCCGGCGCCGCCGAGCCACGACGACCGCGCCCGCACCCGCCGCGAGCGCCACCCCGGCCGCGCCGAGCAGCGCGACCGAGGGGACGGACGCGCCGGTGGACGCCAGCGATCCCGAGCCGCCGGCCGTGCCGCCGCCGACCGTGCCCCCGCCGCCCACCGAGCCGGAGCCCGTGGTGCCGGAACCGGAGCCGCCGCCCGCCTCGCCGCCCGCCTCGCCGCCGCCGGAGGGCAGTTCGGCGCCCGCGGAGGAGGACAGCGCGACCGTCACCGGGTCGATCCGCTGGCCCTCCTTGTACATCGAGCCGACGGCACCGTTCGCGAACTGCTTCGCGCCCTCCGCCGTGAAGGCCGCGGGGACCTTGTCGAGCAGGACGACGCCGTCCTTCTTCTCGTACGACACCTTGGAGAGGTCCAGCGTCGCGAACCTCACGTCGTTGTGCGTGCCCTTGGGCGTGGTGACGTCCGCGGTCAGCGTGCCCTTGGCGCCGTCCGCGCGGACCTTGAGGTCGCTGAACCTCATGTCGATGCCGTGCGCCTGGTACGCGAAGCGCACGCTGCCGCCGAAGGACGCGTCGATCTTCTTGGCGTCGGCGTCCACGTCGGCCTTGGCGTACGGGAAGGAGAATCCGCCGGAGACCTTCTTGGCGCCGCCCGCGACGGTGATCTTGCCGCCGCTGGAGATGTAGGTGCGGAAGGACTCCTTCAGGCCCCAGGAGAGGCGGCCGTCGACGATGCCCTCCGCGGGCTTCCCGGGCTGCCCGGTGCCGCCGGTCGGCTTACCGGTGGGGTCGCCGGTCGGCCCGTCCGTCCGGGTGTCCGTCGGCTTCGGCGACTGCGTGGGCTCGGCCGGGTCCGTCGGCTTCGGGGAGCCGGTGGGGGCGGGCGAGCCGGTCGGCTCGGTCGGCTTCCCGGTGGGCTCCTCGGTCACCGGGCCGCCCGCGGTCACCGTGAGCGTGGCCGGGTCGAGCTTCTCGCCCTCCTTGTACATGTTGTTGAACGCCTTGGCGCCGTTCGCGGTCAGCGCCGTCGGGATGTCCTTGAAGGTCATCGCGCCGCCCTCGCCCTGGCCGGGCCGGACCGCGCTCAGGTCGAGCGTGGCGAGGTCGATGTCGTTCTGGGTGGCGCCGTTGAGCGTCACGTCGGCCTGGATCGCGCCCGCCCTGCCCTCCGTACGGACCTTCAGGTCGGCGATTCTGATGTCGAACTGGTGGGCCTTGGAGGTGAAGCGGACGTTGCCCTTGAAGGCGGTGTCGGTGGCGTGCGTCCCGGTGTCGTACGTCCCCTTGCCCCCGGAGAACGTGAACACGCCGTTGTCCGGCGCCTGCTGGGCACCGTCCTTGGCCTCGATCGTGCCGAGGGCGATGGACGTGACGTACGTGCGGAAGGACTCCTTCACGCCCCAGTCCAGCGTGCCGTTCCTGAGCTCCAGCTTCGGCGGGGCGGCCTTGCCCCCGTCGGCGGCGAGCGCCGGCAGGGTCAGGGCGCTCGCGCCGAGCGCGACGGCGGTGGCGACGGCTGCGGCGAGGGTGAGGGGGCGGCGGGTGGCGGCCATGGTCAGGGTTCTCCTAGGGGTGAGACAGGGAGGTTCGGGGAGGGGTGAGGGCTGG
>NZ_LIRJ01000668.1 GCF_001419745.1 Streptomyces silaceus | reverse complement strand
CGGCGACAAGGCGGACTCGACGCGGGACGCGCTGAGCGGCGCGGCGATGAGCCCGACGTCCTCGTCGTCCGGTTCCTCGGACGACCGGCTCCTCCTGGCCTCGGCCGCGGCGGGCGCCGCGGGGGTCCTGCTGGTCGGGCTCGGGCTCGCGTGGTGGCGGGCGCGGAGGCGGGGGGCCGTGGGGGGCTCCTGAGCGGTTGACGGTTGGCCGGTTGGCCGGTTGGCCCGTTGAACGGTTGAGCGGTTGAGCGGCTCCTTCTGGTGGGCGCGGCCCTGGATCGGCTTCGGCCGGTTCGGGGCCGGGCCCGGACGGGGCCGGTTCGTTCGCGGGTACTGCCCGCCTCTTGTCGGGTGCTGCCCGCCTCCTGTACGGCGCGGCCCGTTCTTCATCCCCCTACGGGTCGCGCCTTCCTCGTTCGGCTCGGGTTTCTCTTGGATCGGAAGGGTTCCACTCTCATGGCTCGCAACTCCGTGCGGACCGCCGTCGCCGTCGTCGTCCTCGCGCTCGCCCTCACCGGAGGTGCCGTCGTCCTCGGCGGCGGTGGCGGTGACGGCGGGGGCGCGGCGCGGTCCGTCTCCGGGGGCGTCTCCGCCGCGGCTCCCTTCGAGGGGCTGCGCGGCGGGGACCTCGACCGGGGCGTCGACGCGCTCCGGGCCCATCTCCGCGACCGGCCAGAGGACTTCACGTCCTGGGCCGTCCTCGGCACGGCCTACGTCGAGCAGGCCCGCACCCGCGGCGACCCCGCCCTCTACACCGCCGCCGACCGTGCCCTGGACCGCTCCCTGAAGCTGCGTGGCGGCAACGACGCGGCGCTCGCGGGGCGCGCCGCCGTCGCCGCCGCCCGGCACGACTTCCGCGGTGCCCTGCGGTACGCCACGGAGGCGCTCGCCGAGAACCCCTACAGCGAGCGGGCCCTGGCCTCCCGCATCGACGCCCTCGTCGAACTCGGGCGCTACGACGAGGCGTCCCGTGCCGCCGACGAGGCCGACGCCCGCCGGCCCGGGATCCCCGTCTTCACGCGGTACGCGTACGTACGGGAGCTGCGGGGCGACGTCGCCACGGCGCGGCGCGTCCTGGAGCGTGCCCTCGACGGGGCGTCGGCACCCGGTGACGTCGCGTACGTCGCCACCTCGCTGGGTCAACTCGCGTGGCGCCAGGGCCGGTACGGGGACGCCCTGCGGCACTGCGAGGCCGCCCTGCGCGCGGACCGCGCCTACCTGCCCGCGCTGGAGTGCCGCGCCCGTACGCGCGCGGCCCGCGGTGACACGGGTGCGGCGGTCGCCGGGCTGCGCGAGGTCGTGGACCGGCAGCCGCTGCCGGGGCCGCTGGTCGCGCTCGGCGAACTGTACGAGGCGCGGGGGGACATGAAGCGGGCCCGTGAGCAGTACCGACTCGTGGACGCGTGGGTCTCGCTGGCCCGTGCGAACGGGGTCGAGCCCGATCTGGACGTGGCACTCGCCTCGGCCGACCACGGGGACGCGGCGACCGCGTTGCGGGCGGCGCGGGCGGAGTGGGGGCGGCGGGAGACCGTGCACACGGCCGATGCGCTGGCGTGGGCGTTGCATGTGAACGGGCGGGACGCGGAGGCGCTGCGGTACGCGCGGCGGGCGACGGCGACGGGGTTCCGTGAGGCGGTGTTCCTCTACCACCGCGGCATGATCGAACAGGCCTCGGGTCACACGGGCTCGGCCCGCCGCTCCCTCCGCTCGGCCCTCGATCTGAACCGGGCGTTCTCCCCCTTGGGCGCCCGCGAGGCCCGGGCCACGCTGCGCCGCCTGGACGGTGGGGCGCCGTGAATCCCTGGGTCGTTCTGTGGCGCCGCCTGGGTCCGGCGTCCGCGCGGTTGCTTCGTCGGTGGGGCGGGTGCGTGGGCGT
>NZ_LIRJ01000667.1:248-1568 GCF_001419745.1 Streptomyces silaceus | reverse complement strand
GGGCGCACGGAGCGCCGAGCATCATCTGGCGCCTTTGGACTTGAGGCGCGACGCAGGGATAGCGAGTACGCACATACCCCCGCGGCCCCGCCCCACAGACGGCAGACCGCGCAGCACCGTCCAAGGCGCAGACGCCCACGCACCCGCACCACCGACGAACCCAAGGCGCAGGCCCCAGCCCAAGGCGCCCCGCCAGGCAAGGCGCCCCGCCAGACCCCCTACCCGTCCCCCCGAGCCGTAGCCAGCAGTTCCTCCGCGTGGGCCCGCGCAGTCTCCGAGTCCTCCTGGCCCGCCAGCATCCGCGACAGCTCCCGTACCCGGTCCTCGCCCTCAAGGACCTGGACCCCGGACCGCGTCACCATCCCGTCGTTCGTCTTCTCGACCAGCAGCTGGCGATCCGCGAACGCCGCGACCTGCGGAAGGTGCGTGACGACCACGACCTGCGCCGACTTGGCCAGCCGCGCGAGCCGGCGCCCGATCTCGACCGCCGCCTTGCCGCCGACGCCCGCGTCGACCTCGTCGAAGAGGTACGTCGGCACGGGATCCGTGCCCGCGAAGACGACCTCGACGGCGAGCATCACGCGCGACAGCTCACCGCCGGAGGCCCCCTTGGCGATCGGCCGGGGCGGCGCCCCGGGATGCGGGGCGAGCAGCAGCTCGACCTCGTCGACGCCCGCGGGCCCGTACGCGACCGTACGCCCGCCGACCTCGACCCCGTCCCCGCCCTCGGGAACCTCCGTACAGCTGATGGCGATCGAGACGCGGGCGTGCGGCATGGCGAGGGAGGCCAGCTCCTCGGTGACCGCCGCCGCGAACCGCGAAGCCGCCTCCTGCCGCGCCTCGGTCAACGCCTGCGCGAGCCCGGCGAGTTCGGCACGCAGCGCGTCCCGCTCCCCGGTCAGCTCCGCCAGCCGCTCGTCGTCGCCGTCGAGTTCGGTGAGGCGCGCCGCGCCCTCCTCCGCCCAGGCGAGGACGGCGTCGATGTCGGCGCCGTACTTCCGGGTGAGCTGCGTCAGCGCGGCCCGCCGCTCCTCGACCGCGGCGAGCCGCAGCGGGTCGGCGTCGAGGTCGTCGGCGTACCCGGCGAGCTCACCCGCCACGTCCCCGAGCAGGATCCCGATCTCACCGAGGCGATCGGCGAGGGCGGACAGGGCGGGGTCGTGCGACCGTACGGCCTCGAGAGCCCGAGAGGCACCCGCCACCAGCGTCGAGGCGTCGACGCCCTCCGGGTCCTCGGGGTTGCCGGCGAGGGCCGCGTGCGCGGACGTGGCGGCGGAGGCGAGGGCCTCCGCGTGGCCGAGCCGCTCGGCCTCGGCGGCG
>NZ_LIRJ01000667.1:0-198 GCF_001419745.1 Streptomyces silaceus | reverse complement strand
TGGCCGTGCACGGCCACGAGGTCGTCGGCGAGTTCGGAGAGCAGGCCCACCGGCACCGAGCGCCCGCCCAGATGCGCGCGCGAGCGGCCTTCGGCCGAGACGGTGCGGCTGATCAGCAGCGCCCCGTCGTCGAGTTCGGCGCCCGCCTCCTCCGCCCGCACGGCCGCCGAGGCGTCCGCGGGCACGCTGACGCGCCCC
>NZ_LIRJ01000666.1 GCF_001419745.1 Streptomyces silaceus | reverse complement strand
TGCCCGTCCAGCCCCCGCCCCCGGCCGAGCAGGAGCCGCCAGCGCTCGTGGGCGCCGAGCGCGGACGAAGGGGAGGGCGCAGGGGTGGTGGAGGGCTTCGACGTGGTGGAGTCGGTGGAGGCAGTCGAGGCGGTGGGGGCGGTGAGCGTGTCCGACGGGCTCGCGGTGTCCTCGCGGTTGGGGTCCACCGCCTCCCCGTACGCCACCTGTGCCATCCCGTCCGCCAGCCCCGCCGCCATCAGCGCCTTCCGCCCCGCCAGGTCCGCCTCCGCGAGCCGCGCGAGGAGCGCGGGGTCGGCCACCGCCGCCGGGAGCGTGTCCGCCGAGAGGCCCGTGCGGTCCTCGACCGCCGCGAGCATCCGGGCGCGGGCGGCGGGCGAAAGCGTGTCGAAGCCGCCGCGCAGCGCGGGCAGCCGGTCGAGGAAGGCACGGTCCGTGAGGGACTCGACCCGTTCGAGCAGCGGGTCCAGGGCGCGTCCCGTCTCCAGGAGCGGTCCCGCCGCGACCAGCGTGCCCTGGAGGAACGCGGAGAGCTCCGCGCGACGTTCGGCCGACTCCGCACTGTCCACGCGCGACGCGAGCCGCACGCCGAACTCCGCCGCGTCCGCCTGTCCGAGCAGCACCCGCGCGGTGCCCGCCGCGCCCCGGATGAGCGGGGTGCCCTCCGCGGCCAGCCGAGCCAGGGCGTCGGCGAGCCGCAGCCCGCCGCCCCCTTCGCCGGCCCGCACGGCGAGGTCCACCAGCGCGCGGGCGTCGGCCGGCTCGGTGGACCCGGCGAGCCCGTCGAGCGCCCGCGCCCCGGCCGCGCCGAGCTCCTCGCGCGCGGCGGCCACCTCGTCGGCGCGCCACTTCGGCGGCAGCCCCGGCCACCGGCCCGCCTCGATGCCGCTCAACAGGTCGAGCCCTGTCAGCAGTTCGGGCAGGGTGCCGGAGGCGGGCAGCAACTCGGCGGTCTGCACGAGCCCTTCACCGGCGAGCTCGGGCAGTGCGCACCGCGCGGCGTCCGTCAGACCCGCGAGCACCTGCTCCGCCGTGGGTCCGCCCTCGCGTACCTCGTGCACGTGCCGCCTGCGCAGCAGACCGGTTGTGGCCTGCTCCAGGGTGACACCGTGGATGCCCGCGACGTCCAGCATCGCCGCCGCCGACGGCGACCACTCCACGGTCCAGCGCGTGGTGAGCGGAGCGGCCTCGCCGACCTGGGCGACCTCGCCCTCCTCGCCGTACGGCACATGGCAGACCGCCAGGCGGCGCAGCAGGATCTCGCGGCGCCGGTCCAGCTCGGAGCGGTGCGGGTCGAGCCGGAGCTCGCGCCGGGCGGGCGCGTCGGGTCCCGGCAGCCGCAGCTCGCCGAGCAGCGCCTCCACGGCGGGCCCGAGCCCCGACCGGGGCGTTCCCGGCGCGAGCCGTCCCCGCCGGTCCCCGACGAGGACCTGCTCCATGGCCGCCGCCACGACCCGTCCGCGGCCGAGCAACTGCCCCTGCGTCAGGACCGTCTGGACGGCCTCGACCAGCTCGCCGCGCCCCGGCGCGGGCAGGCCGCGCAGCGTGGCCAGGTCCCGGGCCACCCGGACGACCTCGCGCGCGTCCGCCGGTCCGCTGGGGTGTCCCGCCGCGCGGACCGCGGCGCAGACGCGCACCGCGGTGTCGGTCAGCAGCGCGTCGATGCGCCCCGCGTCCCCGCCCGCCCGGAACACGCCGCGCTGCCACTCCGGGTCGCGGATCCCCGCCGGATAACCGGACCGCTCGTCCAGGAGCGGATACGCGTACGGCACGAGGGAGGTGGCGACCTGCTCACCGGACCCCGCGCCCGAGGGCGCGGGGCTGGGCGTCGCGTCGTCCGGCGCCGTCAGCGCCGGTGCGTGGAACGCCCCCACCACGGCCGCCGTCCGCCGCCCCGCGTGCTCCGCGAGGCGCCGCCGCATGTGCGCCTCCCGGGCCAGGTCGTACGCCGTCACCTCCCCGCCGTCCGCGCGCAGCGCCCAGCCGACCAGCAGCGCCGCCCTGCGCAGCGCCTCCGCCGTGCCGCCGGGCGCGGCCGACTCGACGAGGCGGTCCCACAGGTCGTCCTCCGCCCGCAGCCCGGCCCGCGCGCGGAGCGCGGAGACCAGACGCCCCGGAACCGGGGACGGGGACGGGGACGGGGACGGGGA
>NZ_LIRJ01000665.1:913-1070 GCF_001419745.1 Streptomyces silaceus | reverse complement strand
ACGACAAGCTGGCCCGCCAGGTCATCGAGGGCGTCCTCAAGGGCGAGGGCACGCCGGACGAGGTCGTCGAGAAGCGCGGCCTGAAGGTCGTCTCCGACGAGGGCGCGCTGACGGCCGCCGTCGACGAGGCCATCGCCGGCAACCCCGGCGTCGCGGA
>NZ_LIRJ01000665.1:0-856 GCF_001419745.1 Streptomyces silaceus | reverse complement strand
CAGGCCGACGCGGCCCGCGTCAAGGAGCTGATCCTGGAGAAGCTGGGCGTCAGCGAGGGCTGAGGCACACTTCGCCCGTGTGAGGGGGCGGCGCACCCGGAAGGGGGCGCCGCCCCCTCGCCGTACGCGAAGCCCCCGAGGCGGCCCGGACCTAGTCCTCCTCCCGCGGTGCGCCGAACGGCTCGAAGAACATGTGCTCCAGCGGGTCCTGGTCCCGGCGCAGCCAGGGGATGCCGTCCATCGCGGGCCGGCCGCCGCGCAGCCAGTGCAGCAGTGTCTCGGTGAAGTTCGTCTCCAGGGGCGGGCCCTGGTCGTCGTGCCGTGNNGGGTCGTCCCCGTCGACGCACCAGCCGATCTGGTCGCCGTCGATGCTGGAGGCGACGGGCAGGAAGCCGCCGGGCGCGGGCCAGGCGGGCAGCGGGTAGTACTGCGGGTGGGCCTCGCTCAGGCTGCGGTAGCCCTCCAGCATCTCCTCGACGCCCGCCGCGAGCCCGAGCCGGTGGTCCAAGTCGAGCGGGGCGGGCATGTCGAGCCACCAGCCCCAGTTCCCCGCGCCGTACGTCCGTGAGAGCGCCACGAAGTCCGCGGGCAGCCGGGTGCCGAGCCGCTCGAAGAGCTCCTCCCAACTGGCCTCGCCCAGACGGGGGGTGAGCGGCGGGGGTATCAGCGCGGTGATCGCCGCCAGGCCCTCGCCCCGGGTGAGCGCGGCGTGCTGCGCCGCGTCCACGTACGTCCCGCGCGGTGGCGGGGTCCAGGGCGTGGCGCCCGCCAAGGGGGCCCAGGTGCGCACGGCGGGGTGCAGCGGCCCCAGCCTGCCGTCGGGCTCGCCCGGGTTCGGCACGCCGCCGAGCACGGC
>NZ_LIRJ01000664.1:707-1199 GCF_001419745.1 Streptomyces silaceus | reverse complement strand
GGCGCCAGCGCCTGGGAGGCGGCGCGCTCGGCGATGCGGCGCACCGCGCGGTCGGCGACGGTCGTCCTGCCCCGCTCCGCCGCGGGCGTGCTCATCGCCGCTCCCGGTCACGGCCGCTGAGGAAGCCCCGTATGTCCGTGCCGTCGTCGACGAGGCGCCCCGCGACGAAGCCGACCGCGCCGAGCGCGGCCACCAGGAGGAAGGCGCCGAATCCGCCGAACCAGCCGGCGAACCCGAGGGCCATCCCGGCGATCAGACCCACCAGAGCTGTGCTCACCACTCACCTCACACCAGAGAAGAAGAGACGTACCTGAAGACATCGGTGCCGGACCCGCTGCCGGGCGCGCCTCCTACTCCACGCGCGCCTCGCCGGAGGCGTCCGCCGTGTCGTCGTCGGGCAGGTGCACGTCGTTGATCGCGACGTTGACCTCGACGACCTCAAGGCCGGTGATGCGCTCCACGGCCGTGATGACGTTCTCCCGCACGTCGTGC
>NZ_LIRJ01000664.1:0-702 GCF_001419745.1 Streptomyces silaceus | reverse complement strand
GCCGGGCACACGGTCGCGGACCGCGCCGATGGTGCGGGAGAGCCCGCCGCCCATGTCGTACACACCGGGGATCTCCCGGGCGGCCATACCGGCGATCTTCACCACCACGACGTCCGCGATCGACGTCCTGCCGCGCGTCGCGGCCGGCTCGCCCGCCCCGGTGCCGCCCGTCAGGGTGGTGCTGCCCGGGGTGCTCTTGGGCGCGGGGACGACGCTGCTCTCGCCGCCACCGGACGTGGCCGTCTTCGAAGTGATCTCCTGAGTCGCCATTGCGGCATCTCCTCGTCGTCAGAGTCTCGTCGTGATCTGTCTGTTGGTGCTATTCGGTTCTGATGGCGCTTTAGATGCAGGGTCGCTGCGGCCCCACACACGTCTGACACCGCTCCGGGGAATTCGTTACGCGTCTCGGAGGAACTTCTCGCCTCGGAGAACAACACACCTGCGCCGCGTAACGCCGACCGACTTCGATGTGTCGTAGGAGTACGACCTGAGTGAAAGGAGCCGCGTGTGCCGGGTGACCGGGGCAGAGCGCCGGGGGAGAAGGACGATTCCTCGTGGCGTGACGACGGATTGCTGGCGGTACGGGCCGCCGAGGGCGACGAAGAGGCCTTCGAGCGGCTCGTGCAGCGCCACGCGCCCGGACTGCTGAGACTCGCGACGCGGCTGCTGGGAAGCCGGACGGAGGCCGAGGACGCCGTGCAG
>NZ_LIRJ01000663.1 GCF_001419745.1 Streptomyces silaceus | reverse complement strand
CCATGGTCTTCTTGCCGCGCTCGGTGGCGAAGTACCACTGGTACCACCAGTTGTGTTCCACGGCCGCGGCGGCCGGCTCCAGTTGCGCCTTGACGTCGGTGATGAGGTAACCGCCGGTGGACACCAGGGCCTTGACGCGTTCGGGCCACAGGGCGGCGATGACGTCGGCGGTGCGCGAGCCCCAGTCGAAACCGGCGAGCACCGCCTTGTCGATCTTGAGCGCGTCCATCAGGGCGATGATGTCGAGGGCGACGGCGGACTGTTCGGCGGTACGAGGGGTGCGGCCGGAGAGGAAGTGGGTGCCGCCGTGTCCGCGCAGGTAGGGAACGATGACGCGGTAGCCCAGGTCGGCGAGGAGCGGGGCGACGTCGACGAAGCTGTGGATGTCGTACGGCCATCCGTGCAGACAGAGGACGACGGGGCCGTGGGCCGGTCCGACCTCGGCGTAACCGACGCTGAGGGCACCCGCCTTGACGCGCTTCAGCTCGGGAAACGCCGTATGGGTGCCGCGTCCGTCGGAGCCGCCGCGCGGCCGGGGCGAGCTCGTCGCGGCGGACGCCTGGCCGTGGGGACCTGACAGCGAGAGGGCCGCAGCGCCCGTGCCCAGGCCTGCCGCCTTGCTGAACGTACGCCTGTTGATCATGGGAAACCCTCCGTCGAACGTGTCCGGCTTCATCCGGACGTTGGCGCAGCGACTCTGGCAGACGGGGCGTCACCNNGCGAGGGATCCGCTCGCCCAGGAGGTGGCGCCGGTGCAGGCGGCCGCGGGGTAGACCACTACGGAAGCGGAGCCGTTGGCGATCTGCAGGGAACGGGCCGGCGTCGACAGGGTGTGGCAGGTGCCGAAGTCGCCGAGGTCGACCGTCGACACCGTCCCGCTGCCCTGCGTGCCGGAGTAGAGGTATGCGCCTTCCTGTAAAGGAGGCCAACCAGCGGCGTTCGCGGTCCCGGCTCCGAGCCCGATCAGGGCGGCGGCCATTGTGGCGACGGTGGCGACAGTGGCGTGGAACTTCGCTCTGGAGGTGAACATGCGGACTCCCTGTGGTGTGTGGCGAGGTTGGTGCGGGTGTGGCGCGACATGCCCGGCGAGTGCGGCCGGTGGCGAGACTTGCACGTTCAATCACGTGTGCACGAGGGGGAATTGAGTCACACGTGAGGGCGACTCCCGCCTCGACTCACAGCACGGTGACAGGTGTTCTCAGGTCACTTCCATCACTTACCGAGAGGGTGATGAGGCGACCACGAGCAGCCACTGGCCACCGAAGGTGCTGCACCCCTCGGCATTAGTCACTGTCTTGACAGGTGACGCAGACAAGGTGTGTCCTGATGTCAGATGAAGTGCGAACTGGGTGAAGCACGGATCGGATGAAGCACGGATCGAATGAAGTGCGAACTGATTGATCATGAACGAATGGACAGGGGACTCGGGTCATGAGCAAAGAACACGTCGACGACACCGCCGCGGCGGCGACGCGCCATGCACGCTTCGGCAGCCTCCCCGAGCGCATCCGCTTCGAGGACATGACCGAAGAGGTGGAGACGGGGCGCGGCGGCGGGGGCAAGGACGCGTACGACTCCGAACGGTCCTGGAAGTACTACTCGTGCCTGGCCCTCGACATGGGGCTGTAGTGCCACGAGGGCCTCACGTCGTGGCCTCGCGTGTCGCCCTTGGCAGGTGGGCCACGGCGGCTGCGCTACCGGGGAACATGGAAGCCAGCTGCCGGTCCTGCACCCGCGCGCCGTGCGCTTCGAGCCGCCGCCGGCCTCCAGGCAGTACGCCGAGGAGGCGATAGCGGACGGTGTTGCTCGCCAGGGCGAGCAGCAGCCCCCAGGGGAACCGCATGCGCAGCCCCAGGTCACGCATGCCGTCCTTGCCCATGAAGACGGTGAGGATGCTCGCCTGGCGGGCCCGTTCATAGCGCTGGTGGAGCCGCTCGGCGGCGGGGCTGCGGTGCCCGAAGGCGCGCTCGGCCTGGGCGTCCAGGGTCAGCCGGGCCAGATCTCGGCCGGCCTGGGTCTGACCGGCGGCGGCCAGCAGGATGTGGTGGTTCCAGCGGTGCCGTACGTCCTCGACGTCGGTCAGCCACTCCGGAGCGACGCCCATCAGCCAACCCACGTACCGCCACAGATGCATGAGGTCGTCGCGTTGCGCCCGCGTCAGCCGGACCCCGAGCCCGAGGCAGCCGACGATGAGCGTCGCGTCGAAGAGCCCGAGCGTGCCCGCCTGGTCGGCCTGGTTGACGGGGTGGCCCCACCGCTCCGTGTCCCAGCGCGGCGCGAAGCGGGCGTTGATCAAGGCGTGCATGGCACGCACATGGACCGTGAGGCGCCAGCCCTCGGCGCCGGGGCGCATCCCTCCGGCCCGGGTGACGGCATGCGTCCACTTGGTCGTCTCGCCGAGGCGCCGCAGGGTCGTCCCCTCGGTCAGACCGCCGGTCAGCACCAGCAGATCGGGCGGTCCGCCGAAGCGGTAGCCGCCGATCAGGGACAGCAGGGTGAGCACGTCGCCGCTGTTGCGGCCCAGGAAGCGGTACGCCGCCGCGCCCCGCTCGACCCGGTCCCAGTCCACCCAGTCGGGCACGGCCGNNGGCGAGGGCGGCGCCCAGCTCGTCGCGCTGGAGGAGGGCGTCCCCCAACCGTTCCATCAGCGTCTCGTCGACCTCCTTGCCGATGTCGGCGAAGAGGAAGAGCCCGCGGGCGATCCTGCGGCCGCGTTCCTCGGCCTCGCGGAAGCGGCGGGGAAAGCGATCGGTGCCACGGACCTCGCTGATCTGTGTCATACGTCCGTTGTAACGCGAATGTTTATTCGCATACAATTCGCGTTATGCGGAAGGAGCCCCGCCAGGAGCGGTCCCGCCGGATGGTGGAGCGGATCGTCGCGG
>NZ_LIRJ01000662.1 GCF_001419745.1 Streptomyces silaceus | reverse complement strand
TTCGGCGGCCACGCGGTGGAGTCCGCCAAGTAGTTCCCGCTTCTCCGGCCTCCGTACAAACGGCACCTGATGGGCAAAAGCCCCATCGGGTGCCTTTTGCTTGCCCAGGGCGCGGTCCGTGAGTGACGTGGGGTCATGTCGCGGGAGGGCGCGCCCGCTCCGGTGCACCCCCGCGCCGGAGCCGTGCCGCGTGAAGATCACTTGCATGTGCTCTGGCTCGTTAGTTAGGTTAGCCTTGCCTAGTCAGACGGGGGGTGGCGCATGTCGGCTCGAACGGCGCGAGAGCGGGGGTCGAAACCCCGAACTCGCCCCGACGTACGCCCGTTGCCGGTGCCCGGAGCGCCGTCCCCGCTGTCGTCACCGATCCCCGCAGGAGCCAGCCGATGAACCAGACCCTGTCCGCCGAGCGGATACGCGCCGACGTCGCGGAGCTGCTCGGCTGCGACCCCGCCGAGATCGCGCCCGACGACAACCTCCTGGACCACGGCCTGGACTCGATGCGGATCATGACGCTGATCGAGCGCTGGCGCGCCGCCGGCGCGCCCGCCGTGGAGTTCCCCGACCTGGCCGAGCAGCCCGAACTGGCCCACTGGACCGCGCTGTTGACGGGCGGGGCGGCATGACCCGCGAAGACCACCGCCACCGTCACCTGGAGCGCATCGCCGAGGTCAGGGCCGGCCGCCACGCCGAGAAGGTGGGCTACCCGATCCGCGTCCGCGCGACCGAGGTCGTCCGCACCGCCATGGTCGGCTCCGGCCTCCTGCGCGTCACTCTCGGCGGCCCCGGCGCCAAGGACTTCGAGGCCCACTCACCCGACGAGCACATCAAGCTGATCTTCCCCGAGCCGGACGGCTCGCTGCGGCTGCCCGAGCAGAACGGCGCCATGCTGCGCTGGCCGCGCCCCTCGCCCACCTCGCGCGAGTACACGGTGCGCCGCTACGACCCGGCCACCGCCGAGATCGACGTCGACTTCGCCCTGCACGACGGCGGCCTCGCCTCGGACTGGGCGCGCGCGGTCGAGCCGGGCACCGTCGTCCACGTCGCGGGCCCGCCCGGCGGACTCATCGTCCCCCACACCTACGACCGCTACGTGCTCGCCGGTGACATCACGGCCCTGCCCGCCGTCGCGCGCTGGCTGGAGGAACTCCCGAGGACCGCGAAGGGCTGGGCGTTCGTCGAAGTCGCCGACGCGGACGAGGAGATCGAGCTGGCCGCGCCCGAGGGCGTCGAGGTGCGCTGGCTGCACCGCGGCGAGCGCCCCGCCGGTACCGGCGACGACCT
>NZ_LIRJ01000661.1 GCF_001419745.1 Streptomyces silaceus | reverse complement strand
GGTGGCGGGAGACGGGTGGGCGGGCGGTGTGGCGAGGGGTGGTTCCCCGGGCCGGGCGTGATGGTTGTCACGAGCTGTTCCTGGTGGGTCTCAGGGCTTGAAGGTCACCGGAAGACGGGCCGGCGTGCTTCCGGTGGGCGGTACTTGGAGCGTCTTGAGGGCGAACTCCATCACTTCCTTGTAGATGGGACCGCAGATCTGGCCACCGAAGTAGCTGCCCTTGGTGGCGTTCTGGATGGCGCAGTAGACGGTGACGCGCGGCTTGTCGGCGGGTGCGAAGCCGGCGAACGACGAGGTGTAGCCCTTGTAGCGGCCGGTCATGGGGTCGACCCGGTTGGCCGTGCCGGTCTTGCCCGCGACGCGGTAGCCGGGGATGCGGGCCTTGGTGCCGGTGCCCTCTTCGTCGTCGACGACGGATTCGAGCATGTGTGCCACGGTCTTCGCGGTCCTGTCGCTGACCACGCGGGTCTTCTTCGGCTTGGACGCGGGCTGGAAGCGGCCGTCGGGGCCCTTCGTGCCGCGCACCAGCGTGGGCTCGACGCGTACGCCGCCGTTGGCGATGGTCGAGTAGACCGAGGTCGCCTGCATCGCGTTGATCGAGACGCCCTGGCCGAAGGGGATCGTGAACTGCTGCGAGGTGGACCACTTCTCGGCGGGCGCGAGGATTCCGGAGGTCTCGCCGGGGAAGCCGAGCCCGGTGTCCTTGCCGATGCCGAACTTGCGCAGATACGAGTAGAGGACGTCGTTGGCCTCGCGCTGGGTCTTGCCGAGCTCGCCGGTGGCCAGGATCGTGCCGATGTTGGACGACTTGGCGAGCACGCCGTTGAGCGTGAGGTGCCAGGTCGGGTGGTCGATGTCGTCCTGGAAGAGGCGGTCGCCGCGGTGCAGCCGGTTGGGCACGGTGACGTGCGTGCCGGGCGTGGCCGCGTTCTCCTCCAGGACGGCGGCCATCGACATGACCTTGGCGGTGGAGCCGGGCTCGAAGGCGTCCTGGAGCGCGGCGTTGCCGAGGGCGGCGCCGTTGGCCTGCGAGAGGTCGTTCGGATCGAAGCCGGGGGCGTTGGCCATGGCCAGGACCTCGCCGGTCTGCGTGTCCTGCACTATCACGTAACCGCGGTCCGCCTTGGACTTCTTGACCTGCTCGGTGATGGCGTTCTGCGCGGCCCACTGGATGTCGCGGTCGATGGTGAGCTCGACGTCGGAGCCGGGCACGGCGGGCGTCTCCGTGGAGCCCGCGGTCGGCACGCGCCGGCCACCGGACTGGGCGTAGCGGATCTTGCCGTCCTCGCCCGCGAGCCGCTTGTCGAGCTGCTGCTCCAGGCCGCCCGCGCCCTTGCCGTCGGCGTTGACCCAGCCCAGTATCCCGGCGGCCAGGTCGTCGTTCGGGTAGACCCGCTTGCTGCTCGGGTCGGCGAGGACGCCGGCGAGGACGTTCGGGGATCCGGGGTCGGCGCCCGCCTTCTCGGCGAGCGCGCCGCGCAGGTCCTTGATCTGCTTCCAGACCTGCGGGGTCTGGCGGCGGGCCAGCAGGACGTAGCGCGTGTCCGGCGTCCTGAGCTTCTTGGCGAGCTCGTCGGCGTCCTTGCCGAGGATGGGCGCGAGCAGCGCGGCCGCCTGCTCGGGCGCGTCCTTGGTCCTGGTCTCCTTCGGCGCGAAGAGCGTGGGGTCGGCCGTGATGTCGTACGCGTCCACGCTGGCGGCGAGTTCGACGCCGCCGCGGTCGGTGATCCGGCCGCGCTCGGCGGCCAGGGTGTGCGTGAAGTAGCGGTTCTTCTCCGCCTTGGCCGCGTACGCGCTCGCGTCGACGGCCTGGACCTGGAGCAGCCGTACGACGAAGGCCAGCATCACCAGCGTCAGGCCGAGACTGACCATGCGCAGGCGCGGCCGGGGGCTGCCCAGGCGGATGGTCCGGGTCCGGCTCTTGGCGGCGGGCCTGCGGGCGTCGGGGCGGCGGCCTGCGGGGCGCCCGCCGGACGCCGGGCGGCGGGGCGCGGCGGGCCTGGCGGGGCGCGCGGGCCCCGCGGGTCCTGGCACCCGGCGCCGCGGGGGTTCCCTGTCGGACACTGAACGTCACCTGCCGGGGGTCGTCGTGGGGCCGGGCTTCGTGGGCTGTGCGGAGGCCGGGGCGGGCTGCGGGACGGCGCTCGGCTGCGC
>NZ_LIRJ01000660.1 GCF_001419745.1 Streptomyces silaceus | reverse complement strand
CCCACCCGCCCCTCCACCCGGGCCTCGCCCACCGCCTCGTACGCCTCGAACCGGTCGACGCCGTACTGAGCGCCGAGCATCCGCTCGCGGCCGAACCGGCGCTGCGTCCCGACCAGTTGCGCGACAGTCGGCTGTGGGCGCCCGGTGCGCTGGACAGGCTCGACTTCCTCCACCAGTTCGCCGAACGCTTCACCGTCCGGGACAGGTCCGAGAGCGTCAACCTGGGTCTCGCCCACTTCCTCCGAGAAGTGGCGCGGGACCCGCGCCACTTCTCCCTGCTGCCGGCCGACGTGCCACTGCCGGAGGATCCGGGCCTGCGTTCCGTCCCCCTCGTGGACCCCACCCCGCTGTACGCCTGGTCGCTGCTCTGGCGTACGGGTCATGACCGTCCCGGACTGGAGGGACTCATCGACGCCTGCGCCGTGGAAGCGGGGCGCAGCCGGTGGCTGGAGTACGACCCGGCGCGCGACTGGCTGCCCGAACTGCCCTGACGCGGAGAGAACGCCATGGATCAATGCGTCCCCTCCGCCATGATCGTGGCGGATGAGCGTGTCTCCACCGTGCGGCGGAGACCCCCGGGCCACGAGGGCGATTCCTCGTTCTGCCCGCTCCGCGAGGGTGGAGCCATGCCTCCGACGATCCTTCACATGGCCCCGCCCGTCAGCGACACCGAACGGCCCGTTCCGCGCTGGGCGATGCGCCTGGCCCACGCGCTTCCCCTGCTCCTGCTGCCGTCGTGCCTGTGGCGGCTGCCCTTCGCCCTCCACTTCGAGATGGGCCAGATCCAGGGGCCCGGCATGCCGTCCTACTGGGTGAGCATCCCGTACGTACTCGGGCTCAGCGTGTTCTCCGAGTTGACCGCGCTCCTTGCCATCGGCCTGGTCCGGGGCTGGGGCGAAGTGGCCCCCGCCTGGCTTCCGTTCATCGGCGGCAAGCGCGTCAGACGGCTCGCGGCGGTCGTGCCCGCCGTCGTCGGCGGCTTGATCCTCACGCTTCTGTTCACCGGCGTCCCGATCGGTGACGGCCGCGAACTCATGCTGTACGGAATCATCGAGACGGTCGAGTATGCCAGCGGCGCGTGGCAGGCGCTCGCGACGGTGTGCATCGCCCCGACCGCCCTATGGGGACCCATCGTCGTCGCCCTCGCCGTGGCCTATCACCGGCGCCGGGCAGCGGGCCGCATGGGCGTTCCCGCGTGAGTACGTCTCCGCGATGCCCCGGCACACCCGCACCGTCGCCTCGAAGGTGGCGGTGCCGGGGATGACGTTCTGCTGGGTGCCCGCACGGAACACGCCCACGGAGAGCGCCACCGGGTCGAAGATGTCGACGGTACGGGTGATGCACGCCTGCAGCGCGGTGATCATCGCGCACGCCGCCTGCACCGGGTCCTTCGCGCGGTGCGGCGTCCCTGGGGGGGGCTCAGGTGTCGAGCAGGTCCTCCAGTTCGGCCGCGAAGAGCTGGGCGGGGTCGAATCCCATCCCGCTGAAGTGACCGGCGAGTTCCAGGGACAGGACGCCGTGCAGCCGGGTCCAGAACGTCAGGGCCCGGTGGAGTGCGGCAGGTGAGGCAGGCGCGTCGACCGCCCACTGGAGGCGCTCGGCGAGGTGCTGTTCGAGCGGTGTCGCGGGAGCGTCGGACGGTGGCGCGGGGCAGGCGCCGAGCAGCGTCGCCATGATCTCGTCCGAGATGGCGGTGACGTCGTCGGGCGCGCGGTAGCCGGGGACCGGGGTGCCGTAGATGAGCAGGTAGCGCTGGGGGTCGTCGAGGGCCCAGTGGCGCAGGGCGTGGGCGAGTGCGGAGAGATCGGGGCCCGGCCTCGCGGTGGGAGCGGTGGCCGTGGTCGATCCGGTGGGTGCTGCGGGGGCCGTGGGGCCGACCGCACGGAAGGTATCGGCGAGGCTGCGGTAGGCGTCCGTGATCAGCTCGGTGATCAGTGCGTCGCGGTTGGCGTAGTAGCGGTAGAGGGCGGGGCCGCTCATGCCCATCCGCTTGGCGATGGCGTTGAGCGAGAGGGCGGAGGCGCCGGCGGTGGCGATCTGCTCCCAGGCGTGTTCCTTGATCTCCGCGCGGACCTGGACGCGGTAGCGCTCGCGAGGGCTCGCCGCTTCGGACTTCGCCGCCTTGGGTTCGGTCGCCTCGGTCTCCGCCATGACCTGCCTCATTCCGGGTCTCGCCGCTGTCGGCCACCGTCGCGGCTACAGCCTCACGTTCCAGTTAGAAGGTATCACGCAAGCTCTTGACGATGCCCATTCGCGAGAGTTACAACTTATAACGAACGGCAAGGCCGCTTACTTCAACGTCCGGTGACGGACATCCATGGGGAGAGTCATGTCCAGCACGCGCAGCACCACCGTCCGCAGCGTCGGCCCTCGCAGCCCTCGCGGCACCGGCGTCCGTCGCGCCGGAGTCCGCGCCGCCCTGCTCAGCGTTCCGCTCGTCGTCGGCGTCCTCGCCACGGCGACCGTGCCTGCCGCGGCCACGGCGTCCGGCACCGCCGCCGCGACCGGCGCCGGTGCCGGTTTCGGCTCCGGCAAGTCCCTCACCTGCCGCGGTGAGGGCGTCGACCCGAAGGCCGTCGTCCGCTACAAGACCTCGACCGTGATCGACGCGCCCCTGAGCACCATCTGGAAGCTCCAGACCGACGTGGAGCGCTGGCCGTCGTGGCAGGCGGGCGTCGAGACCATGGAGCGCCTCGACCACGGCCCCTTCCGCAAGGGCTCGTCGTTCCGCTGGACCACCCCGGTGCCCGTCACGCCCTCGACTCCCGCCACCACCTTGGAGATCACGTCGACGGTCAAGCAGCTCAAGCGCAAGTCGTGCATACGCTGGGAAGGTCCCGCGATCGGTGAGGGGCTGCGCATCGACAACGGCGTTCACGTATGGAACTTCACCAAGGTCAAGGGCGGTGTCCTCGTGCAGACGGAGGAGACCCACGTCGGTGCGCAGAGCGAGGCGGACCCCCAGACCGCGACCGAGCTTCTCGGCGGGGGCCTGGAGGCGTGGCTGCGGGAGCTGAAGGCGGCCGCCGAGGCCCGCGCGGGCAACGCGTCGCGCTGAGCCCCGTCACCGGTCGTCGCCCTTGGGGCGGTCGAAGTGATGGCACGTCGCGCCCGCCCCGACCAGTGCCGTGGCGATGAGCATGCCGTGCGCGATGACGATGCCGACGGCGAGAAGGGCCAGCATCAGCGCGAGCACGGCCCAGGTCCCGCGCCGGTCGTATTCGCGCGGACGGTACGGCCGCCCCTGGCTCATGGCCCGTGCGAACTCGGGGTCGTCCGCCTCCAGGCGGGACGCGATCGTGGCGAGTCGGCTGTCGTCGCTGTGCAGCATGTCCGTACCTCCGGCGTCGGCGTGATGAGTGGGGCGTTGGAAGGGAGGGGGTCGTTGGAAGCTGTCTCTTTATACACATCT
>NZ_LIRJ01000066.1 GCF_001419745.1 Streptomyces silaceus | reverse complement strand
GCGATGAAGGAGGCACCCGCCCCGGCGCAGGCAGGCACACCTCCGGCGCCGCGCAGCGACAAGCGGGATCCAAGCCCGGCGCAGCCGAACCTCAGGCCGCCGCCAGCGCGCAGCGGGTCACGATCTCGTCCAGGGACAGGCCGAGGACGGACGCCAGCGCCGCCACCGTGAAGAGCGCCGGCGTAGGCGCCCTCCCCGTCTCGATCTTGCGCAGCGTCTCCGCGGAGACACCCGCCTCCGCCGCCACCGACACCATGCTCCGCTCCCCCCGCGCATCCCGCAGGACCATGCCGAGCCGCTCGCCGCGCTCGCGCTCTTCGGGAGTCAGTGGTGTTCGAACCATGGGACCATCGTAGCCGACCCCCATTCAAATACCGGTATAGTAATTGGCATGGTGGAACTCAAGACAGCACAATCGATCGATGCCATGCGCGAAGCGGGCCGCGTCGTGGCCCAGGCACTCGCCGCCGCCCGCGAGGCCGCGACCGTGGGCGCCTCCCTGCTCGACCTGGACGCCGCGGCCCACGCCGTGATCCGCGAGGCCGGCGCGACCTCGCCCTTCCTCGGCTACCAGCCGCACTTCGCCCCGACCCCCTTCCCCGCCGTGCTCTGCACCTCGGTGAACGACGCGATCGTGCACGGCATCCCGGACGGCTACCGCCTGCGCGACGGCGACCTCGTCTCCATCGACTGCGGCGCCACCCTCGACGGCTGGGCCGGCGACTCCGCGATCAGCTTCGTCGTGGGCACCCCGCGCCCCGAGGACCTCCGCCTCGTCGAGACGGCGGAGCGCGCGCTTGCGGCCGGCATCGCGGCGGCCGTCGTCGGCAACCGCATCGGCGACATCGCCCACGCCATCGGCACGGTCTGCCGCAAGGAGAAGTACGGCATCCCGGAGGACTTCGGCGGCCACGGCATCGGCCGCCAGATGCACGAGGACCCCTCCGTCCCGAACGAGGGCCGCCCGGGGCGCGGCATGCCCCTGCGCGTCGGCATGGCCCTGGCCATCGAGCCGATGGTGACCGCGGGCGGCCGCGACGACTACCACGCCGCCCCGGACGGCTGGACGCTGCGCACGAACGACGGCAGCCGCGCCGCCCACGCGGAGCACACCGTGGCGATCACCGAGGACGGTCCCAGGATCCTCACGGCACTGTGACCGCGCGGGGACATTCCCCGACGTAGATCATCCGTACGATTCTCCGGTGACGCCAGAGATCATTGACTACGGACAGTTCGCGGAACGGCTGAGGGAGTGGCAACAGGGCCGCCCCCGCTGGGAGTTGCTCGACGCGGTGCAGCGCGAGTGGGGATACGAGGACCCGGGCGGCGAGCCCGGCCACTCCCGGTGGGGCGGCGAGAACCAGCAGCACGGCATCGACTGGGAACTCCCCGTCCCGCAGGCCCTGAACGAGTGGTGGGACTCCTCGTCCGTCAACTCCTTCGCCTTCAAGCCGCGTCTGTACTGGGTCCACACCCAGTGGCCGCCGAAGATCTCCGAGCTGGAGGCCGAGCCGGACAGCGGTCTCGTCGAGGACGACGGGGACCCCCGGGTCTGCGTCTTCATGTCCGAGTACCACTACAGCCACGAGTGGGGCTATCTCGCCGCCGAGGCCGAACTGCCCGACCCGCGCGTCGTCGTGAGCGTCGGCGGCGAGTGGGTCGTGCAGAGCCGTTCGCTGTCCGAGTTCCTCACCCAGCTCGCCTTCGAACGGATGCCGGCGCACTACGGCTGGACCCTGCGGGTCCCCCGCGCGACCGTCGACGCCGACCCGGAGATCGTCCGGCGCCTGGAGTCCTCGTACCGCGAACTGGGGCTGCTGCCCTGGCAGGAGATGGACACGGACGCCCTGTCGTACGGCGGGCCGGATGCCGTGATCCGGCACGGCCGCGGGCCGGGCGCCGACTTCCGGATCGTCATCAACGCCCGGACCCGCGACGCCCTCGTCGCGGTCGCCGAGACCCTCGGTGTCGACTGGTCCGGGGACAAGGCGATCCGGCCGCCCACCGAGACGCCCGAGCCCCTGGAGGACCTCGGGCCGCTCACGCTGGCCGAGGGCGAGGCCGACTCCCGGGGGCGCTGGACCGTCCTCGCGCGCGGGTACAGCGCCCCGCCGAGCGTGCCCGGCGCCGCCGCCTCGCTCGTCCAGACACCGGGCGCGCTGCGCGCGGTGGCCGCCGACCGGGACGCGACCACGCTCGTCGCGGGCGACGTGGACGGCGTCGTCCACGTCCTGGAGACCGACGACGAATCCCCCGAGACCATCTCCTTGACGCTGCACCGCGCGCCGGTGAGCGCGCTCGCCTGTCTGAAGGTCGGCAACGGCATGCGGCTCGTGCTGAGCGGCGACGAGAACGGCGTGGTCCGCTACTGGAGCACCCGGCGCAAGCCGATGCGGGTCCCCTTCGCCCGCCGCCGCACCCGCGTACGGGCGCTGGCCGCCGCGACGATGGAGACCGGGCCCGCGCTCGCCGCCGCCTGGGACGACGGCCTGGTGCGCCTGTGGGACCTCGACTCCGACGCGGTGGCCGGGCTGCGCCTGGGCACCGGGATCAGGTTCCTCGGCCTCGACGACGACGGCACCCTGCGCGTCACCGACGCGGACGGCACCGCCGCGCTCCGCCTGGACACCGCGAAGCTCTGGCCGCACCGCGACCTCCAGCTGCGCCTGGACGGCGTCGACTGGGGCTCGCTGTGGACGGCCCGCGGGCCGGGCCACATGATTCCCGAGCTGATAGGGAAGGTCGCCTCGGACGACAAGAAGACCGCGATGGACGCGGTCCACGACCTGTACCGGCTGCTGGTCTCCAAGGAGGCCGCCTCGACCGCCGCGGTGCCCGCGATCCCGTTCCTGGTCGACCTGATGACGGATCCGGACAACCTGTCGCGGAGCACACTGCTGCTGCTCATCGCCGATCTCGCCGACGTGCGTCAGGCCCGCGGCGGACGCGGCGACGCGCAGTTGGCCGCGGTGCGCGAGGCGCTGCCCGTGCTGCGGTATCTGCACGACGACCCGGAGTCGTCGATCCGCTGGGCGGCGAACGAGCTGGAGCAGAACTGCGCCGCCTCGCCCGCCTCTTAGCGAGGCGGGTCCGGGGGCCCGTGCGCGAGCCCCCGGACCCGTCGGCTCACTTGGCGGGACGCACCACCATCGCCGAGCCGCCGCCCCTGCGGACCTTCTCCGCGGCGGCGAGCCACTTGCCGTCCGGCAGGCGCTGCACGCCGGTGGCCGCGCCGATCTCCGGATTCTGCTTGAAGGAGTGCCCGATGGCTTCGAGCGACGTCCTCAACGGGCTGTCCCACAGGGCCGGTTCGAGCTCGGTCTGCGCGGCGTTGCGCTGGCTGGCGCGCGGCGCCGCGATCGCGTCGACCAGCGGCAGCCCCCGGTCGACGAAGCCCGTCAGGGTCTGCAGGACGGTCGTGACGATGGTCGCGCCGCCCGGTGAGCCGAGCGCCACCACCGGCTTGCCGTGCTTGAGCACGATCGTCGGGGCGATCGAGGAGCGGGGACGCTTGCCCGGACCCGGCAGGTTCGGGTCGTGCACGGCCGGGTCGGCGGGCGCGAAGGAGAAGTCCGTCAGTTCGTTGTTGAGCAGGAAGCCTCGGCCGGGCACGGTGATGCCGCTGCCGCCCGTCGACTCGATCGTGAGGGTGTAGGCGACGACGTTGCCCCACTTGTCGGCCGCGGTGAGGTGCGTGGTGTTCTCGCCCTCGTACGTCGTCGGGGCCGCCTTGTCGCCCGCGGCGCACGGCTCGGGGTGGCGCGGGTCGCCGGGCGCGAGCGGGCTCTTGAGGACCGCGTCGTCCTTGATCAGGCACGCGCGCGAGTCGGCGAACCTCTGCGTGAGCAGGTCCTTCGTCGGTACGTCCTCGAAGGCCGGGTCGCCGACCCAGCGCCCCCGGTCGGCGAACGCGATGCGGCTGGCCTCGATGTAGCGGTGCAGGTACGCGGCCTTCGACGCCTTCGAGAGCTCGGTCCGCTCCAGGATGTTGAGCGCCTCGCCGACGGTCGTGCCGCCGGAGGACGAGGGCGCCATCGAGTACACGTCGAGCCCGCGGTAGGAGGTCTTCGTGGGCTTCTGGCGCTTGACCCCGTACGCCGCGAGGTCCTTGAGGGAGAGGTCCCCGGGGCGGGCCACGCGGCCGGAGGCCGGGTCGACGGGCGGCTTGTTCACGGTGCGGACGACGTCCTGGGCGAGCTTGCCGTGGTAGAGCGCGCCGACGCCCTTGCGGCCCAGCTCCTCGTACGTACGCGCGAGATCGGGGTTCTTGAACGTCGAGCCGACCACCGGCAGCCTGCCGCCCGGCAGGAACAGCTTCGCCGTGTCGGGGAAGTCCTTGAACCGCTGCTGGTTCGACTCGGTCTGCGAGCGGAAGGTCGCGTCGACCGTGAAGCCGTCGCGGGCCAGGCGCTCGGCGGGCTTCAGGAGCGTGCCGAGCCGCTTGCTGCCCCACTGGTCGAGTGCCGACTGCCAGGTGGCGGGCGTGCCCGGGGTGCCGACGCCGAGGCCGCTGGTGACGGCGTCGGCGAAGGGGATCGGCTTGCCGTTCTCCAGGAAGAGCCCGGAGTCGGCGGTGCGCGGGGCCGTCTCGCGGCCGTCGATCGTGCTGACCTTGCGGGACTTCGCGTCGTAGTGGACGAAGTATCCGCCGCCGCCCACACCGGCCGAGTAGGGCTCGGTGACGCCGAGCGCGGCGGCGGTGGCCACGGCCGCGTCCACGGCGTTGCCGCCCTTGCGCAGGACCTCGATCCCGGCGGCCGAGGCGTCCGGGTCGACGCTGGCGACCGCTCCGCCGTACCCGACGGCGACGGGCGCCTTGGGCGGTGTGGCCGGTTCCGCTGAGCGCGTAGGCGAAGGGGGCGCGGCCGCACCGACCGTCACCAATACCCCTCCGACCGCCCATAGCGTCAGATTACGTACGACAGCGCGCCGCATTCGTACCTCCAGTCAACAGCCGTCTGCGCAGCGTAACTTCGTGGCACCTGCCGCGTCAGGGCCTCCCTCGAACACGGATCCGACGGCCGCTAGCATGCGCCCCCATGACTGAAGACGTGCGCACCATCGTCCTCGGCCTGATCGCGGTCGGCATCGCCGCCGTCCTTGGCTGGCTCGCCCGCAGCTACCTCTGGAAGCGCAGGCTCCGCCGCAAGCAGGCCTTCTTCGGGCTGCCCGACAACTCCGAGTCGCTGCTGGTGGTCAACCGCGACGCGGGCGGCCCCGAGCTGACCGTGGTGCGTCACGACGTGTTCGCGCTCATCGAGCTCGCCGCGGTGATCAAGGAGTGCGGGGCGCACGCCCAGATCGTCGCGCACGACGCGGCCCAGCAGGGCTTCGGCGAGCGCACCGAGTTCTGCGTCGGCAGCCCGGTGGCGAACCGCCGGATGGCCGCGCACATGCACTCGCTGCTCCCCGGCGTCCGCGTGAACACCGAGCCGGAGCCGATCCCCGACCGCGGCGCCTTCCAGATCGGCGGTGAGCGCTACCGCCTGGAGGCGGGGCTCGCGGAGTACGTGATCCTCGCGCGGCTCACCGCCGACCAGGGCCAGGACGCCCGACCCGTCTTCCTCTTCTGCGGGCAGCGCGCGGTCACCAGCCAGGCGGCGACCCGCTATCTGGCCCGCCACCACGAGAAGCTCGCCCGCAAGCACGGCAACAACGCGTTCGTCCTGCTGCTGAAGATCGTCAATTCGCAGGCGTACGGAGCCGACGTCGTCGAGCTCGTCGCGGACGTGACGCGCGCGGCGCAGACCCCGCCGCCCGCCCCCTCCGCGCGCAACTCCCATCGCGCCAAGTGAGCACGGGATCACCCTGCGCCGACACCATCCGGGGCCTTCTGTGAGCTAGCAGGCAATTTCCGGACATCAGGCAACCTGAAGACGTCTTCAGAACTCTCTCCGTGCAGTCCACATTCGCACGGAGGTACGTTTCCTTGACGCCGCAGCGCTCTTCGAGCCGCCGACGCCCCCTTCGCACCCGCCACGCGGCGACCGCGGGAGTCGCGGTCCTTGCCGCCGCCCTGAGCGCCTGCTCGGGCGGCGGTGAGTCGTCCGGCGCCGACAAGGCCGCCGAGAAGCCGAAGATCTCCGTGAACCTCACCGGTCAGCAGGCCAAGGCGGGCGAGCCCGTCGAGGTGAGCCTGGCCGACGGCAGGCTGAAGCAGGTCAGCGTCGCCGACGCCAAGGGCGGGAAGCTCTCGGGCAAGGTGTCGAAGAACGGCACCACCTGGACCTCGGACCGCAAGGCGGCCCCCGGCACCGCGTACGAGGTCGAGGCCACCACCGACGAGGGCGGCAGCGCGAAGGCGTCCTTCAAGACGGCCGAGCCCGGCAAGGTCAACAAGGTGACGCTCGCCCCGGGCAAGAACACCACCGTCGGCGTCGCCCAGCCCCTGTCGATCACCTTCGACAACCCGGTGCGCAACAAGGCCGAGGTCGAGAAGCACCTGAAGGTGACGACCTCGGACGACACCACCGGGTCCTGGGGCTGGATCAAGAACTACGACGGCAAGGACCGCGTCGACTGGCGCCCCAAGGAGTACTGGAAGTCCGGCACGAAGGTGAAGCTGGACGCGCGGCTCAACGGCATCGACTCGGGCGGCGACGACTGGTTCGTCCGCGACTACGCCACGAACTTCACCATCGGCAGGAACCAGGTCGTGAAGGTGAACCTGGACAGCAAGACGGCGACGCTGGTGCGCGACGGCAAGACGGTCAAGTCACTGCCGATGTCGGCCGGCACCCCCGGCGGCGAGAAGGCCTCCTGGGGCGGCACGTCCGTCCTGATGTCGAAGGAGGGCACGATCAACATGCGCTCCGAGACGGTGGGCCTCGGCGACGCCTACGACAAGATGGTCGACTACTCGATGCGGCTGACCTGGTCGGGCATGTACGCGCACGCGGCCCCGTGGAACGCCTCGTACTTCGGCAACACCAACCACAGCTCCGGCTGCGTCGGCATGAGCAACGGCGACGCGGGCTGGCTCTACGGCCAGGCCCAGATAGGCGACCCCTTCGAGGTCACCGGCAGCGGCTCGAAGGGCGTCCCAGACCCGGGCAACGGCTACGGCGAGTGGAACATCTCCTGGTCGGACTGGCAGGCCAAGAGCGCACTGACGTAGGCGTCAGCCGTTCAACTATCGTTACCGGGGCGTAACTTACCGACGGGTTACCCCCGGTAAAGGATCACGGTTACCGTCAGGTCACTTTGCACTTTCAACGAGTGAGGAAGTGACCCGTGAGCCCTTCGCACCCGCACCGCGCCCTGCGTACGACCGCCGTGGGCGCGGTCTCGGCGAGCCTCGTCGCCACCGCCGCCCTCGGCATGGCCCCGGCGGCGCAGGCGGCGCCGGCCGCCGCGCCGCGGGCCGCGAGCTCCCCGGACGTCCGCTTCGTCGACATCCCCGGCGACGGCGGCACGATCCTCAAGGCGAACGTCTTCACGCCCAAGGACGCGAGGTCCGGCGCCTCCTACCCGGCGATCGTGCTCCCCACCAGCTGGGCCATGCCGCAGATCGAGTACGTCGCGCAGGCGCAGAAGCTCGCGGACTCCGGCTATGTCGTGGTGAGTTACAACTCCCGGGGCTTCTGGCAGTCCGGCGGCGAGATCGAGACCGCGGGCCCCGAGGACATCGCGGACGCCTCCAAGGTCATCGACTGGACCCTGAAGAACACCCCGGCCGACCCGAAGCGGATCGGCATGGCGGGCGTCTCGTACGGCGCGGGCATCAGCCTGCTCGCCGCGGGACACGACAAGCGGATCAAGGCCGTCGCCGCGATGAGCGGCTGGGCCGATCTCATCGACTCGATCTACAGCGGCCGCACCCAGCACGCCCAGGCCGCGGGCCTGCTCGGCGGCCTGGGCGTGCTCACCGGCCGCCCCAGCCCCGAACTCCAGCAGACCCTCAAGGACTTCCTCGGGTCCAACCTGGACAAGGAGGACGAGATGATCGCGTGGGGCAAGAAGCGCTCCCCCGCGACCTACCTCGACAGGATCAACGACAACGGCGCGGCCATCATGCTCGGCAACGCCTGGGGCGACACGCTCTTCCCGCCCAACCAGTACGCCGCGTTCTACGAGCGGCTGACCGGCCCCAAGCGCCTGGAGTTCCGCCCCGGCGACCACGCCACCGCGGAGGCCACCGGCCTGCTCGGGCTGCCCAACGACACCTGGACCTCCACGCAGTGCTGGTTCGACCACTACCTCAAGGGCGCCGACAACGGCGTCGACAAGGAGCAGCCGGTCCGGATCAAGTCCCGCTCCGACGGCGGCTACGAGGGGTACCCGGACTGGAAGTCGGTGGGCCCCACCAGCAAGAAGATCGCGATGTCCGGCACCACCACGATCCGCACGAACGTCGACTCGGGCGCCAACGGCGGCATCGCGATCCTCTCGAACGCCCTCGACCAGTTCCTCAAGATCCCGCCGATGGCGTCGGTGCCGCTGCTCCCGCGCCGCTACACGGGCGTCTGGCAGTCGGAGAGGTACGAGAGCGTCCAGCGGGTGCGCGGGACGGCGAAGCTGCACACGACGCTCTCCAGCACCAAGGAGAGCGGCACCCTCGTCGCGTACCTCTACGACGTGGGCCCGCTCGGCCTCGGCAAGCTGGTCAGCAACGCGCCGTACACCTTCCACGGCAAGACGCCCGGCAAGCCGTTCGGCGTGGACCTGGAGTTGTTCTCCACGGCCTACGACGTACCGGCAGGACACAAGCTCGCCCTGGTCGTCGACACGGTCGACCCGCTCTACATCGAGCACAACCCGTCCGGCGCGCAGCTGACCTTCTCCTCGCCCGAGGCAGACCCGTCGTACGTGTCCGTCCCCCTGCGCGAGCAGTGATCACCGGCTGCTGCCGGGTGGGCGTGGCCCTGCTACTGCGCTCCCGGCAGCAGCGTCCCTGGTTCGGCCGGGGCGACTTCCGCGGCCTCGGTCTTGGGATTGCGCCGCTGACGCTTGGACACCCACTGGGCGAACCACGACAGCAACATGCACATCCCGATGTAGATCGGTGAGATCACCATGACCACGGGGATGAAGGGCAAATCGTAGTCGAGATTCGACGCGATCAGCTTCCCGGCGTGGAGAAACTCCTCATAGGTGATCAGATAACCGAGTGACGTGTCCTTCAGGGCCACCACCAACTGGCTGATGATGGCGGGCAACATGGCGCGCACGGCCTGCGGCACCAGGACGTGCGACATGACCTGGGTCTTGCGCATGCCGAGCGCGTACGCCGCCTCCCGCTGCCCCCTCTCCACGGAATTGACGCCGGATCGGAAGACCTCGGCGAGTACGGAGCCGTTGTAGAGCGTGAGTCCGGTCACGAGCGCGGGCAGCGGCTGGACCTTCAGCGCCACGAAGACGAAGAAGATCATCACCAGGACCGGCATCGCGCGGAAGAACTCCACGAGCAGCGTGGCCACCCAGCGCACCGGACGGTGGTCGGAGAGCCGCCCCATGGCGAGCAGTCCGCCGAGCGCGAGCGAGAGCACCGCGGCGATGGCGAACGCCTTGAGCGTGTTGCCGAGGCCGCGCAGCAGCAGTTCCTGGATGCCCTTGTACTCGAAGGGCGTCCACTTGGTGCGGGTGAACTGGTCGGTGTCGAAGAGCAGGTACAGGATCCAGGCGACGAGCCCGAGCACCACCAGGGTGGAGAGCACCCCGTAGAGCTTGTGCCGCCGCACGGTGTGGGGGCCCGGGATGTCGTACAGGGCGGTCGAATCGTGGGAGAGGGCTTTCATCGGGCGACTCCCCAGCGCTTCTCGAGGACATTGAAGATCGCGCTGATGGCGAGGGTGATGATGAGGTAGCCGAGGGCGATCCAGACGAAGGTCCAGATGATGTTGTAGCCCAGCTCGCTGAGCGTCTTGTACGTGCCGAGCAGCTCGGTGACGCTGAACGCCCCGGCGATCGCGGAGTTCTTGGCGAGCGCGATCAGGTTGGAGCCGACCGGCGCGATGACGGACCGGAAGGCCTGCGGCAGCACCACCATGGACAGCGTCTGTCCGAAGGTCATGCCGAGGCTGCGGGCCGCCTCGCCCTGCCCCTTGGGCACGGTGTTGATGCCGGACCTGAGCGCCTCGCAGATGAAGGCGGAGGTGTAGCAGCCGAGCGCGAGCACCGCGAACACCTTGAACGGCAGCACGAGGCCGAAGCGCGGGAGCCCGAGCAGCACCGCGAAGAACAGCAGCGTGAGCGGGGTGTTGCGCAGGACCGTCACCCACACCGTGCCGAAGACCCGGAAGGACCCGACGGGCGCGACGCGGAACGAGGCCATGACGAAGCCGAGCACGAGCGCCAGGATCGAGGCGTAGACGGTGAGTTCGACGGTGCCGAGGAACCCGTCGCCGAACGTGGAGAAGTTGTCTGTCAGTACGTCCACGACGCCTCCTCAGCTCGCCGGGTAGCGGTCGATGGCGGGCGGCTTCGGCGCCGGGACCCCGGAGAGGCCGAGGGTGGCGTCGTAGGCCTTCTTCCAGTCGCCGTCCTTCTCGCGGGCCGCGAGGGCGTCGTCGACGGCGAAGCGCAGCGCGTTGTCGCCCCGGGGCACGCCGATGCCGTACGGCTCCTTCGAGAACGGCTCGCCGACCAGCTTGAGTTCGTCGGGCACCTTGGCCGCGTAGCCGATCAGGATCGCGTCGTCGGTGGTGACGGCGTCGACCTGGTAGGTCAGCAGGTTGTCGACGCAGACCGAGTACGTGTCGTACGCGACGAGCGTGGCCTTCGGGTAGTCCTTCTGGATCCGCTGGTAGGGGGTGGATCCGGCGGCCGAGCAGACGCGTTTGCCGGCCAGGTCCTGGGGCCCGTCGATGTCGTCCTCGTCCTTGCGGACCAGCAGGCCCTGGCCCGCCATGTAGTACGGGCCGCCGAAGCCGACGAGCTTCTTGCGGTTGTCGTTGATGGTGTAGGTGCCGACGTAGTAGTCGATCTGCCCGTTCTGCAGGGCGGTTTCGCGGTTCGCCGACGCGATGGTCTTGAACTCGATCCTTTGGGGGTCGAGTCCGAGCGAGGCCGAGATCATCTTGGCGATCTCGATGTCGAAGCCGGAGTAGGTCCCGGTCGCCGGGTCCTTCTCGCCGAGGTAGGGCTGGTCCTCCTTGGCGCCGACGACGAAGCGGCCGCGGCTCCTTGCCTTCTTCCAGGTCCCGGAATCGGGCAGCCGGAAGTCTGCCGCCACCCGGTACGTGGGCAGTTGCTCGGCCGAGGGTCCCTTGGTGGGCGGGCTGCCCTCCTTGCCGCAGGCGCCGGCGGCGCAGGCGGCCAGCACGAGCGCCGCGAACAGACGTGTCGTACGCGTGATGTGTCGCTTCATGAGCACCTCCCCCGTCAGTGCTTGAGGATCTTGGAGAGGAAGTCCTTGGCGCGCTCGCTCTCCGGGTTGTCGAAGAAGTCCTCGGGGGCCCGGTCCTCGACGATGCGGCCGTCGGCCATGAAGACGACGCGGTTGGCCGCCGAGCGGGCGAAGCCCATCTCGTGCGTGACGACGACCATCGTCATGCCGTCGCGGGCGAGCTGCTGCATGACCTCGAGGACCTCGTTGATCATCTCGGGGTCGAGCGCCGAGGTCGGCTCGTCGAAGAGCAGCGCCTTGGGGTCCATGGCGAGCGCGCGGGCGATGGCCACGCGCTGCTGCTGGCCGCCGGAGAGCTGCGCCGGGTACTTCTCGGCGTGCGCGGACAGGCCCACGCGCTCCAGGAGTTCACGGGAGCGCCGGTCCGCCTCGTCCTTCTTGCGGCCCCGCACCTTGATCTGCGCCAACGAGACGTTCTGGAGAACGGTCTTGTGCGCGAAGAGGTTGAAGGACTGGAAGACCATGCCGACTTCGGCGCGGAGCTTCGCGAGGGCCTTTCCCTCTTCGGGCAGTGGCTGCCCGTCGAGTCTGATGTCTCCCGACTGGATGGTCTCGAGCCGGTTGATCGTCCGGCACAGTGTCGATTTGCCCGACCCTGACGGGCCGATGACGACGACCACCTCCCCCTTGCCGACGGTGAGATCGATGTCCTGGAGGACATGCAGCTCTCCGTAGTACTTGTTCACATCACGCAGCTCGATCAAAGGATCGACGGCCATGGCAAGACCTGCCCACTCTCAGCTGTGTACGTCCGCGCAAACTATCCACGTCAAAACGGGACTTACTGGACGACACGCTCGTATGGGCATTAACCGTATTTGCGCCAATCGTGGCTACGTTTCGGAGGCCTCGGCGTAGACCTGGGAGAGTTCGGGCGCGCCCTGCACCGCCCAGTCGAGCCCCGCCTCGACGACCGGGATGTCCCGCCCGGACGCGAGCCGCACCACCGGGCTGCCGCCGGGCCACACGTGCCAGGCCGCGCCCGGCACCGTCCGCACCACGACGGTCCCCAGATACAGCCCCGCGTCGTTGCCGAGCCACGGCAGCATCTCCGGGTCGTCGCGCCAGCGCGGCAGCAGCTGGTCGAGGGCGGCCAACGAGGCCGGGGAGTCGTCGAGTTCGAGGCCGGCGGCGGCCGCCTGGGAGCGCAGCAGCTCGCACTCGGAGAGGAGTTCGGCGACGCCGTCGGGATCGTCCCTGAAGGCGGCCGCGAGTCCTTCCTCGGCCCGCTCCGCCGCCGCGTTCCGCCTGCGCCAGTTGTCGAGGAACGGGATGTGCATGGTCGGCCTCTCCGTCGGGGTGGCGCCGCCGGATGCGCGGCCGGGCGCGGATTCCGTATGTCCAAGAATGTATCTTGCATCAGTTGATCACGGAATCATGCGCATCACGCCGTACCTGCCCGGCAGGTGACCGTTCCCCCCGGAGGGGTACTCGTGGCCGTTCGTGAGTGCTGTTTCGGTGCTCGTGGGGGTCCGAGGGGCCGGTCCGGGAGGTGGACGATGGAGTGGTGGGCCTGGTTGGTCGTCGTGGTCGTCGCGCTGGGGCTGCTGACGGCCGCGGTGCTGGGCGTACAGGCACGGCGGCGCGGCGGCGGGGTGGTCGTGGTGCGGCGCGGCCGGCGTCCGGGGGGCGGGAGGGTGCGATGAGTGCGCTCGTACGGGCCTCCGGCCTGACCAAACGCCCGGTGGTCACGCTCGGCGGAGCGGACGTCGCGCAGGTCAAGGACGTGGTGCCCGACGCGGCGGGCGGGCGGATCGCCGGATCCACCCTCGCCGG
>NZ_LIRJ01000659.1 GCF_001419745.1 Streptomyces silaceus | reverse complement strand
CCGAACGCCCCCGTGACCAGCCCCGTCAACGCCCCCGGGACCCGCCCCACGACCTGCCCCAGCGCCAACCGCATGGCCGGCGGTCCCGTGGCCGCTCCCGGCGCCGCCGTCGTGCCCGCCCGAGGGATGCCCCAACGTATGCATCGTCACGATCCCGAAGAGCAGCGCGACGAGCAGCAGCCACTGCCCGTGGCCCGTGCGGCTCCTCGTCCTCGCCATGGGAGGAACCCTACCCCCGCCGGGTATCCCGCGACATGCGGGTCCCGACCACTGCGACGATCATGAACGCATGACGACTACGGACGAACCGGAGCAGACCGGCACCGGCACGCTGCCGGAGCCGGACCCCGCCATGCCGCGGCAGTTCATCTCCTGGGTGACGCTCGCCCTGATGACCACCGCCTCCGTGGCCAGTCTGCGTCCCTCGCCCTCGATGGCCATCTACGGCCTCGCCGCGGTCTTCCTCTATCTGCTGCCCGCCGTGGTCTTCCTGCTGCCCACGGCCCTCGTCGGCGCGGAGCTCGCCTCCGGCTGGTCCGGCGGCATCTACCGCTGGGTCAGCGAGGCGCTCGGCAAGCCGCTCGGGTTCGTCGCCGTGTGGTGCCAGTTCGCCATGACCATCGCGTACTACCCGAGCCTGCTCGCCTATGTCGCCTCGACGTTCGCCTACGTCGTCCACCCGAGCCTCGCCGAGAACGGCCTCTACGTGGCGATCGTCATCGTCGTCATCTACTGGACCGGCGTCTGGATCACCTCGCGCGGCACCAGGACGGTCGCCGGGCTCTCCTCGCTCGGGCTCGTCATCGGCACGCTCATCCCCGGTGTCGTCCTCGTCGTCCTCGGCATCGTCTTCCTGGGGCAGGGCAACGCCTCCGCGGCGCCCATGAGCCCCGACCACTGGCTGCCGCCCTGGACCGGCCTCGCCAGCCTGGTCCTCATCGTCAACAACTTCCTCTCCTACGCGGGCATGGAGATGAACGGCGTCCACGTGTCGTCGCTGCGGCAGCCGCGCGCCGAGTACCCGCGCTCGATCTTCCTCGCCACCGGGCTCGTGCTGCTGATCTTCATCCTTCCGGCGCTGGCCATCAGCTGGGTCATGCCGTCGGAGGAGCTCAGCCTGACCGCCGGTCTGATGCAGGCCTTCCAGGCGTTCTTCGACCACTTCCACATCGGCTGGATGACGAAGGTCGTCGGCATCATGCTCGTCATGGCGGCGCTCGGCGGCATGCTCACCTGGCTCGCCGGGCCCGCCAAGGGGCTGGTGACGCTCGCGCGGCAGGAGGGCTATCTGCCGCCCTTCCTGCAGAAGTTCAACAAGGCGGGCGTCCCGCGGAACATCATGGTCGCCCAGGGGGTCGTCACCACCCTGATCGGCGTGCTCTACGCCTTCAGCAGCGACGTCTCCAGCGCCTACTGGATGTTCTCCGTCATCACCGTGCAGATCTATCTGATCGCCTACCTGCTGATGTTCGTGGCCGTCGTGCGGCTGCGGAAGGCCCAGCCGCACGTGCCGCGCGGCTTCGTGGTCCCCGCCGTCACCCTCGTCGCGGGCGTCGGCTTCGTCGCCTCGCTGGCCGCGCTCTTCATCGGATTCGTGCCGCCCGACCAGTTCGGCAAGGGGCCGCTGTGGCGGTATCTGCTGATCGTCGGCGGCGGGCTCCTCGCCCTCGGCGTGCTGGCCCCCGCGGCCTTCCTCAAATACCGCAAACCGAGCTGGATCCACCCCGATCACCGCCCGTCCCATGCGTCCCAATAGCATGGGTCGACCGATGTCCGTATCGACGACGGCGGCAGCGTCCATGGCCACTGAGCAGTCGCAGCCGGGCTCCACGGCGGGCCGGGGCCGGTCCGCCGGGCCGCGCGTCCTCGCCGCGCTCCTGCTGCTCGGCGCCCTCGGGTACAGCACCTGGGCGGCCGAGGCGTTCCTGCCGACCGGCCTCTCGCCCCTGTCGGCGTACGTCAGCGAACTCGCCGCCGAGGACCAGCCGTACGGCTCCTTCTTCCGCACCGCGGACTTCCTCGCGGGCCTGTTCGTCCTCGTGGCCGCCCTGGGCGCCTTGGCCCGGCTGCCGTACCGGGGCCGGTGGGCCGCGGCGGGCTGGGCGGGGCTCGCGCTGTTCGGGGCGGCCACCGCGGCCGACTCGCGGCTGCCGCTGAGCTGCACGCCGACCGCCGACGCGGGGTGCCTCGCGCGGGAGCGGGCGGGCGCCGTCCCCTGGACGCACTCCGCGCACGCCGTCAGCAGCAGCCTCGCGGTCACCGGGGCGCTGGTCGCCATGGTGCTGCTCACGGTCGCCGCGCGGCGCTCGCTCGCCGGTACGTGGCCCGCGCTCGCCCGCACGGGACCGGCCCTCGTCGTCCTCGAACTGGCCGCCACCGGGTGGACGCTGGCGTCCGTCGCCGCCTTCGAGGCGGGGCACGGCACCTGGGGGCTCGGGATCGGCCAGCGGCTCCAGGTGCTGTTCGTCGCGGTGTGGATCGCGGTCCTCGCCCGGTCGCTGGCGACCGCCCGGGAGCGGCGGGGGTGACCTTCGTACGCGTCGGGGGAGTGCCGCACCACGTCGAGGTGGAGGGCAGCGGGCCGGTGTGCGTGCTGAGCGCAGGGCTCGGGCTCGGCTGGTTCGACTGGGACCGGGTGGTGCCGGGGCTCGCGCCGCACCGCACCGTCGTCCGCTTCGACCGGCCCGGACTGGGGCTCAGCGCCCCCGCGCGCGTGGCGCCCACCGTGCGCGGCGAGGCGGAGCGGATCGCGCGGGTCCTGGACGCCGTGGGGCTCGGCGGGGAGCCGGTGACGGCGGTGGGGCACTCGCTCGCCGGGTTCCACGCGGAGGCGTTCGCGCGGCTGTACCCGGAGCGCACGGCGGGGCTCGTCCTGGTCGACTCCAGCGTGGAGGAGCGGGCGCGGGTGCTGCTGCCGCGCGGGGTGCGGGTGGGCGCCACGCGCGCGTGCGGGGCGGTGCTGTGCGCGGCGGGGCTGCCGCGGGCGGTCGGGCCGGGCCTGCGGGGCCTGGTGGCGCCGACTCCTTGGGCGCGGGTGTACGGGAGCGGGCGGGTGTGGCGGGCGGCGCTCATGGAGTACGCGACGTACGGCGACGCGGCGGTCGGGCTCGCCTCGCTGCGGCGGGGGCAGCCTCTGCCGGAGGGTCTGCCGGTGACGGTGCTCGCCGCGTACGCGGGGGGTTCGC
>NZ_LIRJ01000658.1 GCF_001419745.1 Streptomyces silaceus | reverse complement strand
GCGCCCTCGCCGAGCGCGCCCTGGTCCCGGTCCTGCCGACGCGCGAGGAGTTCCCCTACGCGATCCGCCAGGTCTCCGAGGCCCTGGGTTCCAACGGCTCGACGTCCATGGGCTCCGTCTGCGCCTCCACCATGTCGCTGCTGAACGCCGGTGTCGCCGGTATCGCCATGGGCCTGATCTCCCAGGAGATCGACGGCGAGACGCACTACGTCACCCTCACCGACATCCTCGGTGCGGAGGACGCCTTCGGTGACATGGACTTCAAGGTCGCCGGCACCAAGGAGTTCGTGACCGCCCTCCAGCTCGACACCAAGCTGGACGGCATCCCGGCCTCCGTCCTGGCCGCCGCCCTGAAGCAGGCCCGCGACGCCCGCCTCCACATCCTCGACGTGATGATGGAAGCGATCGACGTCCCGGACGAGATGTCCCCGAACGCTCCGCGGATCATCACGGTCAAGATCCCCGTGGACAAGATCGGTGAGGTCATCGGCCCCAAGGGCAAGATGATCAACCAGATCCAGGAGGNNACGATCGAGGACGACGGCACCATCTACATCGGTGCCGCCGACGGCCCGGCCGCCGAGGCCGCCCGCGCCACGATCAACGGCATCGCCAACCCGACCATGCCGGAGGTCGGCGAGCGCTACCTGGGCACCGTCGTGAAGACGACGACCTTCGGCGCGTTCGTCTCCCTGCTCCCGGGCAAGGACGGCCTGCTGCACATCTCGCAGATCCGCAAGCTCGCCGGCGGCAAGCGCGTGGAGAACGTCGAGGACGTCCTCGGCGTGGGCCAGAAGGTCCAGGTCGAGATCGCCGAGATCGACTCCCGCGGCAAGCTCTCCCTCATCCCCGTCATCGAGGGCGAAGAGGGCGACGAGTCCGCCGACAAGAAGAAGGACGACACCGACAAGTGACGTCGCGTAGCACCACGACGACGGCCCGCACCTCTTCGGAGGCGCGGGCCGTCGCCCGTACCCAAACCCTGATCAAGGGCCAGAACGGCATCGGCACGGTCCGCAGGACGACCCTCCCCGGCGGCCTGCGCGTCGTTACGGAGACGCTGCCCTCCGTGCGCTCGGCCACCTTCGGCATCTGGGCCAACGTCGGCTCGCGCGACGAGACCCCGTCGCTGAACGGCGCCACGCACTACCTGGAGCACCTCCTCTTCAAGGGCACGAACAAGCGCAGCGCCCTGGACATCTCCTCCGCGATCGACGCGGTCGGCGGCGAG
>NZ_LIRJ01000657.1 GCF_001419745.1 Streptomyces silaceus | reverse complement strand
GGCTTGAGGGGGGATGAGGGCGGGGGCCGTGGTCGGTGCCGAATGACTGCTGACGTGCGTGGCGTGCGGAGTTAGCCTGCGGATCATGTTCACGACGCGTCCCACCCTGCAGGGCACCTTCGGCATGGTGTCGTCCACCCACTGGCTCGCCTCCCAGTCCGCGATGGCCGTACTGGAGGACGGGGGCAACGCCTTCGACGCCGCGGTCGCCGCGGGGTTCGTCCTGCACGTGGTCGAACCGCACCTCAACGGACCCGCCGGCGAGGTCCCGATCGTCCTCGCGCCCGCCGGGGGCGAGGTCCGCGTCCTCTGCGGCCAGGGAGGCGCGCCCGCCGGCGCCACCGTGGCCCACTACCGCTCCCTGGGCCTCGACCTGGTGCCCGGCACCGGGCCGCTCGCCGCCGCCGTGCCCGGCGCGTTCGACGCGTGGATGCTGCTCCTGCGGGACCACGGCACGAAGTCCCTCGCCGATGTCCTCGCGTACGCGATCGGGTACGCGGAGGACGGGCACGCGCCCGTCGAGCGGGTCGGCGAGACGGTGGCGACCGTGCGGGAGCTCTTCGAACGGGAGTGGCCCTCGTCCGCCGAGGTCTACCTGCCCGGGGGCCGGCCGCCCCGGCCCGGCGAACTGTTCCGCAATCCCGCGCTCGCGGCGACGTGGCGGCGGTTGCTGGCGGAGGCCGAGGCGGAAGCGGAGGCGCGGGTACAGGCCGGGGCCTCGGGTGGGGGCGAGGGCGGTACGGGGGACGACCTGCGCGTCGCGCAGATCGAGGCCGCGCGCGAGGTGTGGCGCGGCGGGTTCATCGCCGAGGCGCTCGTGCGGCAGGCCGGGCGGCCCACGCTGGACACCAGCGGTACGCGGCACGTGGGGACGCTCTCCGCCGACGATCTGCGCGGGTGGTCCGCCTCCTACGAGGACCCCGTCACGTACGACTGGAACGGCTGGACCCTGTGCAAGGCGGGGCCCTGGAGCCAGGGCCCCGCCCTCCTCCAGCAGCTCGCCCTCCTGCCGAAGGATCCCGCGGACCTGCCCGCGTACGGATCCGCCGAGTACGTCCATCTCCTCGTCGAGGGCTGCAAGTTGGCGATGGCCGACCGGGAGGCCTGGTACGGCGACGCGGGGGCCGGGGCGGCCGATGACGTGCCGGTGCGCGAGCTGCTGTCCGCCGAGTACAACGCGGTGCGGCGCCGGCTCATCGGGGAGAAGGCGTCGTACGAGCTGCGGGCCGGGGCGCCAGGCGGGCGCGAGCCCCGGCTCTCCGCGCACGCGCTGGCCGTCGCTTCGGGCGAGGTGGGGGTGGCGGACGCGAGCCGTGGCCCCGGTGCGGCGATGGGGG
>NZ_LIRJ01000656.1 GCF_001419745.1 Streptomyces silaceus | reverse complement strand
CGCCGGCTCCGCCTTCGCGGCCGCCGCTCCGGCCCCCGCCGCGAAGCCCGCCGCCGCCAAGCCCGCCGCGAAGGCGGAGCCGGCGACCGAGGCCCCGGCCGGTCCCGAGTACGTGACGCTGCGCGGCCCCGCCGCCGCGGTCGCGAAGAACATGAACGCCTCCATCGAGGTCCCCACCGCCACGTCGGTGCGCGCGGTCCCGGTGAAGCTGCTCTTCGACAACCGCATCGTCATCAACAACCACCTCAAGCGCGCCCGCGGCGGGAAGATCTCCTTCACGCACCTCATCGGGTACGCGATGGTGCAGGCCATCAAGGCCATGCCGTCGATGAACTACTCCTTCCAGGAGAAGGACGGCAAGCCGACCCTGGTCAAGCCGGAGCACGTCAACTTCGGCCTCGCCATCGACCTGGTGAAGCCCAACGGCGACCGCCAGCTGGTCGTCGCGGGCATCAAGAAGGCCGAGACCCTGAACTTCTTCGAGTTCTGGCAGGCCTACGAGGACATCGTCCGCCGCGCCCGTGACGGCAAGCTGGGCATGGACGACTTCACCGGTGTGACGGTCTCCCTGACCAACCCCGGCGGCCTCGGCACCGTCCACTCGGTCCCGCGTCTGATGCCCGGTCAGTCGGTCATCATGGGCGTCGGTTCCATGGACTACCCCGCGGAGTTCCAGGGCACCTCCCAGGACACCCTGAACAAGCTCGGCATCTCGAAGGTCATGACGCTCACGTCGACCTACGACCACCGGGTCATCCAGGGCGCCGCCTCCGGCGAGTTCCTGCGGATCGTCGCGAACCTCCTCCTCGGCGAGAACGACTTCTACGACGAGATCTTCAAGGCGCTGCGCATCCCCTACGAGCCGGTCCGCTGGCTCAAGGACATCGACGCCTCGCACGACGACGACGTCACGAAGGCCGCCCGCGTCTTCGAGCTGATCCACTCCTACCGCGTCCGGGGCCACGTCATGGCCGACACGGACCCGCTGGAGTACAAGCAGCGCAAGCACCCCGACCTGGACATCACCGAGCACGGCCTCACCCTGTGGGACCTGGAGCGGGAGTTCGCGGTCGGCGGCTTCGCCGGCAAGTCGATGATGAAGCTGCGCGACGTCCTCGGCGTGCTGCGCGACTCGTACTGCCGCACCACCGGCGTCGAGTTCATGCACATCCAGGACCCGAAGCAGCGCAAGTGGCTCCAGGACCGCATCGAGCGGACCCACGCCACCAAGCCCGAGCGCGAGGAGCAGCTGCGCATCCTGCGCCGGCTGAACTCGGCGGAGGCCTTCGAGACCTTCCTGCAGACGAAGTACGTCGGCCAGAAGCGCTTCTCCCTGGAGGGCGGCGAGTCCGTCATCCCGCTGCTCGACGCCGTGCTCGACAGCGCCGCCGAGTCGCGCCTGGACGAGGTCGTCATCGGCATGGCCCACCGCGGCCGCCTGAACGTCCTGGCGAACATCGTCGGCAAGTCGTACGCCCAGATCTTCCGCGAGTTCGAGGGCAACATGGACCCCAAGTCCATGCACGGCTCCGGCGACGTGAAGTACCACCTGGGCGCCGAGGGCACCTTCACCGGCCTGGACGGCGAGCAGATCAAGGTCTCGCTGGCCGCGAACCCCTCCCACCTGGAGACGGTCGACCCGGTCATCGAGGGCATCGTCCGCGCCAAGCAGGACATCATCAACAAGGGCGGCACGGACTTCACGGTCCTGCCCGTCGCCCTGCACGGTGACGCGGCCTTCGCGGGCCAGGGTGTGGTCGCCGAGACGCTCAACATGTCGCAGCTGCGCGGCTACCGCACGGGCGGCACGGTCCACATCGTCATCAACAACCAGGTCGGCTTCACCGCCGCCCCGGAGTCGTCGCGTTCGTCGATGTACGCGACCGACGTGGCCCGCATGATCGAGGCCCCGATCTTCCACGTGAACGGCGACGACCCGGAGGCCGTGGTGCGCGTCGCGCGCCTCGCCTTCGAGTTCCGCCAGGCCTTCAACAAGGACGTGGTGATCGACCTCATCTGCTACCGCCGCCGCGGTCACAACGAGTCGGACAACCCGGCGTTCACCCAGCCGCTGATGTACGACCTGATCGACAAGAAGCGCTCGGTGCGCAAGCTCTACACCGAGTCCCTCATCGGTCGCGGCGACATCACCCTGGAAGAGGCCGAGCAGGCGCTGCAGGACTTCCAGGGCCAGCTGGAGAAGGTCTTCACCGAGGTCCGCGAGGCCGTCTCGCAGCCCGCGCAGGCCGAGGTCCCCTCGCCGCAGGCCGAGTTCCCGGTGCACGTCGAGACCGCGATCTCCCAGGAGGTCGTCAAGCGGATCGCCGAGTCCCAGGTCAACATCCCCGACCGGGTCACCGTCCACCCGCGTCTGCTGCCGCAGCTGCAGCGCCGCGCGACCATGGTCGAGGACGGCACGATCGACTGGGGCATGGGCGAGACCCTCGCCATCGGCTCGCTGCTCCTGGAGGGCACCCCGGTCCGCCTGTCGGGCCAGGACTCCCGCCGCGGCACGTTCGGCCAGCGCCACGCGGTCCTCATCGACCGGCAGACGGGCGAGGACTACACGCCGCTGATGTACCTCTCCGAGGAGCAGGCGCGCTACAACGTCTACGACTCGCTGCTCTCCGAGTACGCGGTGATGGGCTTCGAGTACGGCTACTCGCTGGCCCGCCCCGAGTCCCTCGTCATGTGGGAAGCGCAGTTCGGCGACTTCGTCAACGGCGCGCAGACGGTGGTGGACGAGTACATCTCCGCCGCCGAGCAGAAGTGGAACCAGCACTCCGGTGTCACGCTGCTCCTGCCGCACGGCTACGAGGGCCAGGGCCCGGACCACTCCTCGGCCCGCATCGAGCGGTTCCTGCAGCTCTGCGCGCAGAACAACATGACGGTCGCCATGCCGACCCTGCCGTCGAACTACTTCCACCTCCTGCGGTGGCAGGTGCACAACCCGCACCACAAGCCGCTGGTGGTCTTCACCCCGAAGTCGATGCTGCGCCTGAAGGCCGCGGCCTCGAAGACGGAGGAGTTCACGACGGGCGGCTTCCGCCCGGTCATCGGTGACAGCCACGTCGACCCGTCGGCGGTCCGCAAGGTCGTCTTCTGCGCGGGCAAGCTGTACTACGACCTGGAGGCCGAGCGTCAGAAGCGCGGCGCCACGGACACCGCGATCATCCGCATCGAGCGCCTGTACCCGCTGCCGGGTGCCGAGCTCCAGGCGGAGATCGCCAAGTTCCCGAACGCCGAGAAGTACCTGTGGGCGCAGGAGGAGCCGGCGAACCAGGGCGCGTGGCCCTTCATCGCCCTCAACCTCATCGACCACCTGGACCTGGCGGTCGGCGCGGACATCCCGCACGACGAGCGCCTGCGCCGCATCTCGCGCCCGCACAGCTCGTCCCCGGCGGTCGGTTCGGCCAAGCGCCACCAGGCCGAGCAGGAGCAGCTGATCAGCGAGGTCTTCGAGGCGTAAGCGGTCGCCTCGACGGTTCTCACCACGTACGGAGGGCCC
>NZ_LIRJ01000655.1 GCF_001419745.1 Streptomyces silaceus | reverse complement strand
GCCCCGCACCACCGACGAAGCGACCGCGCAGACCCCAGCCCAAGGCGCCCCGCCAGACTTGCGTACAGGAGCGTAAGGGCTCCACAATCCTGTCTCGGTGCATTACCTTGGACGGTGGAGTCCAGGACACTGGACTTCAGGCAGTGCGGACACCGCACCAGGAAAGGCTCGTCCCGTGAACGTCACGCCCAGCGATCAGGCAGTATCGGCGACCCCCGACGCAACCCCTGGCGCAGCCCCCGGCGCGGCACCCGGCACGACCCCGGAGAACGCCCCCGGGACGCCCCCCGGAACGGCCCCCCGCGGACTCCGGGGCCGGTTCGGCTCCCTCGGGCCCGTCGGGCTCGTCCTCGCGGGCGGCATCTCCGTCCAGTTCGGCGGCGCCGTAGCCGTCAGCGTGATGCCCCGCGCCGGCGCGATCGGCATCGTGGCGCTGCGCCTCTTCTTCGCCGCGCTCGTCCTCCTCGCCGTCTGCCGCCCCAGGCTCCGCGGCCACTCCCGCGCCGACTGGGGCACGGTCGTCGTCTTCGGCGCCGTCATGGCCGGCATGAACGGCCTCTTCTACCAGTCCCTCGCCCGCATCCCCATGGGCCCCGCCGTCACCCTGGAAGTCCTCGGCCCGCTCGCGCTCTCCGTCATCGCCTCCCGCCGCGCGGTCAACGTGATCTGGGCGGGACTCGCGCTCTGCGGCGTGTTCCTGCTCGGCGGCGGAGGCGGCTTCAGCGGCCTCGACCCGGTCGGCGTGGCGTACGCGCTCGGGGCCGGCGCGATGTGGGCGACGTACATCGTCTTCAGCGCCCGCACCGGACGCCGCTTCCCGGGCGCCGACGGCCTCGCCCTCGCGATGGTCGTCGCGGCGGTGCTCATCATCCCGCTCGGGATCGCCGAGTCCGGGGCGAGGCTGGTCCAGCCGGTCACGCTGGCGCTCGGCGCGGCCGTCGCCGTGATGTCGTCCGTGCTGCCGTACACGCTCGAACTGCTCGCGCTGCGCCGGATGCCCGCGCACACCTTCGCGATCCTGATGAGCCTGGAACCGGCCGTCGCCTCCGTGGCGGGATTCCTCGTCCTGAGCCAGGCGCTGTCCGCCGTCGAGGCGCTGGCGATCGCCCTGGTCATCGCGGCGAGCATGGGCGCGGTGCGGACGCAGGTGGGCCGAGGGAAGACGGCCCCCAAGGCGGCCCCCA
>NZ_LIRJ01000654.1 GCF_001419745.1 Streptomyces silaceus | reverse complement strand
CACGGAAATATGGGTGGGGTGGGGTGGTTGGGGGGCTGACGCTATGACTCAGTGGCCGACGGGCGGACGGACTCAACGACCGTCGGGCGGAAGGAATCAGTGCCCGACGGGCGGCTCGATGCACCCGGTCTCCATGAAGGGCCCGTTCGCCTTGACGCCGTAGTCGGACTTCTGGACGAAGGCGGTGACGCAGGCGCTCTTGCCCACGTGGAGCCCGATCATCGCCCCCTCGGGGGTGACGTACTCGTTGTTCTCGTAGCGTGAGTACATCTCCCGTACGTCGAGCTCGCCGCCCAGCAGCTTGCCCTGGGTGGTGACCCTGCGGACCTCGTACCCGAGTTTCTCGGTGAGCGCGGCCCGCACGCTCTCGGGGTCCCACTTCTTCCCCTTCCAGAGTCGCTTCAGGACGGGATCCATGCGGGCGACCTCGGCCTGCGCGGCCTCCGCGTCGGCCGCGGACATCTCGCCGGGCCGGCGGTAGGCGTTGTTGTCGCCGTTGTGGGGAGCGCCGTCGACGGCGCCGGGCTCTACGTAGGGGGAGGCGCCGGGGCCGGTGCTCGACGAGGTCGACGGGGTCGAGGGGGCCGACGGGCTCGCCGGAGAGGTCGCGGCCCCCGGGGCCGCCTCACCGACGGTGCCCGGCCGTTCGTCGCCGCAGCCGGTCAGGGTCAGGGAGAGGGCGGCGCCCAGCAGGAGCGCGCAGGGGCCGAGGCGTCTTCGGCGGTGTCGATCGGAAGTGGTGGGCATGCCCATGACTGTGCCACGAGCGACGAGCCATGGGCCACGGAGGAAGGGCAGATGACCGACTCTGCAAGGATTGTTCGATGCACACCGCACGACCGCGCACCGCACGACGGCGCACCGCACGACGGCAGTACCGCGTCCTCTTCGTCACGGACCTGGCGTACGAGGCCAAGGGCCGCCGCTACTGCGACGAGGACATCTTCCTGACCGCCCGCCTCCGTGAGGACTTCGACGTGGCCCTGTGCCACCCGCTGGACGCGGCGGCCCTGATGGAGACCGGCGCCTTCGACACGGTGATGGTCCGCAACAGCGGCCCGGTCCTCAACTACCAGGCGGCGTGGGACGACTTCAGGGAGCGCGCGGCGGCGTGCGGGGCACGCGTCCACAACCAGCTGTCCGGCAGGGCGGACATGGTGGGCAAGCAGTATCTGCTGGATCTGACGGCCGCCGGCTACCCCGTGATCCCCACGGTGGACGACCCGAGGGACGCGGACCGCCTCCCGGTCACGGACACGTACGTGATCAAGCCGAAGGCGGGTGCGGACTCGATAGGCCTGGAGTTCGTGACGCGGGACGCCCTCGCGACGGCTTCCGCGCCCGCGGGTCCGGGCAGCCTCCTGATCCAGCCGCGCATCGACTTCACGTACGAGGTCTCGTTCTACTTCGTGGACCGCGCCTTCCAGTACGCGCTGCACGCCCCGTCCCCCGACCGCCGCTGGCATCTGGAGCGCTACGCCCCCACCCCCGAGGACCTGGGTTTCGCCCAGCGCTTCGTCGACTGGAACACGATCGACCACGGCATCCAACGGGTCGACGCCTGCCGCACCCCCACGGGCGAACTCCTCCTGGTGGAACTGGAGGACCTGAACCCGTACCTCTCCTTGGACCTCGTCGACGAGCCGACGAGGGACGGTTTCGTGAGCGCGCTGAAGGGTTCGCTGCGCAGGCAGCTGGAGGCGGACCGCGCGTAGCCGCGGAGGAGTCAGGGACCGGTCCCGGGGACCGGTCCCGGGCCGCGGTCCCGGGGCGGGGGGACTCCCGAGGGTTATCCACAGCCCACCCCACACATCCCCGGACTGCGGCACCCTGAGCGGATGGGGGAGCCGCAAGAAGACCAGGGGCCGGGGCTTGCCCAGCCGACACCGGTGCCGCAGCATCCACAACCGCATCCGCATCCGCAACCACATTCACATCCACATTCACATCCGCAACCACATCCGCATCCGCATCCGCAACCACAT
>NZ_LIRJ01000653.1 GCF_001419745.1 Streptomyces silaceus | reverse complement strand
GCACCGCGCACGGAACGACACGGCACCGCGCACGGAACGACACCGCACCGCGCACAGAACCACACGGCACCGACAGCCCAGGAGTGAGCCCCATGCATGCCATCCGCCTCCACGCCTTCGGCCCCGCCGAGAACCTCCGCTACGAGGAGACCGCGGACCCCGAGCCGGCCGCGGGCCAGGTCCGCGTCACCGTGGCCGCGGCCGGCGTGCACCTCCTGGACACCGCGATCCGCGAGGGCATACAGGGCCCGCTGCCCGAACTCCCGGCCCTGCCCACGATCCCCGGCCGCGAGGTGGCGGGCACCGTCGACGCACTCGGCGAGGGCGTACCGGCGCACTGGCTCGGCAAGCGCGTCGTCGCCCACATCGGCTTCGCCCCCGGCGGCTACGCCGAGCGCGCCGTCACCGAGGTCTCGCGCCTCCACGAACTCCCCGACGACCTGGACTTCGCGGAGGCCGTCGCCCTCATCGGGACGGGCCGCACGACGATGGGGATCCTCCGGTTCACCGAGCTCACGGCGGACTCCGTGGTCGTCGTCCCCGCCGCCGCGGGCGGCATCGGCACGCTCCTCACGCAGTACGCCAAGCACCGCGGCGCCACCGTCATCGGTCTGGCGGGCGGCCCGGAGAAGACGGCCCGCGTCCGCGCGCACGGCGCCGACCTGGCCGTGGACTACAAGGACCCGGCCTGGCCCGACGAGGTGCGCGCGTACCTGAAGGAGCGGCTCGACGGACGCGCCGCGACCGTCGTCTTCGACGGGGTCGGCGGCGACGCGGGCCGCGCCGCGGTCGACCTGCTGGGCCCCGGTGGCAGCCACGTCGTCTTCGGCTGGTCCGGCAAGGGCCTGCACGACGGCGAGGCGCTGACGTTCACCGAGGAGGAGCTGACCGCACGCGGCATCACGCAGGTCAACGTCCTCGGCCCGGCGATGATGGCCAAGGCCGGCGGCGACAACCCCGTCCGCACCCTGGAGCTGGCCGCGCTCGCGGAGGCGGCGACGGGCCACTTCACCCCGGCCGTGCAGCGCTACCCCCTCGCGGAGGCGGCAGCGGCCCACCGCGCCCTGGAGACGCGCGGCACGATGGGCAAGGTCGTCCTGATTCCCTGAGTCCCTGATCCTCCGACTCCCTGATCCCCTGACTCCCCGTGACGAATATTCGGATGCCTGTACCGGATAAGGGAACTACCGTCCGTTATATGGGTATGGACTCCATCCAGTTCCGCGACATCCCCGAGACGGGCATCGACCGCGCGCTCTCCCTCGCCTACCTCGTCTTCCACGAGACCCCGGAGGACGAGAAGCGCAAGCACCACCACGACCTGCTGCGCGGCTGCACCCGCATCGGCGCGTACGACGGCGACGAACTCGTCGGGTTCGTCGCCGCGTTCCCGTTCACGGTGTCGGTCCCGGGCGGTGAACTGCCCTGCCCGTGCCTGACGTTCGTGTCGGTGGCGCCGACCCACCGGCGCCGCGGCGTGCTGTCGGGCATGCTCGCGGAGCTGTTCGCGAGGGCGGCGGCGGACGGCTCGCCGATCGCGTCCCTGTGGGCGTCGGAGGACGCGATCTACGGCCGGTTCGGCTTCGGCCCCGCCACCCACGGCCACACCGTGGAGATCGACTCCCGCCGCCCGCTCGACCTGCGCATCACCCCGGACGACCGCCCGCTGCGCCTGGTCGACCCCTCCGAAGCCCCCGGCCTCCTCGGCGAGTACTACGCGCGCACGCGCGCCGAGCGGGCCGGCCGCATCGACCGCACCGAGTCCTGGTGGCGCGAGGAGTGGCTGGTGGAGGAGGACGAGGAGGACGACGCGCTGTCGCCGCCCCGCGTGGTCGTCCTCGGCGACCCGCGCGGCCCCGTCGCCGGATACGCGATCTACCGCACCAGGACCCGCGACGACGCCCCCGGCCTGGTCCGTCTGGACGAGCTGGAGGCGGACACCCCGGCCGCCGAGGCCGCGCTGTGGCGCTATCTCGCGTCGATCGACCTGACGGGCCTGATCCGCGCCTGGGGCCGCCCCGTGGACGACCCGCTGCACCTCTTCGCCGGCGACCGCGACCAGGTGCGCGTCACGGGCGAGTTCCCGGCGCTGTGGCTCCGCCTCGTCGACGTGCGCGAGGCCCTGGAGGCCCGCTCCTGGGCGGCCCCGGTGGACGTCGTCCTCGACATCCGCGACGACCGGCTCCCGGCCAACGCCGGACGCCACCGCCTGACGGCGTCCGCCGACGGATGCGCGTACGAGAGGACCGAGGCCCCCGCGGACCTCGCCCTCGACGTGCGCGACCTGGCGGCGGCCTACTTGGGCGGCACGACGATCGACGCCCTGGTCCGCGCGGGCCTGGCCACGGAGCACACGCCGGGCACGGTGACGGCGCTGGACGCGGCGCTGCGCACGGCCCGACTGCCGCACACCGTCGACGAGTTCTGACCGGACACGGCAGAGGAGTCCCGGACGCCGCGGAAGCGTCCGGGACACCGCGAAGGGGTCGCTAGGAGCCGCCGCCCAGCTCCGCCAGCGCGCCGTCGGTCAGCCGGTACACCGTCCACTCGTCCTGGGGCCGCGCCCCGAGCGACCGGTAGAAGTTGATCGACGGCTCGTTCCAGTCCAGGACGGACCACTCCAGGCGCTCGTAGCCGCGCGCCACGCAGATCCGCGCGAGCTCGGTGAGGAGCGCCTTGCCGTGCCCGGCACCGCGCGCCTCGGGACGTACGTACAGGTCCTCCAGGTAGATCCCGTGCACGCCGCGCCAGGTGGAGAAATTCAGGAACCACAGCGCGAAGCCGACCGGCTCGCCGGTGGTGTCGTCCTGCGCGATGTGCGCGTACGCGGCGGGCCGCTCCCCGAAGAGCGCCTCGCGCAGCTGTCCCTCGGTGGCCTTCGCCTCGTCGGGTGCCTTCTCGTACGCGGCGAGGTCGCGGACCAGCGCGTGGATGACGGGGATGTCGGCGGGTGTGGCGGTACGAATCATGGCGGCAGCAAGCCACGTCCGTACGGCAGGGGTCAAAGCCGTCTCACCAGCCGGTCGCCCACCGCGCCGCGGACCACCGCCGCACCGGCGCGAGGGCCGGCCCACCGCCGGGGTCCCGCCTCACCGCCCCAGCAGCAGCCGCGCGGTCTCCATGTCGTCCGCGTCCAGCGACCGC
>NZ_LIRJ01000652.1 GCF_001419745.1 Streptomyces silaceus | reverse complement strand
GGGCAGGACGAGCGGGGTCCGGGTGGGGGCCAGCCACAGGTCGGCCCAGCCGTCCTCCAGCCGGGTGAGGGTGAGGGAGAAGCCGGCCATGTCCAGGGCCGCGGTGAAGGTGCCGGGGACGGTGAGGACCGGCCGGATGCCGCGGGCGGTGAGCTCGTCGTGCAGCAGGACGCCGATGGCGTTCAGCTCCAGCTCGGTGGTGGCGCCCAGGCCGTTGACGAGGGCGAGCACCTCGCCGGGCCCGTCGGGCAGGGCGTCGAGCAGGTCGTCGGTCATGCGCCGGACCAGGTCGCCGACGGCCGGGCGGGCGATGGTGCGGGTGCCGCGCTCGCCGTGGATGCCGACGCCGTAGTCGAGGGTCCCCTCGTCCAGCGTGAACGCGGGGTTCAGCGTGGTGGGCGAGGTCTGCGCGCGGGCGGCGACGGCGATGCTGCGGGAGCGGGCCACGACGCGCCGTCCCAGGTCGGCGAGTTCCTCCAGCGTCGCCCCCTGGTCGGCGGCCGCGCCCAGGAGCTTCTCGACGACGACGGTGGCCGCGGTGCCCCGTCGGCCGGTCGCGGCGTCCGCGCTGTCGGTGGCCAGGTCGTCGTCGACCAGGACGGTGGCGACGGGAATCCCGTCGTGGCGCAGGCGCTCCGCCGCGATCTGGAAGTTGATCACGTCGCCCGTGTAGTTCTTNNGGCGGCCGCCGCGCTCGCCTCGTAGATCTGCCGGTTGTGCGGGGAGGCGAAGACCTCGCCGGGACAGACGGCGTCGAGGCCGCCGCGCCCCAGGAGCCCGGTGTGCAGCGGCTCGTGGCCGGAGCCGCCGCCCGAGACCAGGGCGACGGTGCGGGCCGGGTCCGCGTCGCGCGCCCGCAGGTACAGCGGGCTCGCGTTCACCTCGATCATGCCGGAGTGCGTGAGGGCCAGACCGCGGGCGGCGGTCAGCACGGGGTCGGTCTCCGGCAGGAAGTGGCTCATCGGGATCTCCGTGGGTGTGCGGCTGACGGACGTGCGCACCGGGCGGCGTACGACGTGTACGGGCCGTCGAGGCGCGGCTGACCTGGCCACCCGTGGGTCTCGAGGACCGTGGCGGGCGGCGGCGGGCCCACCATGACCGCCCGCCGCGCCCCAAGGTCGGCACGCCCGGCTACCGGCACTCCCGAGTTCCGGTAGCCGTTCCCGTGTGCGAGGCTGACACCCTGCCCCGGCCCGGGCGGCGATCCGCGAAGGGCGCGCGGCACTCTCCGTACGACCGCCCCATCTTTGCGAGGTCTTTACTGTTGCTGGACGCGCGACGCGAGGACCTCGGGCGGATGCTGCGCGCCTGGCGGATGGCGCGGGACCCCGGTCTGCTGCCCGGTCCCGTCCCCTTCCGCGGCCACCGCAGCTATCTCACCCAGCTCGACATGGCCCTGCTGCTCGGCGTCTCCGAGCGCTGGTACCGCGCTCTGGAGCGGGGCGAGGACCGCACGTACGCGCGCGAGATGATCGCGGGCGTGGTGCGGATCCTGGACCTCTCGCCCCGGCAGGCCACCGCCCTCTACCGCGGCACCGGCCACCAGCCGCCCCGGCACCGGGCCGGCGGCGCCCGCCCCGACGCGGCACTGCTGGATCTGCTGCACCAGCAGCGCCGGGTCAGCTGGATCTGCGACCAGGCCTGGGACGTGGTGGCGGCCAACACCGTGGCGGCGCGGCACTGCCCCTGGCTGATGCACCCGGAGACGAACACCATGACGTGGGCGTTCTCCGCCGAGGCGCGCTATCAGCTGCGCGAGTGGGACACCAAGTGGGCCGTTCCGCTGCTGGGGCAGCTGCGGCTGGCGTGGCAGCGGTGGCCGGACAACGAGCGGCTGGACGAGGTGGTGCGCACCGTGCGCCGCGAGCCGGGCGTCGCCGAGCTGTGGGAGGACACGACCGGCGTGCGGGGCGACGCCGACGACGCGGCGCGCCCGATGTACTTCCCGCTGGTCGCGCCGGACCCGCTCGACGTGCGCGTGGCGACGTACGGCCGCTTCGGCGACACCGCGCTGCGCTGGGTCGTCCTCAGCCCGGTGGACCCGTCGGTCGTCTTCCCTTGAGGGCCCGGCGGGACACGTCCTGCGACACATCCCTGGTGAACATCCCGATCGGCGTCCTGGCGTTCGCGCTCTCCCTGCGGATCGTGCCGGCCGACCCGCCCAAGAGCGAACGGTCCGCCACCCCGCTGGACTTCGTCGGCCTCGCGCTGCTCGGCCCCGCCTTCGCCGTGCTCACCTTCGCGCTCTCGCGGGCCGGCGAGGACGCCGGGTTCGGCAGCGCGCCAGTGATCGTGGCGCGGGTGCTCGGCGCCGTCCTGCTCGTCGGATACGGCGCCCAGGCCGTACGAGTTGGCGCCAAGGCCCTCATCGGTCTCGGCCTGTTCCGCAGCCGCAGCTTCTCCGCGAGCGTCACGGTCATGGGACTCACCGGCGTCATGCTCTTCTCGATGCTGTTCCTCGTCCCCCTGTACCAGCAGGAGGTGCGCGGCCACGGCGTCCTCGCGGCCGGTCTGCTGCTCGCCCCGCTCGGCGTCGGCTCGTTCCTCGCCATGCCGGTCGCCGGGCGCCTGAGCCACAAGGTCGGGGCCAAGCGGCTCGCCCCGCTCGGCGCCTTCGTCATCGCCGTGAGCTCCCTGGCGTACACCCAGGCGGGCGCCACGACGAGCGAAGTCCTGCTCGGCGCCTGCGCGTTCACCACCGGTGTGGGCCTCGGCTTCATCGGCGCGCCCACCATGGACTCGCTGGACCGGACCCTGCCCGGCGAGTCCGTCGCGCAGGGCACCTCGGCGCTCTACATCATCAACCAGCTCGGCGCCTCGCTCGGCATCGCCGTCGTCGCCCTGCTGCTCCAGCGCCAGGCCGACAGCGGCCACAGCCCGGTGGAGTCCTTCCGACCACCTCCTGGTGGGTGCTCGGGGCGGCCGTCGCCGTGCTGATCGCCGGCTGGTTCCTGCCCGGCAGGCCGGACCCCGCCCCGGCCGCCGCCGAGGAGCAGGGCGGCGCCGCGCAGGACGACGCGGAGAGCGCCGTCGCCGCCCGGGTCAGCCCGGCAGCCCCGCGAGCCACCCCGTCAGGATCCGGTTGACCTCGGCGGGCCGTTCCTGCTGGACCCAGTGGCCGCAGCCGTCGAGGAGATGGGCGGCGCTCAGGGCCGGCAGGGTCCGGGGGAACGCCTTGATCGCGTCGGCCAGCCACGTCGTGGAGGCGTCCAGGGCGCCGCCGACGAACAGGGACGGCCGCGTGAGCGGGGCGCCCTCGAAGCGGGGCGTGAGATCGGCCCAGTCGCGGTCCATGCAGCGGTAGCGGTTGAGCGCGCCGGTCAGGCCGGTCCGCTCGAACTCCCCTGCGTAGACGTCCAGATCGGCCGGGTCGAGCCAACCGGGCAGGCGGCCCGTGGGGAAGTGTTCCCGCAGGGTGCCGCCCGGTCCCGTGACGTGCGGGGCGGGGGCGTCGGGGCCGGGCATGGTGTCCCCGGACAGCGCGGCGTAGAACCCGGCGAGCCAGCCGCGTACGTCGGGCTCGATCTCGGCCTCGGCCCGGCCGGGTTCCTGGAAGTAGGAGACGTAGAACTCGCCGCCCGCGCTGCCGTCCCCTCCCCCGCCCATCCGCGCGAAGACCTCGCCGGGGCGCGGTCCGCCCGGCGGCGTGTAGGGGACGCCCAGCAGGGCGGCCGCGCGGAAGACGTCCGGCCTGACCAGCGCGGAGTGCGCGGCGATCGTCGCACCCCAGTCGTGGCCGACGACCACCGCGCTCTCCTCGCCGAGCGCCCGCACCACGGCGGCGTTGTCCTCGACCAGGTCGAGCATCCGGTAGGCCGCCACGTCGTCAGGACCGCTGGACCGGCCGTAGCCGCGTACGTCGACGGCGACCGCGCGGTAGCCCGCGGACGCCAGGGCGGGCAACTGGTGGCGCCAGGAGTACCAGGTCTCGGGGAAGCCGTGCACCAGCAGGACCAGGGGGCCCGTGCCCTGTTCCACCGCGTGGATCCGCCCCGCGGGCGAGGGGATCAGGCGGTGGGTGCGGTCGGCTGCGGCAGATGAGGTCGCGGGCATGGCCCCTCCTGGTGTGCTCGGGTGGCGGCTGCGGCCTCGAGCATGCGGCCCGGCGCGCGACGCGGGCCACGTCTGTTGCCGTTCCGGCAAATCGGCGACGGCGCGCGGTCCGCCGTCGGTGTCGCGCGGTCAGCCGCCGGTCAGGACGTCCACCAGGACGCGTACATGGCCGTGCGGGAGGTCCTTGGTGGCGGTGAGCAGGGTGAGGCGGCCGGTACGGGCGAGGTCGCGGAGCCGGTCGAGTTCCGCGACACGGCCGGGGGCCGCGAGCTCCTGCCGGTAGCGCTCGGCGAACTCCTCGAAGAGGGCCGGGTCGTGGCCGTACCAGCGGCGCAGCTCGTTCGAGGGCGCGACCTCCTTGTCCCACGACTCCAGGTCGGCCCGCTCCTTGGAGACGCCGCGCGGCCAGAGCCGGTCGATGAGGACGCGGGCGCCGTCGTCCGGCGCCGCGGGGTCGTAGACGCGCTTGACCCGGATGTCCGGGGAACGACTTGTCGTCATGTCGGCATTCTCCGGCGCGATGCCCGTACCGCGCGTCCGCGGGCCCCACGTCCACGTGACCGTGCCACACGTCCACGTGCTCGCGCCTTCCGGGACGAGTGTGCGGGATCTCCTGGCGGGCTTCCGCTCGGTCGCCCGGCCGCGCCCCGTGACCCGTTCGGGCCAGCAGCGCGGGCCGCCGCCCGTCTGCCCTGGTCCAGTGAGGCCATGACGGGACGGATCGGCAGGATCGACCGACGGTGGTTCGAACGGGTGGCGGCGGCGCGGCTGCCCGGCTGGCCGGCGGTCCGACCGCGCGGCGGGCGGCCGGACGCGGGGTGGCCGCTCTCGCGCTGGCCTCGCTGACCACGAACGCGGTCGCCAAGTACGCGGTGCGCCGGCACCGCCCGGCGCTCGACGCCGTGCCGCTGGTGAGGCGCCTGACGAAGGCGCCGTGGACCTCGTCGTTCCCCTCCGGGCACTCGGCGTCCGCGGCGGCGTTCGCCACGGGCGTGGCCCTGGAGTCGACCCGCTACGGCGCCCTCGTCGCGCCGGTCGCCGCGGCCGTGGCGTTCTCGCGGGTGTACGTGGGCGTCCACTACCCCGGCGACGTCCTGGCGGGCTGCGCGCTCGGCGTGGCGGCCGCCGCGGTGACCTGTCACTGGTGGCCGCCGCGCCCCTCGCCCGCCCGGACCGAGCACACCCGCGTCGCGGCGCCCGCGCTGCCCGAG
>NZ_LIRJ01000651.1 GCF_001419745.1 Streptomyces silaceus | reverse complement strand
CACCTACACCAGGAACGTCGCCCTCGGCATCGGCTCCGCCCCCCACATCCCCGAACCCCTCAAACCCCTCGCCGAAGCCCCCGCCGTCCCCGTCTTCCACTCCGCCGACTACCTCCAGCACCGCGAACAGCTCCTCGCCGCCGACCACGTCACCGTCATCGGCTCGGGCCAGTCCGGCGCCGAGATCTTCCTCGACCTCCTCCGCGCCCGCCCCGCAGGACACGAGAAGATCCACTGGCTCGCCCGCACCGAGGCCTTCGCACCCATGGAGTACTCCAAGCTCGGCCTGGAACACTTCACACCCGACTACACCCGCTACTTCCACGCCCTGCCCGAAGCCGTCCGCGACGGCCTCGTCCCCCACCAGTGGCAGCTCCACAAGGGCATCGACGCCGACACCATCGCCGCCATCCACGACGAGCTCTACCGGCGCACCCTGCACGGCGGCTGGCCCGACGCCGTCCTCACCCCCGGCGTCTCCGTCCGCACCGCCGGCCGCGTCGCCACCACCCGCGTCGAACTCCACCTCGAACACCTCCAGCAGGGCACCCGCTCCCGCCTCACCACCGACGCCGTCGTCCTCGCCACCGGCTACCGCGAACGCCCCCTCGACCAACTCCTCGCCGGCCTCGACCCCTACATCCGCAAGGACTCCTCGGCCCGCCCCCGCGTCGACGAGCAGTACCGCCTCGTCCTCGACCCGTCCGTCACCGGCACCGGCTGCAACGTCTACGTACAGAACGCCGAACGCCACACCCACGGCGTCGGCGCCCCCGACCTCGGACTCGCCGCCTGGCGCAGCGCCACCATCCTCAACTCCCTCACGGGCAAGAACCCATACCCGCTCCCCGGACGCACCGCCTTCACCAGCTTCGGCCTCCAGAGCCCCGGCGCCCCCCACCCCACCGCCACCGGCCGCATCGGCGAACAGCGCGGCAACCTCGTACGCCTGAAGAACTGACGCCCCTCAAGCGCCCAGCCCACCGATCGGCGCCACGGTGCGCCGCGTCCTCGGACACGACCACACCGCCACCCCCGACACCACCCCGGCCGCCAGCGGATGCGAGCCGGGGTGCGCGGGACACTCCGGCCACACCGCCGGCTCCAGCGCCGCGCACAGCGCCTCCACCGCCCAGTCCTGCGCCTGATCCGCGAAGTCCGCCGCCAGCTCGGCCGCACCGGCACCACACCGCACGACCAGACCCGCGCCCGAGCCGTCCGGCTCATACAGCACGATCAGATCCGTACCGTCGTCGTCGCGCTCCTCCCGGACGACCGGCCGCACCGCACACGTGGCCCCCAGGTCGCGCAGCACCAGCTCCAGAGCACCCGCAAGTTCACTGTCCATGGCCGGAATTGTCCGCCCCCAAGCGCCCGCGCGCCGCCGAATATTCCCGTCAAAAAGAAGCCCGACCGGGAAATACCCACCCCATCAGACCGGTTCAGACGACCATGACCACAGACTCCACGGCCTCCTGGACCGCAGCCTTCCGCTCCGCCGTCGTCAGCCCCCACGAGAGCATCGACCTCTTCGAACTCCGCGCCTTCGAAGCCCAGACGCTCCGCCAGATCATCCGCCTCGACGGCGGCGGCAGCGCCCTGCGCATCCACCTCAGCAACCGCTACGGCAAGGAACCCCTCCACATCGGCGGCGCCCGCCTCGCCAGACGCACCCAAGGAAGCGGCATCGACCCCGGCAGCGACACCGCCCTGCGCGTCGCCGGCGCCGAAGAATTCACCATCCCCGCCGGCGAAGACCTCGTCACCGACCCCGTCGAACACACCGCGCACCCCGGCGACGAACTCGCCCTCACCCTCTGGCTGCCCCACGACACCGGCCCGAGCACCTACTCCGCCGTCCCCCTGCGCACCGGCTACGCCGTCCCCGGCAACGCCCTCACCGCACCCGCCCTCGACGGCACCGAAGGCCTCGAAGAACTCGCCACCCGCCACTTCATCAGCGGCGCCGACGTCCTCGCACCCACCGGCACCCCCGTCATCGTCGCCTTCGGGGACTCCTGGTTCGAAGGCACCGGCACCACAAACGACACCGACCACCGCTTCCCCGACCTGCTCAACGACCGCCTCCGCGCCGCCGGCCACCCCGGCTGGGTCGTCAACCAGGGCCTCTCCGCCAACCGCCTCCTCACCGACGAAATAGGCGAACACGCCCTCGCCCGCCTGCGACGCGACGCCCTCGACGTCCCCGGCGCCACCCACGTCCTCGTCCACTTCGGCCTCAACGACCTCGGCATCCCCGGCCAGGAGGCCTACCCCGAACCCGCGCCCCTCCCC
>NZ_LIRJ01000650.1 GCF_001419745.1 Streptomyces silaceus | reverse complement strand
GTTGCGCAGGCCGATGGCCTCTTCGACGGTCTTGAAGCCGATGGCGTACTCGGCGAGGCCGGGCACGGGCAGGGTGCGCGCGATGGAGCCGGGGGCGAGGACGATCTCGTCGTACGTGAGGTCGACGGTGCCGGCGCCCTCCTCCTCGGTGGCGAGGGTGGTGAAGGTCGCCGTGCGCTTGCCGTGGTCGAGCGAGCGGACCTCGCCGACGACGATGCGGCATTTGTCCAGGACGCGGCGGAGCGGGACGACGACGTGGCGCGGTGAGATGGAGCCGGCCGCCGCCTCGGGCAGGAACGGCTGATAGGTCATGTACGGGTCGGGGGTGATCACGACGATCTCGGCCGTCCCCCGCTTGAGCTCCGGCTTCAGCTTCCGCTGAAGACGCAGCGCGGTGTACATGCCGACGTAGCCGCCGCCTACGACGAGAATGCGCACAGGTTCCTTCACCATCCCATGACGCACCCGGCTCCGGAGTTTGTCCACAGGCCCGGCAATTTGTGTGACCGGACGCGGCGCCCCGCGAGCCTCCGGAAGCCCGCCGTCCGGTGCGAAAGGAGTGCAGGTCAGCAGGTATGAGAGGGGTGCGGGGATGGGGTGCAATAAGGCCTGAAAAGGTGCGTACTCCGATCGGGGGGCTCGCCGTGCGGAACCCACCTCTTCTGAATTGACCCCAGCTCAACTATGTTCGTGTGACGTCGGGGTGTCGGGGGATGCGCTCGTCGAGTCGAGTTTCCGGCTCGTGGCAGGGCTCGCTCCTCACACACCGGTTGTCAATGACGGGGAGTGTCTCCGGGGGGAGACGTCATTACCGGGGGAACGTATATGCACACTCAGGAGACCCACTGGACTTCCGCCGCAGCGACGGCAGCAGCCGTAGCCCCGAGCGGGAACGGACGAGACATGGGGGAAGGAGCGCGCACGACACCACTGCGTGTCGACGCACAGCGCAATCTCGAACATGTACTTCGGGCGGCACGCGAGGTCTTCGGCGAGCTGGGTTACGGCGCGCCGATGGAAGACGTGGCGCGCCGCGCGCGGGTCGGTGTCGGCACCGTCTACCGCCGCTTCCCGAGCAAGGACGTGCTGGTCAGGCGCATAGCCGAGGAAGAGACGTCCCGGCTGACCGACCAGGCGCGTGCGGCGCTCGGACAGGAGGACGAGCCGTGGTCGGCGCTGTCGCGCTTCCTGCGGACGTCCGTGGCGTCGGGCGCGGGGCGGCTGCTGCCGCCGCAGGTGCTGCGGG
>NZ_LIRJ01000065.1 GCF_001419745.1 Streptomyces silaceus | reverse complement strand
GAGGTAAGAGTGCGGGGGCGGGAGGGGACCGGCGCCCGGCGGCGCGACGGCCATGGACCGCCACGGGGGACGATCGTGCCGCTAACTAAAGTTTCAGTCAATGTGAGACGATACGGTCCGCGTGATCACCAGGGTCGACCGGCCGGCGCACGAGAAGGGGCACGACGTGAAGGCGGACCGCAGGACGGACATCCTGAGAGCGGCGGCCAGAGTCATCGCCAGACGCGGGGTCCGGGGACTTCGCGTGACGGAGGTCGCCGAGGAGGCGGGCATCTCCACGGCGCTCGTCTACTACCACTTCAAGGACCGCGCGGGCATCCTGCACCGCACCCTGGAGTTCATCAGCGACCGCGCGGAGCGCTACACCGTCGGCAGCCCGCCCGGCGAGCGCCACGACGGCCCCCGCCGTGCACTGGAACGTTCCCTGCTCCTCGAATTCCAGGACCGGCCCGAGGTGCGCGAGAACAGCACGGCCTGGGGTGAGCTGCAGGCCACCGCCGTCTTCGACCCCGAGCTGCGCGAGGCGCTCGCCGGGGCGCGTCTGATCTGGATCCACGAGCTGACCGACGCCCTCGGCCGCGTCCACCCGGCCGCGCCCGCGCCCGCCCGCACCGTGGCCGCCGAGCGGCTGACCGCCACGCTCGAAGGCCTCAGCACGCGCTGGCTCAGCGGACTGCTCCCTCTGGACCACGCCCGCGAGCTGATGCGGGAGGTGATAGCCGTGGAACTCGCCCGACTGGCGAGATGCGCCACCACCCTCGCTCCCGCCGGTGGCACCACCACTCCCACCGGCGCCGCTGCCGCTCCCACCCGCACCGACACGAACACCACCCCCGTCACGGCCGTCACCGTCTTTGACTGAATTTTCAGTCCGTGCGACAGTGAAGGAACAGCGTGACGGCACGGCTAGCCCATCCGCCCAGCGGAATCCGGCCGTCCACGGCGCGGCACCAACCGCCGACGGCTCGCGTGACTCAGGCCCGCGACCGCACACCCCCCACCCGCACACCCCACCTGCCGCCCGCGCCGCACCGCGCTCGTCGAGCGGTCCGCCACACCGGCGGCTAGCTTGTCCCCATCACGATGATCGGAGTTCACCGTGTCCACCTTCCTCCCCTCCCGCCGTTCGGCCCTGCGCGCGATCGCCGGAATCGGCGCCGTCGTGCTCGGCGCGTCGGCCTGCGGCCCCGGCGACTCGAATGTCGCGAGCGCCGCCGCCGACCAGGACACGGACACGAAGGGACGCCGCATGGGCGCCGAGTGGGAGAGCCACGCGCGCACGTTCATGTCGTGGCCCGCCCTGGAGTCGGTGTGGGAGGACGACCTGCGCTACGTACGCGAGGACATCGCCCGCGTCGCCCGCGCCATCGCGGAGTACGAGTACGTCGTGATGATGGCGCGGCCCGACCAGGTGAAGGCGGCCCAGAAGGCGTGCGGGCGCGACGTCGAGGTCATCCCGCTGCCCGTGGACGACCTGTGGGCGCGCGACACCGTGCCCGTGTTCGTGGAGGACGACGGCAAGGTCACCGGCATCGACTTCAACTTCAACGGGTGGGGCAACAAGCAGGAGCACACGAACGACGGCCGCGTGGGCCGGACCTTGCTGGCCGAGTACGACATCCCCCGCAAGAAGGCCCCGCTGGTCGCCGAGGGCGGTTCGTTCGAGACCGACGGCGAGGGAACGCTCCTGATCACCGAGAGCTCGATCGTCAACGACAACCGCAACCGCGGAAAGAGCCGGGACCAGATCGAGGCCGAGCTCAAGCAGACCCTGGGCATCAAGAAGGTGATCTGGCTGGCCGGTGTGCGCGGCCAGGACATCACCGACGCGCACGTGGACAGCCTGGTGCGCTTCACCGAGCCCGGTGTGGTGCTCCTGGACAGGGCGCACCCCGACACCCCGGCCGACTCGTGGTCGCGCGCCGCGGACCAGGCCAAGGCCGTGCTCAGCAAGGCGACCGACGCCAAGGGCCGGCCCTTCGAGATCGTGGACCTGCCGCAGCCCGACCTGTACGAGATCACCGGTGAGGGCGACGACTTCGTGTCGACGTACGCGAACTTCTACGTCGCCAACGACTCCGTCTTCATGCCCCGCTTCGGCGACCGCAAGGCCGACAAGCGGGCCAAGAGCATCCTCCAGGAGCACTTCCCCAAGCGCGACGTCGTGCAGGTCGAGATCGACACCATCGCCTCCGGTGGCGGCGGCATCCACTGCTCGACGCACGACGAGCCCGGCAAGCCGGTCGACTGACTCCCTCGGAGCGGCTGTGGTCACGAAGCGACGCCTCTCCCGGTCCCGCGGCAGACTGCTCGCCGCGGGGCTGGTGCTCTGCGCCGTGGCCGCGGCGGCCGCCGTAGGGGTCTGGCTCCAGTTCGGTGAACGCCAGGCCCTGGACACCCGGTACCGGGCGGGCGGTTCGGCGTCCGACCGGGTGGACATCACCGCATCGGTCCAACGGGTCGACGCGGCGGGTCGCGAACTGGTGCTCCGCCTCCTCGTCACCCCGCGCGGAAGCCTCGCGGAGGCGAGCGGTGTGTCCCCCGCGGAGAAGCTGACGCTCCAGACGTCCTCCTCCGTACGGGGAGACCTCACCTTCCCGGCGCACAGCAGGATCTCGACCGTGGACGTGCCGGTCACACTGTCGGCGGGCTCGATCACGGACTACCCGTTCGACGCGTACGAGGCGACGCTGGAGTTCGGCGCGGCGGTGCGGGACGACGAGCCGGTGCCCGTCCGGATGACGCTCACCAACAACGATGCGCTGTTCGCGGCCGACGTCGACGCGTCGGAGGCGGCCGGCGCCGCGGTGTTCGACGTCGGCCTCGCGCGCTCCACCAGCGTCCTGATCTTCGCGGTGTTCATGATGGCCGCGATGTGGGCGCTCGCCATCGCGGTCCTCATCGGCGCATGGTTCCTGCTCTCCCGCCGCAAGGGGCTGACCTGGCCGGCCCTCGGCTGGATGGCCGCGACGCTCTTCGCCCTGGCCGCCTTCCGCAACACGGCCCCCGGCACCCCGCCCATCGGCTCCCTGCTCGACTACGTCGCGTTCCTCTGGGCGGAGACGGTGATCGCGTTCTGCGTGATCACGGTGGTGGTGATGGGCATGCGAGCGGAAGCCCATCCGTCGGACCCGCCCTCGCCGTGACATCCCCCTCGCCCTGAGGGCGAGAGCACTACGACGGGAGCACTACGACGAGAGTTGACCTCGACGTACCCTGCTGGGTTGACGACCGCCCTGGTCGGGCGCATTACGTTGCTGCTTCCGCCGGGAAGGGCGGCTGCCGCCGGGGGACGGAAGACGATGGCGGCCGCGCCCGACTCCTGTACGACCGACAGGAATGAGGAAGCAATGCGATCTGCCGCAACCAGGGCACTCGTCGGCGTGGCCGCCGTCATCGGGATCGCCGCCGGAGGCCTGGCGGGCGCGAGCGCCGCCGTCGCTGCACCGCCGGCCGCCGCGACGACGGCGAGTGCCGGAGGCGTCTCCGCTCTCGCGGTGAACAACCTCGGCCTCAACACGGCGCACGCCAAGAACTGGCAGTGCTACCTGGACTACTGGGGCTACAAGCCGGGCCGGATAGACGGGCAACTGGGCACGGACAGCTGGAAGGCGGCCCAGCGGCTGTTCAACGACTACGGCTACAGCGGCAGCCAGAAGCTCGTCGTCGACGGAGTCGTCGGGACGAACACGATCAAGGCGCTCCAGCGGTACTTGAACTGGTCCGGTGTCGAGAAGCTCACCGTCGACGGGGTCGCCGGGCCGGACACCAGGGCCGCGTTCTGGCGGGCGACGGCCGCCTGCTGAGCCGCCCCGGCCATCGGTCGCGTGCAACGCCCCGGGTTCGATGGTGACATCGGGCCCGGGGCACAGCATGCGCGGCCCGCCCGCGGAGCGCTGACCTGCCCGGCCTTTCGGCAGGGGGTGTGCTTCGTCTGATTCCCGACGGTGCGGCAGAGGGCCCGGCCCAGGCTCGGGGGTGAGCTGCGAGACTGTCCGTCATGAGCACGCAGATCACGGACCGGCGCACGATCCTCGTCATCGGCATGGGCGCGGGCGACCCCGACCACCTCACCCTTCAAGCGGTGAAGGCCATCCGGCGCGCGGACGTCTTCTTCATCGTGGGCAAGGGTGCCGACAAGGCCGCCCTGACGGATCTGCGCCATCAGATGCTGGAGGAGCACGCCGAGGCTCCGTATCGCGTGGTGGAGGTCGAGGACCCGAGCCGTGACAGGCGCCCCATGGATCGCTCCGACTACACCGCGACCATCGAGGGCTGGCGTGCGCGCCGTGCGGACCTGTTCGAGCGGATGATGCTCGACGAACTGGCGGCGGGCGAGACCGGGGCCTTCCTCGTGTGGGGGGATCCTTCGCTCTACGACAGCACTCTCGGGATCCTCTCCGACATCGAAGCGCGTGGGCAGGTCTCGGCGGACATCGAGGTCGTCCCCGGGATCACCAGCGTGTCGACTCTCGCCGCGCGGCACCGCATTCCGATCAACCAGGTGGGCCGGCCCGTCCACATCACGCCGGCCCGCCGCCTGTCCGACGTGGGGCAGAACGATGACGGTGACATCGTCGTCATGCTCGACGCGCACGAGTCGTTCACCCGGGTCGAGGGGGAGGACGTCTGGATCTACTGGGGTGCCTACCTGGGCACGCCCGACGAACTGCTCATCGCGGGGCCTCTGCGCGAGGTGTCCGACCGCATCAGGCAGGTCCGGGCCGCGGCCCGGGAACGGCACGGCTGGATCATGGACACGTATCTGCTGCGGATCCTGGAAGAGCCGTCGAAGCAGCCGCGTCAGTGATGGCGAAGTGGAACTAGCCGCACTTGGCGCGGAGATCGGCGATGGCGTTCTCGAAGTCGGTGAGTGATTCGAAGGCGCGGTAGACGGAGGCGAACCGCATATAGGCCACCGGATCCAGTTCGCTGAGCGGTTCCAGAACGGCCAACCCGACCTCGTGTGTGGACAGTTGGGCGCTTCCGGTGGCCCGCACGTTCTCCTCCACCTGCTGACCGAGCCGGTCGAGCATGTCTTCGGTGATGGGGCGGCCCTGGCACGCCTTGCGGACACTGCTGACGATTTTGGTCCGGCTGAACGGCTCCGTCACGCCACTGCGTTTGACCACGAGCAGGGAGTAGGTCTCCACGGTGGTGAAGCGGCGTTGACAGTGAGTGCATTGCCTGCGACGGCGAATCGAGGTGCCTTCATCGGTCGACCGGCTGTCGATGACGCGACTGTCGGGGAGCCTGCAGAAGGGGCAGCACACCGTTCGTGTCCTTTCCGATTCTCTCGGATGGTTGAGGCGTCTTCCGGTGTCCGGCCGACCGTGAACCCGATCCTGATCATAAAGGAACTGACCTGGTCTTTTTCACCGGATCCGGAACACTCGGCACGTCAGCCCACAACCTGCCGAGGAGCGGGGAGGACCGGGTGAGCCTTGGCGAGGACGGTGGAGCCCGTGGTCCGCACGGGCTCCACCACCTGTCTCGGGCTACGCCCTGACGCGCAGCATCAGCTGTGCGGGGGAGCGGTGTTCAACGGGTGGGCGAGCCGACGGCCGTGGTGGGGGCGCGAGTCGGCGGCGGTGAGGTTCACGCGGTTTCCAGCGCAGCAGAAGGACGGCTGCGAGGAGCGGACCGCAGGTCAGGAGTATGAACGTCATGACGCCGACGCCGTCCGCATCTGGACGAACAAGTCGGGTTGGCGGACCCGTGCCGCGCGGAGGAGGCGTTGAACGGCTCGTGAGCGGCTCGCGAGTCTGAGGCAGCGTCCCTGGCGGGGCCACCAACGGAGTGCGGCCAGGAGGCCGGAGTCGCAGAAGGTGACGTGCTCGGTGTCCAGGACGAGCCCGGTGTAGCCGTCGGCGGCTGCCGAGGCCAGCAGCGCACGGAGAGGGGCGGCGCTGGCGTGGTCGATCTCTCCGGCGAGATGCAGGATCAGCGTCCTGCCGAGGGTGGTGCAGGAGCGGACGACTATGTCGCAGGGCGCGTTGTCCGCGCCCGATTCGTGTGCGGCGGCGGAGGCCAGAGCGGCGGGCAGTATCGGGGTGGTGGTTGAAGTACTCACATCCCCATCAACGCCTCCCTTCCCGTCGCGGGACACGCGGCACACGGCACTATCACCCCATGTGAGCAGCAAGAACCCCTGACAGGAGGGATACATTCCATCCTGATGAGGTCCACCGGGTTGCTTCCTTGACACGGCGACGGCCCCGACGCGTACCCGTGCGGTACGCGTCGCGGTACTAGCGGGCGGGCAGTTCCGGTGCTCGGCTTCCCGCGACGAGCCCGGCCATGGCCGCCGTCTTCAGCGCGGACTCCAGATCGAAGGGCCGGGTGCGGTCGGGGTCGGCGCAGCGGAGTACGGGCAGCAGGACGTCGGCGGTGAGCGCACCCGCCCTGGCCGCGTCGAGGAGCGCGTCGGCGAAGCGGTCCGCCTCGTCGAGGTCACCGACGCCGTAGTACGCCTCGAAGAGGCGCTGGTCGCCGTCGCTGAAGGGCGCGCTGACCAGAGTGCTGCCGTCGTCCTCGTCCTCCGTGGGCACGCAGTCCTGGGTGCCGTCGGTGTCGTACCAGTGGAAGAAGCCGATGGGCGCCTTGGCGTTCACGGTGCGGCGCAGCCCGCCGCTGTCGTTCTCCCAGGCTTCCCGAAGCCAGGCGGAGCCGTCCGACAGTGTCTGCGCGATGTCGTCGCACACGTCACCGGAGAGGTCGTGGTCCTTGCCCATGACGACGGCCCGGCCACCGCCGAGCGGGACGAGCTGCCACCAATTGCTGCTGCCGTCATCGTGGTTGAGGCCGGTCTCGTCGACCCAGTACCCCTGCTCGGCCCCGGCCGCGTGGATGACGGCCATGACGGAGCCCTCCAGCCACAGTTCGGTCAGGTCGTGCATGATGTGCCCCCCGTTGGTGGTGCGTTGTCGTCCGGTCGGTGGAGTAGACGCACGCGCTCGGGATGTGGTTCGGGCGGTGGGTGGGGCAGTACTCCTGGCGGTTTTCGCCGGAGCGTTCGCTCCCCGCACGGTGGCCGTCACACGTATCAACAAGCAGAGTGACCGGCTCGCGAACACAGGTCTGCCCGCCCTCCGTCGGGGGAGGGCGGGTCGGCGGCGGAGGCGCCGACGGCGGCCGTGGCGGCGAGAGTGACGACGGCGGTGCGTATGTGCTTGCGCATGGTGAATCTCCTTCGGTTCGTCGGGGTGCCGATTCCGTGGACCCTGATTCCGTCCACGTGCCGACCATTCGAAGGTAAAGGTCCGATATTGCCTATTTTGCTCAGGCTTGTAACGGGCTTTGCTCGGCCCATGCAAGACCGGGAGTCGGGACTGAAGTCCCGAGGTCGCGCATGACCGTCGCCGGCGGCGCGACCGCGCGTGCTCCCTTGGGGCTCGGGGCTCGGGGCTCGGGGCGCGATCACGCCCCGGGCTTCTTGCGGCGTGTCCACGCGCGCGCGGGTCGTCGTCGGTGCGCGCCCCGAAGGCGCGATGTCCTTCGGGGCGCACGGCAGGGGCTCCGGTTCAGGCGTTGTAGCCGCCGTGGGCGTCCAGGACCGCGCCCGTGACGTAGGACGCGGCGGGGCTCGCCAGGAAAGCGATCGCCGCGGCTATTTCTTCGGGGCGGCCCATGCGTTGCAGGGACAGTGAGCCGACCAGGGCCTTGAGGGTCTCGGGGCCCGGCCCTTCCATGCCGCCCTCCATCAGTCCGGCCTCCACGACGTTGGCCGTGATGTCCCGGGGCCCGAGGTCTCGTGCGACGCCCATGGTGTACCTCTCGATCCCCGACTTGGTCGCCGAGTAGTCGGCGAGGCCCGGGGCGCCGACCCGGGAGCCCAGCCCTGAACTCACCGTGACGATGCGGCCGCCCGCGCGCAGCACTCGGGAAGCGGCCCGGATGACGGCGATCACGCCGAGGTAGTTGGTGGCGTGCATCCGGTCCAGTGCGGCGGTGTCGGCGTCCGGGTCGTCCACCGTGCGGCCCTGCTCCACCGAGATCGCCGCGTTGTTGACGAGGATGTCCAGGCCGCCGAAGTGCGCGACCACGTCGTCGATCAGGGCCGGCGCCCCACTCGTGTCCGCCTGGTCGGACTTGAAGGCAACCGCATCCGCTCCCTTGCGCCGCACGTCGTCGACGACTGCCCGCGCCTGCTTCTCGGAGCTGACGTAGGTGAAGGCGACGTCGGCGCCCTGCTCGGCCAGCAGTCGTACGGTCGCGGCCCCCAGTCCGCGCGACCCGCCGGTGACCAGGGCGACCTTGCCCGTCAGTGGCTTGCTCATGCTTCTCACCTCGTTGATTGACCCTTCTCGGCAGTCGCAACGCTAATTGTTACGACAGCTCGTTGCAACCTTCGTTGTTACGACGGTGCTGTTACGGCTGCGCCATTGCGGCTGCGCTGTCGTAACATGGAGCGTTGCAGCCGGGAGGAGGGTTCATGAGTGCCAACAGCAGGCTGACCATCGCTGCCCATGCGCTGGCCTGGATCGGTCTCTACCAGCGCCAGGGCCATGAGGTCGCCACCTCCGAGCAGATCGCGACCAGCGCGAACACCAATCCCGTGGTGATCAGGCGGCTGCTCGGCGAGCTGCGCAGGGCCGGGCTCGTGGAGTCCCGGCGGGGTGTGGGTGCGGGCTGGTCGCTGGCGCGCGAGCTGGGGTCGATGACCCTGCTCGACGTGTACGAGGCAGTGGAACCCGGCCCGCTGTTCGCGATGCACCGCACCACCCCGGACCAGGAATGCGTGGTGGGTTACGGCATCCAGCCGGCGATGCGGGGCATCTACGAGGGCATCGAGGACACCCTGAGGTGCGAGCTGGCCCGCGTCACGCTCGAGAACGTACTCCAGGACGTACTCGCGGCACCTCGCCAGCCTCCCGTCACGCGCTGACATCGCTGCCAGGATCCGCGTCGAAGCCCAGGTCGACGCACGGCCTGGCAATCAGGCCTGCCAGGGAATTGCGTTGCCCGGGCGGACGAACCGTTGTTACGTTCACGCCAGCGCGACAGCCGCGTGATCACGGGATGGGGAGGTTGATGAATATGGCCGCCGTCGGCCCTCATCGGCATGCCCTCATCCCGTCCGCGCGACAGCGAGCGCGGCCCGGGTCGTCTTCAACGACCAGGAGAGACACGTGTCTTCCTCTTCTTCACCTTCTTCACCCACCCACGCCGATCTGATCACCAAGCGGCTCGTCCTGCGGCCCTGGACCATGCGCGAGGCCACCGCGGTCCTCGACGGCATCCGCTCCACACACTGGGCGGACGACTTTCCCGCCGAGGGCGACCGCGTGATCGCCGGTCTCTTCGACCAGCGCCCGGCCTGGCTCGGCCCCTACGGCCACCGTCTGGTCATCGAGCGCGAGACCGGCCTGGTGGTGGGTTCGATCGGCCTCTTCTGGCCGCCCGGCGACGGCGTACTCGAAATCGGATACGGCGTGGTGGCCTCCCGCCGCGGCCGGGGTTACGCCGCCGAGGCCACGCGGGCGCTGGCCGAGTTCGCCTTCACTTCGGCGGACGTCCACACGGTCTCCGCCACCGTGGAACTGTCGAACCCGCCCTCGGTCCGCGTCCTGGAGAAGGCCGGCTTCCGCCGGTGGACCACCCAGGAGAACGCGGTCCTGTTCAGGCTCGGACGTCCGGACCTCGAACGCCGCTGATTCCCCGGGCCCTGGAGGCGACACCCTCCAGGGCCCCTCGCGGTGGCCGAGCCGGAGGGCAGGGGCCGGGTGGTCGGGCTCGGGCCGTCGTCCCCGGGCCGTCGGGTTCGGGTCGGTTCGAGGGTGTGTGCGGTGGTGTTTTGACGGGCCGTGAGGTGCGGTTCGCCTGTGACAGAACGAAGACGTCGCGGGGAACCGCCCGTAACTCCGTGTGAGATACAAATACTTCCGACCGCACGACACGCACCGCGCTCCACCGTTACTCCTGGGGGAACACCATGAAGCACACCCGCCTCACCGCTCTGGCCGCCATCAGCCTCGCCGCCACCCTCTCGCTCACCGCCTGCGGCGGCGACGACTCCGGCACCGACTCCTCCGCCAAGGGCTCCGACACGTCCGCCTCGCAGGGCGGCGGCGCCAAGGCGGAGGGCGGCCCGCACGCCAAGGACGGCTCCCAGGCCGGTGGTTCGCAGGCCGGTGACACGCAGGCCGGTGACGGCAAGGACACCAAGGCCGGCGCCGCGGACGGCACCGCCAAGACCGGCGCCAAGGTCACCTTCTGCAAGACCGCGGACCTGGCCATCGACGCCGCCGACGCCGCACCCGACGAGACCACCGGCCGCATCAACATCACCATGATCAACCGGGGCTCGACCACCTGCTCCGCCACCGGCTTCGCGGGCGTCGACATCAAGGACGCCGACCACACCTCCAACCCCATCGAACGCGGCCGGGCCCAGCCCCGCGTCACCACCCTCAAGCCCGGCGACGCCGCGGTCTTCAACCTCGCCTACGACATCGACACCAGCGGCAAGAGCCTCGCCTCCCCGACCAACATCGAGGTCACGCCCCCCAACGAGACCCACTCCGTCACCCTGGACTGGCCCGCCGGCGCCGGCGACATCAAGGGCGCCTACACCGACGTCCAGGTCTACCCCACCCACACCACCAAGTAGGACCGACGGACGCCCAGGGACCCTCGATCCGAGGCCCATCGCGGCGGGCACAACAGGCCCTGAGAGCGCCGGGTACTCCAAGCCCATGACTGCGTCCTCCGAGCCCATGACTGCGTCCGCCAAGCCCATGACCGCGTCCTCCGAGCCCATGACTACGGCCGAAGGCCCCGCCGATCACGGCGGGGCCTTCGGCCGCAAGCATCAGGAGTCGTCGCGCTTCAGGGAATCCTTGACGCCCTCCATGCGGTCCTTCGCGGAGTCCATCGCGTCCTTGACGCCGCCCTTGGCCTGGTCGGTCTTGCCCTCGGCTTCCTTGCGCTCGTCGCCGGTGACCTTCCCGAGCATCTCCTTGGCCTTGCCCTTGAGCTTGTCCATGCTGCCGTCGTCACCCATGACCACTCCTTACGATGCCGGTCGCGTACCCGATCAACGTAGGCCGCGGCTCCGCGTGACGCCCGGCGAGCGGCTACTCTCCGTGACATTGAGGGCGGGGCGCCTCCTGCGGCGAGGCTCCTTCGGGGCCCGCCGGGCGCGGATTGCAGGCGCTACCAGGGGGTTAGGTGGCGAGGAGGGAGTCGTCGCCCGGACGCGCGCCCGGCAATTGGTGCCGTGCCGCGATCAGGGCGGCGTCGATGTCTCTGGTTCCGGTCGACACACAGAGGGTGTAGGCGACGTCCTCCATGCGGCTCCGCACCGAGGGAGATCCCTTCTCGGCGTGCAGGGCCCGCAACATGGAGTACTGCTCGACGAGATCGGTCAGCACGGCCGGGTGGGCCATCAGCATGGTCTTCCTCCTGATGCTGTGGGTGATACGACGCACGGGGTCGTTGCGCGTGTGCCCCGGTCGCCGCCGGTCTACGCGTCGTGGGGACGACGTACCCGGTGTGAGGCGGAGCTCCCCGTGTGGACCCGGCGGTCAGCGGGTGAACGAAGCCTTGTCCGCCGCCTCGCCGGGAGAGGAGGTGTCATCCGTGCGCATCCAGACGGTGCGCTGCGGGAAGGGGTGGTCGATGCCCGCGGCGTCGAGGGCTTCCTTGACCCGGCGGCGCAGTTCACGGGTGACGCCCCACTGCTTGAGCGGCGTGGTCTTGACGACGAGGCGTACGACGATGCCGTCGGCGTCCAGGGACTGCACACCCCAGACCGAGGGGTCCTCCATCAGGACGTGCTCGAACTGCGGGTCCGCGCGCAGTGCTTGGCCGGTCTGTTCGAGGACGTCGAACAGCTTCTCCAGGTTGGTGTCGTACGCCACCGAGACGTCGAGGACCGCGCGGGCCCAGTCCTGGCTGTCGTTGCGCACCCGCAGGATCTCGCCGTTGCGGATGTGCCACAGGCCGCCATTGAGGTCACGGATCTGGGTGAGCCGCAGTCCGACGTGCTCGACCTCGCCGACGGCTTCGCCCAGGTCGACGGAGTCGCCGACGCCGTACTGGTCCTCCAGCATGATGAGCATGCCGGACAGGTAGTCCGCGACCAGGCTCTGCGCACCGAATCCGATCGCCAGTCCCACGACACCCGCGCTGGCGAGCAGCGGGCCGAGCGCGATGCCGATCTGGTCCAGGGTCATGGCCAGGCCCATGACGGCGATGACCACGGTCACGATGCTGCTGAGCACCGAGCCGATGGTGCGGGCCCGCTGCTCACGCCGCTCATCCGCCCGGGACGCGTCACGCTGCAGGACGGCCGGGCCTCGGGTGGTGCGCCGCGGTGTGCTCGGATCGTCGTCGGTGGGCTGCAGGATGCGCTCGACGACGCGGGTGATGGCGCGCTTGGCCAGCGCGCGGACAATCATCGCGGCGACGACGATCAGAAGGATGCGGAGCGGAACGCCTATGACGGTTCCGAGATTGTCCTGGAGCCAGTCCGGGGCGCCGATCGTCTGGCCGGTGGCGCTTTCCCCCGGGGGCGGCAGAGGCGACGCGGACGCATCGGTGGGTGACACGGGAGAAACGCTCCATTCGTGGTGGGGCTGATATGTGGCGTTCATCGCGCAGAACGTAGTTGTGGTTCTCGGCGCCGGTCAAAAGATGTACAGAGCGCGTGCGAAGGGCGTGAAAAACATGCGTATGCCCCGCCTGATTTCACCGCTCCTGGGCATGAGCAGGGGCGCGAGAGGGCGCCCGACCTGCACCGTGTCCGGCAGGCATTGCCCGGTGCGTCTCCTGGACTGCCATGTCGATTTCTTGAGAATGCCAAGAGTCTGCTTTCTCAAATGGCGGGGATTTCACGGTAATTGTGTTCGCGGCGGTGGGCGAAAGTGCTTCCAGCCGATCCGTATCGGAGCGGACAGCGGAGCGTTCGGAGGGGAATGGAGAGCCGTCACCCGGCGGGTCAACGGGGCGCGCCCACCCCGTTTTCAGGCTGCACGCCGACGCGACGCGAGGAGCAGGGGCAGTACCGCCAGGAGTTCCGCGCACGCTCCCGTCCATAGGCTCGTCCGTGCCCCCGCGTACTGGCCCAGTACGCCCCCCGCCAGCGCGCCCAGCGGCATGCAGCCCCACACCACGAAGCGGACGCTCGCCGTCACCCTGCCGAGCAGCGGGCCCGGCGTCATCTGCTGCCGCAGCGCCACCGACTCGATCTTGAACGTCATGAACGCGGTCCAGCCGAGTCCCTGGAGCACGCAGGCCACCGCGTACCGCCAGTCCGCCTGGAAGAACGGCAGGGCCGCCAGCCACAGCACCCCGCTGACCAGGACCGACGCGCACATCGCACGCTGCTTGCCCATGCGGTCCGCGATCCGGGTCGTGAGCAGGCTCCCCAGGAAGCCGCCCGCCGCCTCCGCGGTGAAGACCAGGCCGCACAGAAGCGGCGAGAGCCCCAGGTCGCCCGCCAGCAGCACGAGCATCATCGACGTGCCCACCGTGCCGCAGAGGTTGGAGATCGCGGCGGTGAGGGTGAGGGCCCGCAGGAGCCGGTTGCGGAAGACGAAGCGCAGTCCCTCCGCGATCTCGTCGCGCAGCCGCGCCCCCGGCGGCCGCTCCTCGGGGCGGGGATCGGCCCGGCGTATCCGGGTCAGGAACAGCGCCGACACGAGGTAGCTGACGGCGTCCACGGCGAGTGCGACCGGTGCGGTGACCGCCGCGACCAGCGCACCGGCCGCGCCGGGGCCCGCCGCGGCGGTGATCGTACGGGACGACTCAAGGGCCACGTTCGCCCCGACGAGGCGGTCCTCGTCGACGAGATGCGGAAGGTGGGACTGGTGCGCGACGTCGAAGAAGACCGTGCAGACGGACAGGCCGAAGCCGACCGCGTACAACTGGGCGAGGGTGAGCGCGTCCAGGCAGGCGGCGATCGGGAGCGTCGCCAGCAGTGCGACCCTGCCCAGGTCGCCCGCGATCAGCACCCTGCGCCGCCGCATCCGGTCCACCCAGGCCCCGGCCGGCAGGCCGACCAGCAGGAATCCCAGGTACTCGCACATCACCAGGAGGCCCGTCTGGAGCGGTGACGCGTGGAGGGGACCGATCGCCACGAGGGGGAGGGCGAGGACCGTGACGGCGGTGCCCGCCTGGCTGACGGTGTCGGCCATCCAGAAACGGCGGAAGTCGGGGAAGCGGAGGAGCCGCAGAGGGGGCGGCGCCGCAGCGGACGTGGAGGTGGGAGTGGGAATGGGCGCGGGCTTGGACGTGGACATCGCCGTGGATGCGGGATCATGCGCGGTCTTCATGGGGGCGTACACCATCACCCGCCGCTGGTCGCGACCATTGTTTTAGGCTGCGCTTAAACGTCCCGGGGGAGGGCTCGCATGGGGGAGATACGGTTCGGGGTCGATGATCTGGCACAGCTCAGGTTCGCGATCTCGCCGCTCTGGGAGGCGGTCGCCGCGCTGCGCGCCACGACCGATCCGGGGCGATACGCCCTTCATCTGCCGTGGATCAAGGGGGCTTTGGGGGTGGGGCCGGAGCGTACGAACCTCCTTCCGCACCTGGAAGAGCTGGAGGCGCTCGTCCCCGCGCCGAGGTGCCCGCTCGCGGAGATCGAGGAGGAGACGGGGGCGCCGGGAGTGGGTCTCGCGCGGGCGGAGTGCCTGCTCGCATGGTGGCGGGTCGGCATGCTGCCGTACTGGCCCCGCATCCGGGCCGTTCTGGAGGCGGACCTCGCCCATCGCACCCGGCAGCTTGCCGAGGACGGGATCCAGGAGGTTCTGGCGGGTCTGCATCCGAGCCTGCGATGGGGCGACAGTCGGCTCGACTCGCCCCAACTGCCGGGCGGGGAGTGCGCGTTGGACGGGGGCGGGATCACCCTCGCGCCGAGCGCGTTCGCGGCGCGGTGCGTGCTGCTGCCGGGGCGGGACGGAGTGCCGCCGTGCCTGGTCTATCCCGCACGGGCCGTCGGCACCCTGTGGGAGTGCCGCGACGGGTCCGGCGACGGGCTCGCGCGACTCCTCGGGCGGAGCCGGGCACGTCTGTTGAGCGGTACGAGTACGCCCTCGACGACCACCGGGCTCGCCCTGCTCACCGGGCTGACCCCCGGTGCGGTCTCCCAGCATTTGGCGGTGCTTCGGGGGGCGGGTCTGGTGACGGGGCATCGCTATCGGCGTGAGGTGTACTACCGGGCCAGTGAGTTGGGGCTCGCGCTGATGGAGGGCGGGGGTTAGGGCCCCTGGTGCAGTGGCTCGGCTCCGGACATCTCCAGCAGGTGTGCGCATTCCAACGTGCACGGACCGGCCCCGGAAAGGGACCTGGTGGCCCCTGTCGACCCGGCGACTCCCGCGCGACGCTGTGGACAGAAGGGGGTGGCTGTGATGCTCCAGCCGATCGTGGTGGGTCTTGACGGTTCACCGGAGAGCGTGGCCGCGGCGGACTGGGCGGCCAGGGAAGCACTGCGTCGCGGACTGCCGCTCAGGCTCGTGCACGCCTGGGAGGGGCTGCCGCCCGACGACGAGTCGGCCGTGCTGCCCGAGCTCCAGGTACCGCGGTACTGGGCGAGGCGAGTGCTGCGCAGCGCCACCGACCGTCTCTCCGAGCGGTACCCCCAGGCGTACATCAGCGCCGAGCAGGTCCGCAGGCCCCCGGTGCCGGCACTGGTGGGTGAGGCGGAGGCGGCGGAGCTCCTGGTCCTGGGGCATCAGGGACTCGGCGGAATCGCCGCCGCCTTCGCGGGGTCCGTGGCATCGGCCGTGGTGGCCCGGGTGCGACGGCCCACCGTACTGGTGCGCGCGGGCTGGGACGCGGCCCACGAGCGAGTGGCCGACGCCGAGGGAGGAGAGGCGGACCGAGGAAGCCACAAGGAGGTGCTGCTCGCCCTCGACCTGCGCCACGACTGTGGCGAACTGCTCGACTTCGCCTTCGGGGCCGCACACGCCCGGGGCGCCCCGCTCTCGATCCTGTACGCCTGGCACGTCACGGAAGGGCCGCCCGGCGCGCACCGGACCCGCAGGGCGACGGTCCAGCGGGACGCGGAGTGGGCCCTGGCCGCGGTGGTCGATCCCTGGCGGGAGAAGTACGCGACGGTGCCGGTCCGGACCCAGGCGCAGCCGGACCGTCCCGTGCACGTGATAGCGCACGCGGCCAGCGGGGCCGGTCTGCTGGTCGTCGGGCGCCGGATCCGGCACACGGCCGTCGGAAGTCGCACGGGCAGGATCACGCACTGGGCGATCCACCACACGCGGTGCCCGATCGCGATCGTCGCGCACGACTGACGCACACCCTCTGGCGCACGGGCGGACCTGGAGATCGAGGTGGGTCATGAACGTTCTGGTGGGCTACGCCACCACACACGGGTCGACCAGAGAGATAGCCGAACAGATCGCCGTTCGGCTGGCGCGGTCCGGGCTGAAGGCCGACGCCCGGTGCGTGGCGGAGGTGGAGGATCCCGACGCGTACGAGGCGTACGTCCTCGGCAGCGCTGTCCACGGACAGGCGTGGCTGGATGAGGCGAAGGAGTTCCTGCGGCTCAACGCCGAGCTCCTCCAGGAGCGGCCTGTATGGGTGTTCAGTGTGGGGATGCCCGCCGCCCTGCGCGGCCCGTGGCGGCACACGGCGGCACGCAAGGAACGGGAGGTGATCGGGGAGGACCTGCCCGGCCAGGTCCCGTACCGTCAGCACCAGCTCCTGTCGGGCGTCATCCGGCCTGGTCACCTGCCCGTCACCGGCAGGGTGGTCTTCCGCCTGATGGGCTGCCGGTACGGAGATTTCCGTGACTGGCCTGCCATCGATGCCTGGGCGGACGCCATCGCCGAAGAACTCGCTCGTGCCTGACCTGATCTGCCGGTCCGTCACCGATGCGCTCAGGGATGCGCTCAGGAATGCGGGACGACGGCCACGGGGCAGGCGGCGTGATGGATCACGGCATGGGCGACGGGCCCGGCGTGCGGGCCGAGCTGCGGCCTTTCGGGCGCGCGCCGGCCGACGACCAGGAGGCCGGCGCCGGCGGTCGCACGTACCAGCGGGGCGGTGGCCCCGCCCTCCATGAGGCTTTCGGTGATAGGAACGCGAGGGTACTTGTCCCGCCAGGCGTACAGCACGGCCGTCAGGAATCCGCGCCATTCGGCTTCCCGTTCCGTGCTGTCGACGAGACCGATCTCCCCGGGCCCGAGAGTGAACATCGACGGACCGGTCCATGCGGACACCACGCGCAATCGGGCATCGCGCAGGCGGGCCGCCTGGAAGGCGAACTCGATCACCTCGTCGCACGGATCACCGAGATTCAGACCGAGAACGACGTCCCGGTAGGGGCCGTGGACCGAGGGACCGCCCTCCTCCCCGGGAAGGTGCTCGTTCTCGGGCCGCTCGTCGGCACGGACGAGCACCACGGGCCGCGGCGCCCGTGCGACGACTTCCTGCGCGACCGAGCCCACCAGAAGTCCGGTGATGCCGCTCAGCCCGCGGGAGCCGAGCACCAACAGCTCAGCCTGTTCGGCAGCGTGCACCAGGGCGGCGGCCGGCGGCCCCTCGGGTTCTTCGCCGGTGACACACACATCGGGAGCAGTGGCCCTGACGCGGTGTTCGGCCTCGCGCACGATGCTCCGGGCCCGGCGGCGTCGGATCCGGCGTGCCGATGCGGCACTCGCGGGGACGCGGGATTCCCGGTGCGGTTCCGGGCGCCGGACGCACAGCAGACGCAGCGGCGCGTCGCGGCGCAGCGCTTCCCGCCCCGCCCATTCCGCGGCGGCGAAACCCTCAGGCGATCCGTCGACCCCCGCGATGACCGGTCGAGTCAGCATGATGCCGTTCCTCTCAAGGTGCTTTCGCCGTCCTCGTGCTCCTTGCCCTCCATCGTCGTGCTCCTGACGGGCCGGGGTGGAGGGGCTTCAGGGCCCCTTCACGGGCCCGTCCGGCCCGGGGCACGGCCTGTCCTCTCCGGCCGGGGCTGTGGCGCGGACCTCGGACCGCACCGAGGCGGTGGCGGGGCGGCGCCGTGGGCGAGCAGGCCGTCCGAGGGCTCCGCACAGGGACAGCCCGGACGCCCGTGAGCGAGCAAGCCGCTCGCAGCCCTCCGGTCTTGTACCCGGCCGGCCCCTCATCGAGGACCAACGGACCCTCTGCACGCCGCGGTGCTCGGCACAGACTGATGGCGGCACCAGACAGGAGACGTTCCCGGCCCGGTGGGGTCCCGTCCGTGAGGAGGGTGCCATGCGCAGCGCAGTCCTGGACGCGTCGACACTGGAGACGCTGATGTCCGCGGCGACCGCGGCCCCTTCGATGTACAACACACAGCCCTGGCGCTTCCGCTTCGACCCGGACACCCTCACCGTGGAGCTACGGGCGGCCGTCGAGCGCGGGCTTCCGTACGCCGATCCACAGGGGCGTGCCCTGCACCTTGCGGCCGGCGCCGCGGCCTTCAATCTGCGGGTGGCCGTGGCCTCTCTGGGCTGGAAGCCCGTCACACGGCTCCTGGTGAGTCCCGAGCATCCCGACCTGCTCGTCACCGTACGCATCGTCGGCCGCGCACGCTCCGGCAGCCACCACAGGACCGACCTGTACGACGCGATCTATCGCAGGCACAGCAGCCGACTCCCGTTCTCCGACCGGCGTCCGACACTGGCCGTACTGCACGAGATCGCCGCGGCCGCCCATGTAGAGGGTGTGTTCCTGACGTTTCCCGGCCCGCGCGAGACCTCCCGTCTGCTCCGCGTGACCACCGAAGCGGAGCGGCGCAATCATGCGGATGCGGAACGAAGCAACGAGAGTCGCCGCTGGGTGCGCGGCAAGGCGGGGTGCGAAGACGACGACCTCGGGATACCGGAAGCGACGCTCGGACCGCAGGACTCCTTCGAGAGGATCCCGCTGAGGGACTTCACCGCGCGGCGGCACGTGGATGAACTGCCGTCCCAGGCCTTCGAGCCGTCGCCCACGATCAGCGTGCTCGCCACCGGCCACGACCGGCGCACGGACTGGCTGCGTACCGGCCAGGCCCTCCAGCACGCGCTCCTCGTCGCCACAGCCCTCGGTCTGCGCTCCTCCCTGTTGCATCAAGCCATGGAGTGGCCTGACCTGCGCAGAATCCTGCGGTCCTCGCAAGCGCCGTTCGACCACGTCCAGATGCTGCTGCGTTTCGGTTACGGGCCCGAGGGGCCCATGACTCCTCGACAGCGCGCGGAGCTCGCTCTCGGCGGCGACGTCGCCCCGTTCGACCTCTCCCCGCAGCTGCGGCGCGTTGCTCACGTGGTGGAAGGGAGGTGAACGAACAGAGGGCGGCGAAGGACGGTGGTGGGACATGGGCACGACGCGACGCCGCACACGTGGTGACGTCGGGTGCCGGTCCCGGCGGTCGCACACCATGCGCTTCGTGTCCAGTGGCCCTGAACAGGCCGAAGAGGTCTGCTGTAGGGCCACTTGGCCTCTGTGCGGGATGGTGCTGCGGCGGTGCAATGGGACTGAGAAGGGAGAAGTTGCCATGACCACGTTCCCGAAGCCGCGGCGCCTCGTGCCGGCTGTATCGGCGCTTCTGCTGGCGCTGACCGTGCCGGCGGTGAGCGCGAGTTCCGCGATGACGCACACGCCGTCCCATGAGGGGGCGGCGCCGCCCACGCGCAGCGGAAGCCCCGCGTCGACGGTCGATCATGTCGCTGACTTCTACGGCGCGTACATCGACGTCCTGCACGACGCGGGCCGCGCCTCCCTGACGGACGGCCTGCGCCACCACTACCTCTCCGCCGGCCTGCGCAAGAGTCTGGCCCGGTGGGAGTCCGCGCACCATCGGGACGGAGTCCTCCGCGCCAAGGGCGTGCCGACCGCCTGGAAGGTCACCTATCAGGACAGCGGCATGGGCCACTGCTGGACGCGCGTCACACTCATGTGGCACGACCGGCATCACCAGGCCCACCACAGCCGACTCCTCGTCCAGTCGGACCTCGCGACGATGGACATCACCGGTATCCGGACGGACTCCCTGAAGTAGCGGGCCCACCAGGGGCGGCGGGCCTCCACACGGTCCGGCCGTTCACGTGCCCTTGCTGCCCAAGGGCACCGAGGAGAAGGGGCCGATGCGCCCCGGCCGGGGCCTGTCGGCACCTGCTCCGGGCGGTGCGGTGGCGGGACCATGGCGTGAGCGACCGCGGCGACGCCGCGGGACGGGCCGGTCGCACACGTACGGCGACGAGGAGGTGCTCATGAACATCCGGGTCGGCATCAACGGATTCGGTCGCATCGGGCGGAACCTGCTGCGTGCTTCCCTGCAGCGGGGCGAAGGCACAGAGGACGACGTCGTCGAGGTGGTGGCCGTCAACGACATCGCCCCGCCCCGGACCCTCGCGCACCTGCTGGAGTACGACTCGACGTACGGGCGCCTCCGGCGTGACCTCTCGTACGACGACGTCTCCCTCGCCGTGGACGGACGGCGCATCGCCGTCTCGGCGGAGCGCGACCCGGCCTCCCTCGACTGGAGCGCACACGGCGTCGACATCGTCATCGAGTCCACCGGGCGGTTCCGCGACCGGGACGCCGCGGCGCTGCACCTCAAGGCGGGTGCTCGGAAGGTACTGCTCTCCGCGCCCGGCAAGCACGCCGACGCGACCCTCGTGATGGGTGTCAACCACGAGGCGTACGAACCGGACCGGCATCACGTGATCTCGGCCGCCTCCTGCACCACCAACTGTGTGGCGCCGATGGTCAGCGTCCTGCACGAGACCTTCGGCATCGCCAAGGGGATGATGACCACCGTCCACGGTTACACCAACGACCAGGCGCTGCTCGACGGCCCGCATCGTGACTTGCGCCGGGCCCGCTCGGCGGCTCTGAGCATCATCCCGACGAGCACGGGAGCGGCCCGCGCCGTCGGCCTCGTCGTTCCCGAGCTCGACGGTGCGCTCGACGGGCTGGCGGTCCGGGTGCCGGTCGAGGACGGATCGCTCACCGACCTCACCGTGGTGCTGCGGCACGACGTCACGGCCGACGAGATCAACGCCGCTTTCGCGGAAGCGGCGGACGGCCGTCTGCGCGGCATCCTGCGAGTGTCGCAGGCTCCGATCGTTTCCCGTGACGTCATCGGCGACCCGGCCTCCTGCGTCTTCGACCCCGCCCTCACTCTGGCGCACGGCGACCTGGTCAAGGTCTTCGGCTGGTACGACAACGAATGGGCCTACTGCCGGCGGCTGTTGGACCTGGCTTCCTACCTCGCCGTACGGCTGTGATTCCCGGGGTCCTGCGGGGCGTGCGGGGTGTGGTCTTCGACACCGACGGTGTGATCACCGATTCAGCGCGGGTGCACGCCGAGGCCTGGAAGCAGGCCTTCGACGTGTTCTTGGCCGAGTGCCCGCCCGAACGTCCCGAGCAGAGGCGGCCGTTCGACGTCCGCGAGGACTACCTGCGCCATGTCGACGGGAAGTCACGCCTCGACGGCGCCGGCTCGTTCCTCGCCTCACGCGGGATGCGGCTGCCCGCCGCGACAGTGGCGGCGGTGGCCGCGGAGAAGGAAAGGCTCTTCGTGGAGCGGCTGAGGGACAAGGGCATCGACGCCTACCCGGGTACGGTCCGTCTGCTGGGTGTCCTGCGTGACGAGGGTCTCAGGCTCGCGGCGGCCTCGGCCTCCCGGCACGCCCGCGAACTCCTCCTGCGTGCCGATCTGCTGCCCTTCTTCGACGCACTCGTCGACGGCGGCGAGGCGGCACGGCTCGGCCTTGCGGGCAAGCCGGACCCGGCGCTCTTCCTGGAGGCGGCGCGCCGCCTCGGCGTTCCCACGACGGACGCCGCTGTCGTCGAGGACGCCCTCGCCGGGGTCGAGGCCGGGCGGCGTGGCGGCTTCCGCGTGGTGATCGGGGTCGACAGAAGCGCTTCGGCGGGCACGAGGTCGGCGCTCCTGCGACGCGGGGCGGATGTCGTGGTCAACGACCTCGAAGAACTGCTCTGCGAGGACGGAGGGCGGCCATGAGGGCCGAGACCGGAGGCAGGATCGAGGACTGGACCTGGAGGTACGAGGGCTACGACCGGACCGAGGAGAGGCTCCGCGAGTCGCTCTGCACACTGGGCAACGGCTACTTCGCCACCCGGGGTGCCGCCCCCGAGTGCCCGGCCGACGACGTCCACTACCCGGGCACGTACGCGGCGGGCTGCTACAACCGGCTCACCTCGTTGGTCGGGGGGAGACAGGTCGAGAACGAGGACATGGTCAACCTGCCCGACTGGCTGCCCCTGCGGTACCGGCTGACGGACAGGACAGGCACGGGGGAGTGGCTCACCCCGGACTCCGTCCGGCTCGTGACGCTGCGTCAGACCCTGGATCTGCAGTCCGGCGTCCTGGAGCGGAACCTGCGGTATGCCGTCGGTGACGGCCGCGTGCTGTCGGTGAGGCAGCTGCGCATCGTGCACATGGCGGACCCGCACATCGCCGTCCTGCGGACCGAGTTCGGCGTCGAAGGTCCGCCGGCCGACCTGGAGGTCGAAGCCGCGCTGGACGGAACCGTCACCAACTCCGGTGTGCCGCGCTACCGGCAGCTCGACTCGGACCACCTCACACATGTGCACACCGGTGCCGGTGCGCCCGGCATCGTGTGGCTGCGCTGTCGCACCACCACCTCCGACATCCGTGTGGCCCTGGCCGCCCGGACCACGGCGAGTTCGGCGGAAGCGGCACCGCTGCGGGAGGCGGGCCGGGCCGTTCAGCGACTCCGGCTCGCGCTCGTGGCCGGCGGCACCGCCACCGTCGACAAGACCGTAGCGCTGCACACGTCCCGGGACCCGGCGATCAGCGATCCCCTGCGAGCGGCCGTCGAACGGGTCGCGCGGGCACCCGGCTTCGATGAACTCCTCGACACGCATCTGACCGCGTGGGAACAGCTGTGGCGCAGGGCCGAGCTCGACGTACCCGGCGAGGCGGGCCGGATCCTGCGGTTGCACCACTTCCATGTCCTGCAGGCACTCTCGCCCCACACGGCAGACCTCGACGTCGGTGTACCCGCCCGTGGACTGCACGGCGAGGCCTACCGCGGTCACGTGTTCTGGGACGAGCTGTTCGTGCTGCCCTATCTCAACCTCCACTTTCCCGAGGTCTCCCGGGCGCTGCTCACCTACCGCCACCGGCGCCTGGAACAAGCGTGTGCCGCTGCTCACGACGCAGGACGCGCGGGGGCGATGTACCCATGGCAGAGCGGCAGTGACGGCAGGGAGGAGACCCAGCAGCTGCACCTCAATCCGCGCTCGGGGCGCTGGCTGCCGGACCACTCCCGGCTGCAGCACCATGTCGGATCGGCCGTGGCGTACAACGTGTGGCAGTACTGCCAGGCCAGTGGCGACGCCGAGTTCCTGCACACCAAGGGCGCGGAGATGCTGCTGCAGATCGCCCGCTTCTGGGCGGACTCGGCCACGTACGACGAAGGCCTCGGCCGACACCGCATCAGGGGTGTGGTCGGGCCCGACGAGTACCACGACGCCTACCCGGGCGCCCCGGAGCCGGGCCTCGACGACAACGTGTACACGAACGTCACGGCGGCCTGGGTGCTCGCCCGCGCCCTGGACGTCCTGCGGGCGCTGCCTGAACCGCGCAGACGCGAACTCGTGGAACGGATCGGGCTCGACGGCGGGGAGACCGAGGCGTGGGAGGACGTGTCACGCACCCTGCATGTGCCGTTCCACTCGGGCGTGATCAGCCAGTTCGAGGGATACGGGGAACTGGCGGAGCTGGACTGGGACGGCTACCGGGCACGGTACGGCGACATCCGACGCCTCGACCGGATCCTGGAGGCCGAGGGCGACACGGTGAACCGATACCAGGCGTCCAAGCAGGCTGACGTGCTGATGCTCGGCTACCTCTTCTCACCTGCCGAACTACACAGGCTCTTCCGCCGGTTGGGGTACCCGCTGGACGCGGACACATGGCAGCGCACTGTCGACCACTACCTGCGCCGCACCAGTCACGGCTCGACGCTCAGCGGTCTCGTCCATGGCTGGGTGCTCGCCAGGGTGCGGAGGGCGGGGGCCTGGAAGTTCGTCCAGGAGGCGCTGGAGGGCGACATCGCCGACCTGCAGGGCGGCACCACGGGTGAGGGCATCCACCTCGGAGCCATGGCAGGCACGCTCGACCTCGTGCAGCGAGGACTCACGGGTCTGGAGACACGGGGCGATGCCCTGTGTCTGGACCCGGTGCCGCTCCCGGAACTCTCCGAGTACGGCTTCGCGCTGCGCTACCGGGGGCACTGGGGCATACGTCTGCGGATGCGTCCGGGGACACTGCACATCAGCGTTCCGACATCCGACCGCTCGCCCATCGACATCGAACTCCCGGGGCGGACCGTCTCGGTGGAGCCGGGGGAATCCTGCGAACTGTTCCTCATGGAGTGACGTCGAAGGGGTCCTTCGGGCCCCCGCGTGGACCGCTCGGCCCTCGCCCGTGGTACGCGGGGGCGCGACGCTGGAGGGAGAGAGGGAAGCACGAAGCAAAGCACCGGACGACACCGTCGACCAGGCATGAAGGAGGGCGAGATGAGCGGCATCATGGACCGGTTGCCGAACTGGCCGCAGGCGCTGCCCGACCTGTTCGGCCGGTTCGAGGCCGGGATTCCCGGGATGCACGCGACAGCAGGGGTGCACGGCATCCGCATCGAGGAGTCCCTCACGGAAGGCACGTACACGCTCCGAGCCGAACTCCCCGGCATCGACCCCGCCGAGGACGTCGAGATCACCGTGGCGGACGGGGTGCTGACCCTGTGCGCGGAGCGCAGCGACGAAGCCGTGGGCAAGCATCACTCGGAGTTCCGTTACGGGGCCTTCGCTCGCGTCGTGAGGCTGCCCGTCGGCGCACGTGGTGACGAGGCGACCGCCGGGTGCAAGGACGGGGTCCTGACCATCACGGTCCCGGTGTCCGAGGGGACGCAGACCACCAGGACCATCCCCGTGCGGCGCTCCTGAGCGCGATCCGCGCGTGACGAACTCGCCCGCACGGCCGAGTCGGCCCGGCTGTGCGGGGCCCTTCAGCGACGCGGCACCACGGCCACCGGACAGGCCGCGTGGTGCAGCACGGTGTGGTTGACCGGACCGAGCTGCATGCCGAGGTGCCCCTCGCGACGACGGGCCCCGGCCGTGCGTGCGGCGTCGAGGCGCACGGTGCGCGCGTGCCCCTCGACGATCTCGCGGCGCGGCGTGCTGCCGGCACGTGCGTCGGGCGCATCGCGCAGGGCTCCACGCGCCGCGGTGGTCGCGGTACGAGGCACGACGCGCAAGGGCACCCCCTGGGCCACGGCCTCGTCCACCGCCCAGTCCAGTACGCGCAGGCTCGGCTCGGAGCCATCGACTCCGACGACCAGAGGTTGGTCCATGGGGTCAACGCCTTCCGCCGTGCGGTTGGCAGAGCTCTCTCGCGGACCGTCGCACCGGGAGGACCGGACGGGGAGGGGCGGACCGGCCCCGGCGGGGGACGTTCGGCCCCTACCGGGGCCGTCGTGCCGTCCCCACAGTGGCGGCACGGGGCCGTGGAGGGAGGGGCGATGCTTGCGCGGACACGGATCTCGGTGATCGGCGTCGGCAACGAGTTCCGGCGCCCTGCGCCGTGGACGAGATCACCGCGCGGCAGCGCAGCAGGGCGCCCGCGCTGACCCGGGTGCGGGTCGTGCGACCGAGCTGCGTGTGCGGGCGGCCGCCGCCGGCCGGCGTCTTCACCGTCCGGCGCGGCACCCCGGTCCCCACAGGGCGAGCGGACACCACGCGTCTTCCGGGCGACGGCGGGAGCGGTGGAGATCGAAACCGGCCGGCCGCCTCCGGCCTGTGAGCGCTGTCCCCCAGCCGGCCCCGGCCTGTACTGAGGGCCCTTCGGGCCCGGCTCGGCCCCGATCGGCCCTTGGGACGTGTCCCCGTCGCGGCCAGCCTGGAAAGGGAACCGGCAGACAGGAGGCCCAGATGATGGACGACGAGCGGAACCGGCAGCCGGTGCACGGCCTGCTCGCCGACGGGACCACTGTGCGCATCCGAACGGTGCGGCCCGCCGACCACGACCAACTCCAGGGACTCTACGAAGAGATGTCCCCCGACAATCTGCGCCTCAGGTTCTTCGCCGCGAGCCGCCGCTCCGCCGCACAGGCCGCGGAGCGGGCCTGTGCCCCGCCCCGCCCCGGGTACCGGGCGCTGTTGGCCGAGGTGGCCGACCACGTCATCGGCTTGGCCGAGTACGAGCGGACCGACGTGCCCGACACCGCCGAGATATCTCTCGCCGTCGCGGAAGGCCTGCACCACCGAGGCATAGGCACTCTGCTCCTCGAACATCTGGTCTCGGCGGCCCGCGCGGACGGCGTCAGCACTTTCACCGCTGACGCACTCGCCGAGAACCACGAGGTCCTGAGGGTCTTCGCCGACCTCGGACTGAGCACCGAGCGCCGCTTCGTGGGGCCCGAAGTGCACTGCCGCATCCGGCTGGAGGAAGACGAGCCGTATCTGACGGCTGTGGAAGCACGTGGGCGAACGGCCGCCGTGGCCAGCCTGCGGCCTCTGATGCTCCCTGCCACGGTCGCCGTGGTCGGAGCGGGCCGCAAGGCCGGCTCCGTCGGCCGGGCGGTCCTGCGCAACCTGCGCACCGGCGGCTACACCGGACGTCTGTACGCCGTGAACCCGCATGCCCACTGCGTGCTGAGCGTGCCTTCGTACCCGTCGGTCGCAGAGTTGCCCCAGGTCCCCGACCTCGTGATCCTGGCCGTGCCCCCGCCGGCGCTCGTGGCCGCCGCCGAGGAGTGCGGCAAGTGCGGGGTGCGAGCCCTGGTCGTGGTCACCTCCGGACTCGACGCCGTACAGGCGGCCGCCCTGCGCACCACCTGCCGGACCCACGGCATGCGGTTGGTGGGCCCGAACTGCCTAGGCATCGCCCATACGGCCCCCGAGGTGTCCCTCGACGCGACGTTCGCCGCCCGCCACCCTCGCCCCGGTGGGACGGGCATCGCCACGCAGTCCGGCGGAGTGGGCATCGCTCTGCTCCATGGCCTGGGCCGACTGGGTCTCGGCATTTCCAGCTTCGTCTCGCTCGGCGACAAGTACGACGTGAGCGGCAACGACCTGCTCCAGTGGTGGGAGACCGATGGCGCCACGGATCTGGCGTTGTTGCACCTGGAGTCCTTCGGCAATCCACGTGCCTTCTCCCGCACCGCCCGTCGTGTGACCCGGCGGATTCCCGTCCTCACCGTCGACGCCGGCCGGACCGAGGCGGGCCGACGCGCCGCGTCCTCCCACTCCGCTGCCGCGGCGACCCGGACGACGACCCGGCAGGCGCTGTTCACCCAGGCCGGCATCACCGCCACCCGCACGATCGGCGAACTCCTCGAAACCGCGGCACTCCTGCAGTCCCAGCCCGTCCCCGGCGGGAAGCGGGTGGTCGTCGTGACCAACGCGGGCGGTGCGGGCGTGCTCGCTGCCGATGCCTGCGCCGAGGTCGGTCTCGACCTGCCCGCGCTCGGCGCCGAGGTCATCGACGATCTGCTCGCCGCCCTGCCGCAGGGCAGTACATGCGTCAATCCGGTCGACGCCACCGCGGCCGTCACCGAGCAGCAGCTCCAGCGATGTGTGGACCGGCTCATGCGGTACGACGGCATTGACGCCGTCCTGGTGGTGCTGGTGCCCACCGCGGTCGCCGCGGCGACCGGCGACGACCTCGTCCGGTCCCTCACCCGAGCGCCCGGCCGTCGCGCGCGAACCCTCGCCGCGGTCCGGCTCGAACAGGACCTGCCCGTAAGGTTGTTGCCGGCACAGGACGCGGGATGCATACCTTCTTATGCCGACCCGCAGGCGGCGGCCCGTGCGCTCGCCCACGCCGCCCGGCGGTCCGAGTGGCTCGCCAGGCCGCCCGGAACCGTCCCCGACCTGCGGGGCGTGGACACGCCCCGCGCCCACGCCGTGGCCGAGGCATACCTCGCCGGGCACCCCGAGGGCGGGCCGCTCGACCCGGCCACCTGCGCGGAGCTGCTCTCCTGCTACGGCATACCGCAACCGCCCTGGGCCTGGGCCGAAACGGAGGACGACGCCGTCCGAGCCGCCGAACGGCTGCGCGGCCCCGACGGCCGCGTCGTCCTGAAAGCCCACTGGCCGGGCGTGGCGCACAAGAGCGAGCAGCGTGCCGTCCACCTCGACCTGAGGGGGGAGCCCCAGGTGCGCGCGGCCTACCGGGACTTCGAGATCCGGTTCGAGGGACTGATGACCGGTGTCGTGGTCCAGCCGCTCGCGGAGCGCGGCACGGAGTTGTTCGCGGGTGTCGTCCAGGACGAGGTCTTCGGCCCGCTCATCCTGTTCGGCCTCGGTGGCACGGCGACCGATGTGCTCGCCGACCGGGCCGCCCGCCTCGCCCCGCTCACGGACCTGGACGTCCATGACCTGATCACCGCACCGCGCTGTGCCCCGCTGCTGTTCGGACACGGCGGCCGCGGGCCGGTGGACCTCGAAGGCCTGGAGCAACTTCTGCACCGGCTCTCCCGGTTGGCCTGCGACCTGCCACAGCTCGCCACGGCCGACCTCAACCCCGTCCTCGCCCGGCCGGGCGGCGTCACCGCACTCGATGTCCGTGTCCAGTTGCTGCCCCGGACCGCACACGACCCCTACCTGCGCCGACTGCGCTGAGGAACGCGAGGAGCGAGTAGGCCGAACGCGCCAGTAAGGAGACAGGGATGAAGCACAGCAAGATCGGTTCCGTGATGACCGGCGACGTCGTCAGTGCCCGGTACGGCACGCCGTTC
>NZ_LIRJ01000649.1 GCF_001419745.1 Streptomyces silaceus | reverse complement strand
CGGGCCGCGACCGACGGCCCGGACGCACATCGTCCAAGGAGGCCGCAGTGAACGGCAGTTGGGTACAGGCAATGTCCCGTTGGGCGCTGGTCGCGGCGATGGCGGCCGCACCCGCCGTCCTGTGCTCCGGCACGGCGCACGCCGACGAGACCCACACGAACGCGCACAACGCCCCCAGGGTCGGCCTGATCAACACCGGCCAGATCGACGACCCGCTGGAGGACGTGCTGGAGCACACCCTGAACTTCGGCGACGGGTACCAGTGGGACTGACCTCCCCCGGCGCCCCACGCCCGTCCCACCTCCGCGCGGACCCCGGAACCGGGGTCCGCGCAGGTGCGTCAGGGCGACGCGGCGGTCAGATCACGGCGCCAGGCACGCCGTGCCCGGGATCTCCGACGGCACGCCGGGGCTCGCGGGGTCGACGAGCGAGGTGACGTCACCGGCCGACTGGGCCAGGCAGTCGACCGTGCCGACGGGATCGGGCACGGCACTCGCGGGCACGGCGAGCACCCCGAGCAGCGAGACGGTCCCGAGGATGAGGGCGGCGGAGCGGCGCATGCGAACTCTCCTTTGCGTCAACGGATTTCGTTTGCGACTCGATACACGACACGAGCCGATCCGTGGCTCCCCAGCCCCTCTCTCCGACAATCCCCACATCACCCGTACGTGAACGCCGGAACGATCCGCCTGGCCACTTCACGGATGGATTTCCCTGAGCGAATGATCGCGAGGGTGAACGCCTGACGACGGTCAGGCGGTCCCCTCCTGGTGATCCAGCAGACGCGTGAGCAACCCCATGAACTGTTCACGCTCGGCAGGATCCAGCGGGGCGAGCAGTTCGTCGTGCAGTTCGTCCAGGACCTGGTCGAGGCGGCGCAGGTGGTGGCGGCCCCGGGTGTTGACCGTGATGATGTTGCGGCGCTGGTCGGCGGGGTCCGGCGCGCGCTCGACGAGGTGGCGTTCGGCGAGTTCGTTGAGCACGCCGACCATGTCGCTGCGGTGGATGCCGGTCCGCCGGCTCAGCTCCGCCTGGCTGCCGGGGCCGTGGTCCTGCAGCGCGGCGAGCACGGCGTAGTGCCACTTGCGGGCGTCGACCCGGGCCAGCCCTTCGTTGATCAGCCGGTCCGAGCGCGTGGTCAGCTGCGACAGCTGACGGCTCGCGCGGCGGCGCAGCCGGTCGGGCACCCGGGGCGCGCCGTCGTCGGGCAGGTCGGCGGCTTCGGCTCTCGTCATGGCACCGATCCTCTCCATTGCGTTAGTGGGACGAACGATATACGTTCCCTCACGCCGACATCGTTAGTGGGACTAACGCTGATCGAGCGGACCCAGGAAGGACGAACCACCATTCCCACCACCACACTGCGGATCCCCACCCCCGACGGTCACGCCGACGCCTTCGCCGCTTTTCCCGACGGCGGCGGGCCACACCCCGGGGTGCTGCTGTACAGCGACGCCTTCGGCGTGCGGCCCGAGTTGGCGGAGCGGGCCCGCGCACTGGCCGGGCACGGCTACTGCGTGCTCGTCCCGCACCTCTACTACCGCCACGGCACGGCACCGCTGATCGAGCTCCCCGAGCACATCGGGGCGGAGATCCGCCCCGCGGTCATCGAGCGGCTGATGCCGTTCCTCGGCGAGCTCACCACGGCCCGGTTCCTGAGCGACGCCGAGGCGTACCTCGCGTTCCTGGCGTCCCGGCCCGAGGTGAGCGACGGGCCGGTCGCCGTGCTGGGCTACTGCATCGGCGGCGCCATGGCGATGCGCACCGCGGCCGCCCACCCGGGCCGGGTGGCCGCGGTCGCCGGTTTCCACCCCGGCTTCCTGGTCACCGAGGAACCCGACAGCCCGCACCTCGCCTTCCCCGCGCTCACCGCCGAGGTCCACCTGGGCCTCTCCACGAACGACATGGCGCCCGAGGCCCTCGCCGAGGTGACCCGGTCCCTGGAGGCGGCGGGCGTCACCCACACCTGCGAGACCTACCCGGACACCGTCCACGGCTTCACCATGTCCGACACCGACGCGTTCAGCGCCTCGGGGACGCAGCGCCACTGGGACCGGCTGCT
>NZ_LIRJ01000648.1 GCF_001419745.1 Streptomyces silaceus | reverse complement strand
CATGGCGCCCGGGTACCCGGGGCGACGGACGCGTAACGGCACTCCGCCGGGGTGCCCGGCCCCGGTCCCTGCGCGAGGTCGAGGAGCGGCGGCGGATCGCGGCCCGTGCCGGATTCCCCGGGGCGGTGGCGACAAGGCAGGCAATCATGAAATCGTTGCAGGCCCGAGGGAGCGCGCGAGGGGCGCAACGGCCGGTCAGCTCACGGCTGTTGCACGCTGTCGCCCACTGCCGCCCGCTCGGTCAAGGTCGCCGCAGGTCAGAAAGGTGAGAGCTGTCCAGTCATGGAGATCCTGGGAACCACACTGCGCATCTGCGTCGAGGACCTGGAGTCCTCGGTCGCCTTCTATGAGCGGCTCGCGGGCGGCAAGGCGATGCGCTTCGAGCGCGGCGGGGTGTCCGTCGCCGCGGTCGGCTGCTTCCTGCTGATGAGCGGTCCGGCGAAGGAGCTCGAGGTGCTCCGCAAGGTCTCGGCGACCATCGCGGTGGCGGACGTGGACGAGGCGAACGAGGTCCTGACGGCTTCCGGGGGCCGGGTCATCGCGGGCCCGCTGCCGACGCCCGCGGGCCGCAGCCTCATGGCGCTGCACCCGGACGGCTCCGTCTTCGAGTACGTGGACCGCCGCGCCGCGACCTGACCCGCACCCTCCCCCGTATCCTCCACGGCGGGGCACCGGGCCCCGCCCGGAACGGAGGACGGTGCAGGTGGCAGGCAACACGGCGGGCGGCGCGGAGCGCACGTCGCTGAGCGCCCAGGCCCGCGAGGCCGTCCGGCGGCGCATCGTCGACCGCCGCTACGCGCTCGGCGCGCGCCTCGTGGAGCGCGAGGTCGCCGAGGAGCTGCGGATGTCCCGCGTCCCCGTCCGCGAGGCGCTGCGCTCCCTGGTCGCCGAGGGGCTGCTCGAACTGCTCCCGCACAGCGGCGTGCGGGTGCGCCGCCTGGACCGTGACGACGTGCGTCATCTGTACGAGGTGTGGGAGCCGCTGGCCGTCCAGGCGTCGCGGCTCTCCGCGCGCCGGGTGGCGCACTGCGCGCCGGACGAGCCCCCGGGCCTCGCCGCGCTCCGGGCCGCCCTCGGCCACGCCGAGCAGGCCTCGGACGCGGACGACGGGCCGCGCGAGGTCGCCGCGCACACCGCCTTCCACGAGGGCATCGTCGCGCTCTCCGGCAATCCGCTGCTCGCCCGCACGATGGACCAGCTGAGCTGGCAGCTCCAGCTCCTGTTCGGCATCCGCGCGGAGCCCGCCCACATGCGGTCCCAGCACCGGCTCATCTACGACCGCATCGCGACGGGCGACGAGGAGACGGCGGCGGCCGTCACCCTGCTGCACGTCCGGGACAGCCAGGCGGTGGCCCTGCGCTCGCTCTTCGAGGAGGGCCGTGAGGTGACCGGGGAGCGCTGACGGAGGCCGTCCCCGGGCGGCCGGGGCGGCTCAGTGCCGGATCAGGCCGCCCACCGGCACGGGAGCGACATGCCCGGTCGGCGGATCGGTCAGCGCCAGGGCGAGGCCCACGTCGACCAGTGACGACCGGCACAGGCCGGCCACCTCGGGGACGGGGGTCCAGACCGACGCGGCGGTCTCGCCGTTCGGCTCGGGGCGCAGGCGTCCGCCGGTGATCCGGGCCCGGTAGAAGACGCCGACGCTGTGCAGCTCCGGCAGGCCCGGCCTGCGGTCGGCCGCCGGGACCACCCGGGAGTCCACGCCGAGCAGCCGCTCGACCACCGCGTCGCACCCGGTCTCCTCGGCGATCTCCCTGACCACCGCGTCGAGCGGGTCCTCCGCATGCTCGACCCGGCCGCCCGGGAGCGTCCAGGTGCGGTCGCCGTCCGGCGCCACGTGGTGGGCGAGCAGCACCCGCCCGTTCTCGACGCACACGGCGTACGCGGCCAGCCGGAGATCCATCCGCGCACCTTACGACAGGACGCCGGCGCGCCGACGACGACCGAGGCGATGTATACCAGGCTTCCGACGACTCCCGCTCTTTTCCGTGCATAGCAGGCAATGGCCTCGCCCGCCGTCGGCCCACTCTTGCAGGCCCCCTCCACTTGGTATACAAACTGGCGGACGCGTCCCCTCCGGTCCCCGACCGCCACGCCCTTCCCCTGGAGCCTCCCCATGTG
>NZ_LIRJ01000647.1 GCF_001419745.1 Streptomyces silaceus | reverse complement strand
TCCCACCGTTCACGACACGCCATCGTGTCACGCACACCCGCAAAGGCATCGTGGCCCCGTCCCGCCTCACCCTCCCCGTAAGACGCCGTCTTCCCACACGTCACCGAACTCCCGTACCTTGCACCTGACGTGAAGGCCGGAGCGGTGTGCGAGGGGGCGGTGGGCGTGGCGGTACGCAGGGGATGGATCGGGCTCGTGGTGGGGGCCGTCGCGTGCTGGGGCGTCGTGGGCGGGGCGCCGTACGCGACGGCCGGCACCACGGCCGCGGCCGCCGATCCCGCGCCGGGCTCCGCCTACTCCGCCACCACCGGCGTCGGCGTCCACAACGCCTACGAGAAGGCGAAGTACCCGTACTTCGCCGACGCCCTCGACTCCGGTGCGGGCATGCTGGAACTCGACGTGTGGACCAACGTCTTCGGCAGCGGCTGGCGGGTCTCCCACAGCAACCCGCTCGGCAACGACAACAACTGCGAGAACGCCCAGAGCGCGGCCGAGCTGCGCACCAAGGCGCGCAACCAGAGCCTCGCCGGGTGCCTGAGGGACATGCGCAGCTGGCACGACGCCCACCCCGGGCACCCGCCCGTGCTCGTCAAGGTCGAGCTGAAGGACGGCTTCCAGGCCAAGAACGGACGCGGGCCCGCCGAGCTCGACGCGCTGCTCACCGGCGCACTCGGCGACGCCGTCTACCGCCCCGGCGAGCTCGCCGCGGGACACGCCACCCTCGACGACGCCGTGCGCGCCAAGGGCTGGCCCCGGCGCGCCGACCTCGCGGGGAAGTTCGTCTTCGAGCTGATCCCCGGCACCGTCGAGCAGGGCAACCCCGCCGACACCCTGTGGACCGACCGCGAGTACGCCACGCATCTGCGCGACCGCGCCGCCGCGGGCCGCCTCGGCGAGGCCGCCGCCTTCCCCGCCGTGCTCGGCGCCGAGGCCGGCGATCCCCGCCAGCGGTACACGGACGCGTCGATCCGGCCGTGGTTCGTGCTGTTCGACGGGGACGCCTCCGCGTACGCGGGCGGCACCATCGACACCCAGTGGTATGCCGACCGGCGCTATCTCGTCGTCATGACCGACGCCCACGACGTCGCCCCGGCCATCGACGGCACGCGCCCCACCGAGGCGCAGGCCAAGGAGCGGGTCGCCCTGCTCGCCAAGCGGCACGCCAGCATCGTGTCGGCCGACTGGTATCCGCTGCCGGGCGTCCTGTCGAGCGTGCTCCCGCGCGGCTGACGACGACGTCCATCGGGACGCGCCTCAGGATCGCCCGCCAGGAAACGCCTCAGGACCGTCCGCCAGGACGCGCCGCAAGACCGCCCGCCAGGAAGCGACCCCGGACCGCCCGTCAGGGCTGGATCCGTATCCACACCGGCGCGTGGTCCGACGCCGGCGCGTCCCTGCGTACCGCGGGATCCCCCTCGGCCACCGACGGCAGCGCCGCCGCCCCCGCGCCCGGCGCGCCCGTGCCCGCGGACCGCACGTGGTCCAGCAGGCCCCGGCTCACCAGGACGTGGTCGATGAGCTCGCGGCGGCCCGCGTAGATGCGGGAGAAGCGCTGGTCGGCCGGGATCATCGGGGCAACGTCCCACAGCCGTGCCGCGTCGCCCTTGTCGGGGTGGTCGAAGCCGGGCGTGCCGATCTCGGAGCCCGGCGGGCCGAGCAGGATCTGCGTCGTGGCCGCGCCCACCTCGTCGTTGAGGTCCCCGAGCACGGCGACGTCGTGCTCGCGGCCGTCACCGCGCAGCAGCCGGTCGGCGAGCGCGCGCACCACGGTCGCCTCGGCGGCGCGGCGGTACAGGGCGTACGCGCCGTACCGCGCCCGCTCGCCCTCGTCGCGCGGCTGGAAACGGCCGCCGGGGTACGAGAGCAGCTTGGACTTCAGATGGCAGACCACCGCGTCGAAGAAGAAGGCCCGCGTCGACACCGTCACGGCGAGGACCCCGCGCCCGGCCCGCCCCGTCGTGCGGCCCGTGTCGTCGACCTGCACCGGACCCATCGGCTCCGGGAAGCCGTCCTCGTCGGCGACGACGGAGACGGGGAGGCTGCTGAGGAAGCCGACCCGGATGCCGCGGTCGTCCGCGTGCCGGGAGAGCGTCACGTGCCAGGTGCCCTCCAGCAGGCCCGCCAGGTCCTCCAGCGCGGCCGGGTCGCCGACCTCCTGCACGCCGAGGACGCTCGGCCGCAGCGCCGTGACGGTCCTCGCCAGCGAGGCCAGTTTCGCCTCGTACGCGACCTTGTCCTTGGGGCCGAACCGCCCGCCGGGACGGTAGAGGTTCTCCAGGTTCCAGGTTCCGATGATCATGGCCGACTCCCTTGCCGTTCCTGGGCTGTCCCCCTCGGTCCGGCCGGCAGACGGGGCCGGCGGACCGATCGGCGGGTGAGGTCAGCGTGCCCGCGAAACCGCGTCCGCGACAGGCCCGCCGGATGCGCACTCGCACTACCTTGAAGAGATGACGCCGCCTCCCGCACCCGGCCCCGCCGGACTCGGCAC
>NZ_LIRJ01000646.1 GCF_001419745.1 Streptomyces silaceus | reverse complement strand
AGGAGCGGCAGGCCGAGGGGGATCTCGAAGGCGACCAGGCCGAGGGACTCCGCGAGCGGGCAGGCCCAGGCGGCGGCGAGGCCCACCAGGTCCGTGCTGAGCAGCACGAAGACGGACGACGAGAACGTCGCCACGCTGCCCACCACCCGCCGGTTCAGGCCGAGTTCGGCGAGCGCGGTGTCCACGGGCCCGGCGAGGCGGCCCCTGCGCGAGACGGTCAGATGGTCCGCCGCGGCGAACCGACGGGGCGTCAACTTCCCCTTGAGCAGCGGGTGTCCGGCCCGTACGAGACCGAGCATCCGGTCGTCGCGGAAGTGCTCCACCCGCACCTCGGGCGCCGTCGAGTCGATGACGCCGAGCTCCAGGTCGGCGTCGCCCTGCCGGAGCACGGGCGTGTCCACGTGACTCTCCCCGAGGAAGCGGAGACGCACCCCCGGGGCCTCGTCGGCGGCGCGGGCGAAGAGCGCCGGGCCGTAGGCGGCGGCGAACGCGTCGGAACCGAGGATCGAGAACGTACGGGAGATCGTGCGCAGGTCCACCGCGCCGGGCCCGGTGAAGAGCGCGCGGGCCCGCTCCACCACCACGCTCACCTCCGCCCGCAGCGCCAGCGCGTGCGGCGTCGGCACCATCTGCCGACCGGCCCGCACGAGGACCGGGTCGCCGAGCGCCTTGCGGATGCGCCCGAGGGTGCGGCTCATCGCGGGCTCGGAGAGATGGAGCCGGCGGGCGGCCCCGGACACGCTCTGCTCCTCCAGCAGGACGTCGAGGGCCTGCAGCAGATTGAGGTCGAGCCCGCCGGGACCGGCGGGTCCTCCGGGGGCGGATCCGGATTGCGTCACACGCATTCATCCCCTGCAAAAGATGCACTGGAAGGCAAGTCGGGACGAGCCTACGGTGAGAGGGCATCCCACGCCACGACGCTCCCAGGAGGAGCCTTGCCCTCGCCTGCCCTGAACTCACCCAGAAAAGCCACAAAAACACCGAAAACCACCCAGCCACCCTCCTCACCCTCCTCACCCCCCACACTCCCGGCAC
>NZ_LIRJ01000645.1:272-4491 GCF_001419745.1 Streptomyces silaceus | reverse complement strand
TCGCCCACGGCAGCCGCGACCCGCGCGCCCTCGAAACCGCCACCGCCCTCGCCGAGCGGATCCGCGCGCTGCGGCCCGGCCTCGCCGTCCGCCTCGGCCACATCGAGCTGAACGAACCGCTGCTCACCGACACCCTCGCCGCGCACCCCGGCGGCCGGGCCGTGCTCGTGCCGCTGCTCCTCGGCAGGGGCCAGCACGTCAAGCGCGACATCCCCCGGGCTGCCGCGGCCGCCCCGCACGTCGAGACCCGCGTCGCGGACCCGCTCGGCCCGCACCCGCTGCTCGCCGAGGCCCTGCACGCCCGGCTCGTCGAATCGGGCTGGCCCGCACGGCCCCCGGGGCGGGCCGCGCGCTCCCGGCACGGCGTGGTCCTCGCCGCCGCCGGCTCCCGCGACCCGGAGGCCGCCGCCGACGCCGAGACCGCCGCCGCACTGCTCGCCGAGCGCCTGGGCGTCCCCGTCGTCCCCGCCTACGCGGCTCCCACCGCGGCCTGCGCCCGCAGCGTGCCGGACGCCCTCGCCTCCCTGGCCGCCCAGGGCCGCGACCGCGCCGCCGTCGCCGCGTACTTCACCGCGCCCGGCCGCTTCGCCACCCAGAGCGCGACCGCCGCCCCCTGGATCGCCTCGGCCCCGCTCGGTACCCACCCGGCCCTCGCCCGGCTCGTCCTGCACCGCTACGACCGGGCACGCACCGCCCCGCACCGGCCCGAACACCGTCGTCTCACCGCGGCCTGACGCCCCACCAGCCCCGCACCCGATCCGATCCGCACGGCCGGATCCGAGGGGCCAGATCCTCCTTTGTCACTGCTTGCGTCTACTGTCGGTGCATGGAAGGCACAGCACCGAACGCGCGATACGACGCCTACAGCGCCTACGACGAGACAGCCGTCGAGCGATGGGCCGCCGAGCCGGACAAGAGGCCGGGGCGCACGGCCTTCCAGCGCGACCGCGCGCGCGTCCTGCACTCCGCGGCGCTGCGCCGACTCGCGGGCAAGACGCAGGTCGTCACGCCCGGCACCAGGAGCCAGGCCTGGGACGCCAGCGCCCGCACCCGCCTCACGCACTCCCTGGAGTGCGCCCAGGTGGGCCGCGAGCTGGGCGCCGCCCTCGGCTGCGACCCCGACCTGGTGGAGACGGCCTGCCTCTCCCACGACCTGGGCCACCCTCCCTTCGGGCACAACGGCGAACAGGCGCTGAACGAAGTGGCGGCCGACTGCGGCGGCTTCGAGGGCAACGCCCAGTCGCTCAGGCTCCTCACCCGCATCGAGCCCAAGCGCTTCGTCCCCTCCGAAGCCGGCGGCGACCTGGTCAGCGTCGGCCTCAACCTCACCCGCGCCGCCCTGGACGCCGCCACCAAGTACCCCTGGCCGCGCGGCGCCCACCCCACCGACCCGCAGTCACCCAAATTCGGTGTCTACGAAGACGACCGCCCGGTCTTCGACTGGGTCCGCAAGGAGGCCCCGGGCCAGCGCACCTGCTTCGAGGCGCAGGTCATGGACTGGTCGGACGACGTCGCGTACTCGGTCCACGACTTCGAGGACGGCCTGCACGCCGGGCACATCGACCCGAACGCCCTGCACGCGGAGCCCGAGCGCCGCGACATCTTCGAGGTGGCCATCGGACGCTACGTACCGGAGGACACCGACCCCGAAGAGCTCGCGCGGGCCCTCGACCGCCTCCTCGACCAGGAGTGGTGGCCGCACGGCTACGACGGATCGGCCGTCGCCCAGGCCCGCTTGAAGGACGCCACCAGCCAGCTCATCGGCCGCTTCTGCCTGGCCGCGGAGACCGCCACCCGCGCGCGGTACGGCAAGGGCCCCCTCACGCGCTACGCCGCCGAGCTCGTCGTCCCCCGCGCCGCGCGCCACGAGTGCGCGGTCCTCAAGGCCGTCGCCGACCGCTATGTGATGCAGCGCCCCGCCCAGGAGCGGCTCCGCGCGGACCAGCGCGTCGTCGTCGCCGAGCTCGCCGAGGCGCTCACCGCCCGCGCCCCCGACGGCCTCGACCCGCAGTTCCGCGCGCTGTACGACGCGGCACCCGACGACCGCGCCGCCCAGCGCGTCGTGGTCGACCAGATCGCGTCCCTCACCGACGCCGCGGCCCGCGCCCTGCACACCCGACTGACGGCGAGGCCCTAGGGGAACGACGGTAAGTGACCATGAAGTGACCACGGGGCGTGACGAGATGTGGCCAGTTGGGGCCACGCCCCCTTCCCCCATCACGCTCCGTGCGGGACGCTCCCTGTGGCGGCACGTCCCAGAGGCAAGTCTGTGTTCTTCCGGGGTACACCCCCGGTACCCCCGGCAAGGAGGCATGAAGTGGTCGACGCGGATCAGACGTTCGTCATTGTCGGAGGAGGTCTGGCCGGCGCCAAGGCGGCCGAGACCCTCCGTTCCGAGGGCTTCACCGGCCGGGTGATCCTCATCGGTGACGAACGGGACCACCCCTACGAGCGCCCGCCCCTGTCCAAGGGCTACCTCCTGGGCAAGGAGGAGCGCGACAGCGTCTTCGTCCACGAACCGGGGTGGTACGCGCAGGCCGACGTCGAACTGCACCTCGGGCAGACCGTCGTCGCCATCGACCGCGACGCCAAGGCCGTGCGCCTGGGCGAGGGCACCGTCATCCACTACGACAAGCTGCTCCTGGTCACCGGCGCCGAGCCCCGCCGCCTCGACGTCCCCGGCACCGGCCTCGCCGGCGTCCACCACCTGCGCCGCCTCGCGCACGCCGACCGCCTCCGCCACGTGCTCGCCGCCCTCGGCAGGGACAACGGCCACCTGGTGATCGCGGGCGCCGGCTGGATCGGCCTGGAGGTCGCCGCGGCCGCCCGCGAATACGGCGCGGAGGTCACCGTCGTCGAGTCCGAGGCGACCCCGCTGCACGCCGTCCTCGGCCCCGAGATCGGCCAGATGTTCACCGACCTGCACGCCGAGCACGGCGTCCGCTTCCACTTCGGCGCCCGCCTGACCGAGATCACCGGCCAGGACGGCATGGTCCTTGCCGCGCGCACCGACGACGGCGAGGAGCACCCCGCGCACGACGTGCTCGCCGCGATCGGCGCCGCCCCGCGCACCGCCCTCGCCGAGTCCGCGGGCCTCGAACTGGTCGACCGCGCGCACGGCGGCGGCATCGCCGTCGACGCCTCGCTGCGCACCTCGGACCCCGACATCCACGCCGCGGGCGACGTGGCCGCCCTCCACCACCCGCTGTTCGACCGCCGGCTGCGCGTCGAGCACTGGGCGAACGCCCTCAACGGCGGCCCGGCCGCGGCCCGCGCGATGCTCGGCCAGGACGTCACCTACGACCGCGTGCCCTACTTCTTCTCCGACCAGTACGACGTGGGCCTGGAGTACTCGGGCTGGGCGCCCCCGGGGACGTACGACCAGGTCGTCGTGCGAGGCGACGCGGGCAAGCGGGAGTTCATCGCCTTCTGGCTCGCCGACGGCCAGGTGCTCGCGGGCATGAACGTGAATGTGTGGGACGTCACGGAGCCCATCCAGCAGCTGATCCGCCAGGGCACCCGCCCCGACCCGCACGCCCTCGCCGACCCCTCGACCCCCCTGGCGTCGCTCCTGTCGTGACCGGCCGGACGAGAGTGTCACAGGGGCGCCGTAGTATTCCTACGTGGCAGGCAGGATCAATGACGAAGACGTGAAGGCGGTCCGGGACGCGGTCCCGATCGACGCCGTGGTCTCCGACTACCTCCAGCTGCGCAACGCCGGGGGCGGAAACCTCAAGGGCCTGTGCCCCTTCCACGACGAGAAGTCGCCGTCCTTCCAGGTCAGCCCGAGCAAGGGACTCTTCCACTGCTTCGGCTGCCAGGAGGGCGGCGACACCATCGCCTTCGTGATGAAGATCGACCACCTCACGTTCTCGGAGACGGTCGAGCGCCTCGCCGCCCAGGCGGGCATCACGCTGCGCTACGAGGAGGGCGGGTACAACCCCGCGCACCAGCGCGGCGAGCGCATCCGCCTCGTCGAGGCCCACAAGATCGCCGCGCAGTTCTACGTGGAGCAGCTGGAGTCCGCCGAGGCCGAGATCGGCCGTGCCTTCCTGGCCGAGCGCGGCTTCGACCAGGCGGCCGCCGCGCACTTCGGCGTCGGTTACAGCCCGGCCGGCTGGGACCACCTCACCCGCTATCTGCGCGGCAAGGGCTTCACCGACAAGGAGCTGACCCTCTCCGGCCTCTCCCAGGAGGGCCGCCGCGGCCCCATCGACCG
>NZ_LIRJ01000645.1:0-169 GCF_001419745.1 Streptomyces silaceus | reverse complement strand
GCCGTCGTCGTCGAGGGCTACACCGACGTGATGGCCTGCCACCTCGCCGGCATTACCACCGCCATCGCGACCTGCGGCACCGCCTTCGGCGGCGACCACATCAAGATCCTCCGCCGCCTCCTGATGGACAACGGCTCGGCCCGGGTGATCTTCACCTTCGACGGCGACG
>NZ_LIRJ01000644.1 GCF_001419745.1 Streptomyces silaceus | reverse complement strand
CCGCGTGGTGGCGGTCGGTACGACGGCGTTGCGGGCCGTCGAGTCGGCGGCGGGGGCCGAGGGTGTGGTGCGGGCGGCGGCGGGCCGGACCGAGCTCGTGGTGACGCCGGAGCGGGGGGTGCGGGTGGTGGACGGCCTGCTGACCGGGCTCCATGAGCCGGAGGCCTCGCATCTGCTGATGCTGGAGGCCGTCGCGGGCCGGGCGGCGGTGGAGCGGGGGTACGCGGAGGCGGTACGCCGTCTCTACCTGTGGCACGAGTTCGGCGACGTCCACCTCCTCCTACGGGAGGGCGCTCCTCACTGAGAGCGTTGCTGGGGCAACGGTTGGTGAGACTGTTACCCGTCCGATGTGAGCCCGCGCATAGGACGCACATCACGTACGAAGGTCCCTAGTGGATAAGGAATCCCTTTATGTACCGGGGGTGCGCGGCCGTCAAAGGCATCGGTGCACCCCCTGATCCACTACCCGGGATCGTACGTCACGCCTTTGCCACAGAATTTTGCGCCCGCTAAGAATTGCTCCCGTCGCTCGGCGCCGCGGTCTCACCACCGCGGCGTTTGTGCCGGAGAAGCAACCTGTCCCCCGCCGGACCAGAGCGACCTCCGCTATTCGAAGAGGTCCACTCGCATGTCCACGCACAGCACCCCTGGTCATAGTCGCAACGCCCTGACCAAGACCCAGAAGTTCTCGATCGCCGGTGTCGCCACGCTCGGCGCCGCCGCCCTCGCGTTCTCCCTCGTGCCGGGCAGCTCCGAGGCCACCACCCAGGCCGCCGACGTCTCCCCCGTGGCCTTCGCCGCGTCCACCGACGCGCAGCAGACGGTCCACGCGAGCGTCTCCAAGCAGCAGTCGAACGCCGACAAGCAGGCCAAGGCCGCCGCCGCGAAGGCCGCCGCCGACAAGAAGGCCGCCGACGAGGCCGCCGCGAAGAAGAAGGCCGAGGACGAGCGGAAGGCCAAGGAGGCCGCGAGCCGCGCCGCCGCCCGCAAGCCCGTCTACGCCAACAACCTGGACGGCTGGATCCGCCAGTCCCTGGACATCATGAAGTCCAAGGGCATCCCCGGTTCCTACGATGGCCTGCACCGCAACATCATGCGCGAGTCCACGGGCAACCCGAACGCCATGAACGGCTGGGACGTCAACGCCATCAACGGCACCCCGTCGATCGGCCTGCTCCAGGTCATCCAGCCGACGTTCAACGCGTACCACGTCGACGGCACGTCGACGAACATCTACGACCCGGTCGCCAACATCACGGCCGCCGCCAACTACGCGGCCGACAAGTACGGCTCGATCGACAACGTGAACGGCGCCTACTGAGCCTTGATCGCCTGATCAACGGACCTCTTCAGCCGAAGACGAGGCCCACGGACGCCGAAGGGCGGCACCCCGCGCGGGGTGCCGCCCTTCTCGTGTGCCCGGGGCACTTACTTGCGCATGACCTCCGGCTCGTGCCGGCGCAGCAGGCGCGCGACCGCGAAGCCGCAGGCGATGCCGAGCAGCAGCAGGACCGTGATGTTGAGGCCCCACTGGCCGACCGAGTGCTCCCACAACGGGTCCAGGTCGTTCGGCTTCTTCGGGTCCCACGGCGGCATCAGGTGCGCGAGGTCCAGGGTGGAGCCCGCGCCCGCGATGGCCCAGCGGGACGGCATCAGCCAGGCGAACTGCTCCAGGCCCGGCGAACCGTAGATCTGGAAGAGCACGCCGGTGAAGACGACCTGGACGATCGCGAACATCACCAGGAGCGGCATGGTCTTCTCGGCGGTCTTCACCAGCGAGGAGATGACCAGGCCGAACATCATCGAGGTGAACCCGAGCGCGATGATCGTCAGGCAGATCTCCGCGGCCGGCGGCATGATCAGGCCTTCCTTCGGCAGCTCGCGCGGGGCGAAGCCGATGGCGCAGATGATGACGCCCTGGATGGCCGTGATGAGGCCGAGAACGATGACCTTCGACATCAGGTACGCCGAGCGGGACAGGCCGGTCGCCCGTTCCCGTTCGTAGATGACCCGTTCCTTGATCAGCTCACGTACCGAGTTCGCGGCGCCCGAGAAGCACATGCCGACCGCGAGGATCAGCATGATCGTGCCCGCGTCGCCGTTGAACTTGGCCGGCGGCTTGGGCGGTCCCAGACCGAAGTCCGCCGGAATGACGACGCTGACGACACCGAGGACCGCGGGCAGGATCACCATCAGGCCCATGAAGCCCTTGTCGGAGGCGATCACCGACACATAGCGGCGGATCAGGGTCCACAGCTGTGGGCCCCAGCCCTGCGGCTTCGGCGGTCTGACCGCCTGCGGCGGCGGCATCGGTACGGACTGCGCGGCGACGGCGTCGATGTCCGCGGCGTACATCTGGTAGTGCTGCGAGCCCTTCCAGCGGCCCGCCCAGTCGTAGTCGCGGTAGTTCTCGAAGGCCGAGAAGACGTCGGCCCAGGTGCCGTAGCCGAAGAAGTTGAGGGCTTCCTCCGGCGGGCCGAAGTACGCCACCGAACCGCCCGGCGCCATCACCAGGAGCTTGTCGCAGATCGCCAGCTCGGCGACCGAGTGCGTGACGACGAGGACCGTGCGGCCGTCGTCGGCGAGGCCGCGCAGCAGCTGCATGACGTCGCGGTCCATGCCCGGGTCGAGGCCGGAGGTCGGCTCGTCCAGGAAGATCAGCGAGGGCTTGGTCAGCAGTTCGAGGGCCACCGACACGCGCTTGCGCTGGCCACCGGAGAGGGAGGTGACCTTCTTCTCCTTGTGGATGTCCAGCTTGAGCTCGCGCAGCACCTCGTCGATGCGGGACTCGCGCTCGGCCTCCGTGGTGTCCGCGGGGAAGCGCAGCTTGGCCGCGTACTTGAGGGCCTTCTTGACGGTCAGCTCCTTGTGCAGGATGTCGTCCTGCGGGACCAGACCGATGCGCTGACGCAGCTCGGCGAACTGCTTGTAGAGGTTCCGGTTGTCGTAGAGGACGTCGCCCTGGTTGGCGGGCCGGTAGCCGGTGAGCGCCTTGAGCAGGGTGGACTTTCCGGAACCCGAGGGGCCGATGACCGCGATGAGCGACTTCTCCGGGACGCCGAAGGAGACGTCCTTGAGGATCTGCTTGCCGCCGTCGACCGTGACCGTGAGGTGGCGGGCCGAGAAGGAGACGTCACCGGTGTCGACGAACTCTTCGAGCTGTCCGCCGACGAGGCGGAAGGTCGAGTGGCCGACGCCGACGATGTCGTTCGGGCCGATCAGGACCGTGGAGGACTTCGGGATCGGCTGGCCGTTGACGTACGTGCCGTTGTGGGACCCGAGGTCGTGGATCTCGAAGCGGCCGTCGGGCGTCGCCGTGAACTCGGCGTGGTGGCGCGAGACCTGCAGGTCGGAGACGACGAGCTCGTTCTCCAGGGCACGGCCGATGCGCATCTTGCGGCCGAGCGCCAACTGGTGGAACGTCGTCGGGCTGCGGTCGCCGTAGACCGGCGGTGCCCCCGCGGCGCCACCGGAACCAGGAGTCTTCTGCGCGTACGCCTCGGCGGGCCCGCCCTGCTGCTGGGGCACGTGCGGCTGGTGCTGCTGCTGGGGCTGCTGTTGCTGCCAGCCCTGCTGCTGCGCCTGGTACGGGGCCTGCTGCTGGGGTGCCTGCTGGTGCGGGGCCTGCCCGGCCCAGCCCGGCGCCTCCTGCTGGGGCTGCTGGGGCGCGTGCTGCGGCGCGGCCTGCTGCTGGGCCTGCTGCGGCGCGGACACGGCAGCCGCGGCGGCCGCGCCCGAGGCGCTGCCGGACAGGTTCAGCCGCGGACCGTCGGTCGCGTTGCCCAGATGCACCGCCGAACCAGGGCCGATTTCCATCTGGTGGATCCGCTGGCCCTGCACAAAGGTGCCATTGGTACTGCCGTGGTCCTCAATGACCCAACTGCGCCCGCTCCAGCTGATCGTCGCGTGCCGCCAGGAGACCCTGGCGTCGTCGAGCGAGATGTCTCCCTGCGGATCGCGTCCGAGGGTGTACGGCCTGGACGCGTCGAGGGTCCAGGTCCTTCCATTCAATTCCAGTACGAGTTCCGGCACTCCATGCCCCACTGAGTTGTCCCCCGAGCTAGCCCCCATCGATGGGGAGTCTAGGGATGTCGAACATCGGGAGGAACTATTTCAGGCGGAGGCCTCTGACCGAAAGTCGGGCCTTGTGAAGACTGCGTACGGGCGTCAGGGGTTGCCCCGTTGACGGGGAAGAAAACGGCCCGGAGAGTGGTAAGCGCCCATCAGTCCCCATCAGTGCACACGGATCATGCTCATTGAGCGCATCCCGCACATATGGGGCAAAGCGCTGCGGTTCGGGGGTTCCTGATGGAGGCCGTCTCACACGTCAGCCACGTCTCACACAAGGGCGAGCGCCGGGGCGTGCGGTGGGGCGACGTCGTGCTCTCCGCGATCGCCGCCGTGAGCTGGGCGCTGATCGGCATGGCGGGGACCGCCGCGCTCGGACTGCATCTGCTCGGCGCGGACGCGGTGGGCTCGCTCGGGCCGATGACGGCGGCGACCGTCGCGCTCGGCGTGGGCGGTTCGGTCACGCCGTCCGGCGACGTCTCGGCGTTCGGCCTGGACGGCGCCGAGGCGACCACCGCGATCGACATCGCGCCACTCGGCGTCGGCCTGGTGGGCGCGTTGCTGCTCACCTCCTTCTTCCTGCGCTCCCTGCGCGGGGCGGGAGCCGTCGTCGCGCCCGCCGAACTCGTCGCGCGCGTGGGCGCGGTGATCGCCCTCTTCGCGGCGATGCTCGCGGGGCTCGCCTGGGTGGGGCACGACGTCATCACGATCGACGGCAAGCAGCTCGGCATCGACAAGGGCATCGACAAGGGGCTCGACCAGTTACCGGGCGGCATCGGCGACAAACTGCCCGGCGGGATCGGGGACATCGGCGGACTGCTGCCCGACCGGCTCGGGGACCTGATGAAGGCGAAGGCCTCGGTCGGCTTCACCGTGGAGACCGGGGCGACGCTCCTCGGCGGGACGATCTGGGTGGCGGGCGTCCTGCTCGTCGCGCTGCTCGCCTCGCGGCGCACCCCGCTGCCCCGCGCCCTCGACGCGCTGCACCGGGTGGTGCGTCCCGCCGTGTCCGCGCTGGTCACGGTCGTCCTGGTGGCGGTCGCCGCGGGGCTCGCCG
>NZ_LIRJ01000643.1:775-1066 GCF_001419745.1 Streptomyces silaceus | reverse complement strand
CCGCCCGCCTCGGCCAGCTCGGCGGTGAAGCGCTCCACGCCGTAGCGGTCGATGGGGTTCCAGTACGTCATGACGAGCACCGGCTTGCCGGTCGCCTCGTGGGCCTCGCGGACCGTGCGCATCACGTCACGGATCTTGAGGCCGCCGCGCAGCGCGATGTCGTCGGCGGTCTGGATGACCGGGCCGTCGAGCACCGGGTCGGAGTGCGGCAGGCCGACCTCGACCACGTCGGCGCCGCCCTCGAAGGCGGCCTTGACCGCCTCGATGCCGCCGTCGACGGTCGGGAACCCG
>NZ_LIRJ01000643.1:0-677 GCF_001419745.1 Streptomyces silaceus | reverse complement strand
CGTCGACGGTGGCGTCCGTGTCGTACAGGCCGAAGTAGCGCGCGGCCGTGTCCATGTCCTTGTCGCCGCGTCCGGAGAGGTTGACGACGATCAGCCCGTCCTTGCCGAGCTCCTTGCCGACCTCCAGCGCGCCCGCGAGGGCGTGCGCGGACTCGATGGCCGGGATGATGCCCTCGGTCCTGGACAGCAGGCGCAGGGCCTGCATCGCCGCGTCGTCGGTGACCGCGCGGTACTCGCCGCGGCCGCTGTCCTTGAGGTAGGCGTGCTCGGGGCCGATGCCCGGGTAGTCGAGGCCCGCCGAGATCGAGTAGGGCTCGGTGATCTGGCCCTCCTCGTCCTGGAGGACGTACGAACGCGATCCGTGCAGGATGCCCGGCTCGCCCGCGGTCAGGGTCGCCGCGTGCTCGCCGGTCTCCACGCCGTGTCCGGCGGGCTCGCAGCCGATGAGGNNAGGCGTCCGGCCCGCTCCAGGATCTGCCGGCGGGCCTCGACGCCGATGACGCGGTGGAAGTCGCGGACCATGGCCGGGAAGGGGTGGGGTCCGGCGACGGTGCCGAAGAGGTAGTGCGTGCGGTCGACGTTGGCGACCCAGTCGCGGAACGCCTCGTTGATGGCGTCCTTGAGGGTGCGGCTGCCGGACTTCACGGCGACGACCTCGGCGCCCAGCATGCGCATCC
>NZ_LIRJ01000642.1 GCF_001419745.1 Streptomyces silaceus | reverse complement strand
CCTGGCGGGCCAGCTTGTCGTTCAGGTCACCGGCGGACACGAGCTCGGTCACCCGGGCCACGTGCTCCGGGGTGATCGGGAGCGAACCGAGCTCCACACCCTGCTCGTTGGCGTTCCTCGCCAGCTCGCCCATCCACCACTTGCGGGCCGACGCGGCGTCCGCGCCCGCGTTGATGGTGGCGACGATCGGGCCGATGGCGTCGGCGTTGAGGATCGACTGCATGTCGTGCTCGGAGATGCCCCACTCCTCGCGGAGGCGGTTGCGGCGCACCCGCGGCAGCTCCGGCAGACCGGCGCGCAGCTCCTCGACCCACTCGCGGGACGGGGCGACCGGCACCAGGTCGGGCTCCGGGAAGTAGCGGTAGTCCTCCGCCTCCTCCTTCACCCGGCCCGACGTCGTGGAACCGTCGTCCTCGTGGAAGTGACGGGTCTCCTGGATGATCGTGCCGCCCGAGGAGAGCACGGCCGCGTGGCGCTGGATCTCGTAGCGCGCGGCGCGCTCGACGGAACGCAGCGAGTTCACGTTCTTCGTCTCGGAGCGCGTGCCGAACTTCTCCTGGCCCTTGGGGCGCAGCGAGAGGTTCACGTCGCAGCGCATCTGGCCCTGCTCCATGCGGGCCTCGGAGACGCCGAGCGCCTTGATGAGCTCGCGCAGCTCGGCGACGTACGCCTTGGCGACCTCGGGGGCGCGCTCGCCCGCGCCCTCGATGGGCTTGGTGACGATCTCGATGAGAGGGATGCCCGCGCGGTTGTAGTCCAGCAGGGAGTGCGAGGCGCCGTGGATGCGGCCCGTCGCGCCACCCACGTGCGTGGACTTGCCGGTGTCCTCCTCCATGTGGGCGCGCTCGATCTCCACGCGGAAGACCTCGCCGTCCTCCAGCTGGACGTCCAGATAGCCGTTGAAGGCGATCGGCTCGTCGTACTGGGAGGTCTGGAAGTTCTTCGGCATGTCCGGATAGAAGTAGTTCTTCCGGGCGAAGCGGCACCACTCGGCGATCTCGCAGTTGAGCGCGAGGCCGATCTTGATGGCCGACTCGACGCCGATCTCGTTCACGACCGGCAGCGCGCCGGGCAGGCCGAGGCAGGTCGGGCAGGTCTGGCTGTTCGCGTCCTGCTTGAGCGCGGTCGAGCAGCCGCAGAACATCTTGGTCTTGGTGCCGAGCTCGACATGGACCTCGAGGCCCATGACGGGGTCGTACGTCGCGAGGGCTTCCTCGTACGACACCAGGTCAGTAGTGGCAGTCACGGTGAAACTTTCCCTCTCAGCCCAGCAGGACGTCGTCGTCGCCGAGGCGCTTGAGCTCACGGAAGAGCAGCGCGACGCCG
>NZ_LIRJ01000641.1 GCF_001419745.1 Streptomyces silaceus | reverse complement strand
ACGTCGAGGCGCTGCACACCGCCTTCCGCGCCGGGCTCAAGGCGGCGTACGGCAGGATCCCCGGTCGGGGACTGCCCCGCATCGGCCCGCTGAAGGACATGTCCTACGGCGTGCGGCAGTTCCTGATGACCGACCCCGGCGGCAACAGCATCCGCGTGGGGCAGCCGATCAGCGACGACCCCTCGCACCGGCCCGCGCCCAAGGACCCCTTCGCCCGCGCGCTGCACATGGCCGACCTGTTCGCCGACTCCAAGGAGGACCTGCCGGGCGCCGCGAAGATCATCGACCGGGCCCTCGGCCTGGGCGACGAGCGGCCCACCCCCGAACAGCACCTGCGCCTCCTCGTCCTGCGCGGCGACATCGCCCAGCGGCTCGGCGACGAGGACCTGGCCGAGCGCTTCCTCGGGCAAGCGGACGGCCTCCGGCTCACCGAGGAACAGCAGGAGTCCGTGAAGGACGCCCTCGCGCGCCTCGCCGAGCTGAGGGCCTAGCCGCGTCCGTCAGCCGACGTGCACCCGCGGCCGGCGCGCCGGGTCCTGCTCCGCGCGGCGCAGGACCTCGCGGGTGACCGGCGCGACCTCGCCGTCGCCGAAGACGAGGAAGCGCAGCAGATGCCCGACCGGGTCGCCCTCGGTCCAGTTGAAGTAGGCGTGCGGCACCTGCCCCGTGCGGTCGCGGATCTCCAGGAGGACCGCGGCGATGGTGTTGGGGACGCCGGGGCCGGTGGCGCGCAGCCGCCGCGCGCCGTGCTTGCGGTCCCCCTGGACCGCCAACTCGGCGGTGAAGTCCGAGGAGTTGCGGACGAACACCTCCAGGAACAGCACGGGCTTGCCGCCGGGGATGTGCGTCTGCTCGCGCTGGCTGTACTCCTTGGCGCGGTACTCGACGGTGCTGTGCTCCTGGGGCTCGTTCGCGATGATCCGTACCGGGCCCGACGCGGCGACCTCGTCGATCAGCCGTAGCGCCTCCTCGTCGAACACCACGCCCGCCGAGCGCAGTTCGAAGGCGCGGTGCACCCGCGAGGCGAAGGAGGTGACCACGATCCCGAGGATGAACAGCGCCGCGATCTTGATGCCGTCGGGACGCTCCACGACGTTCGCCACCAGCGTGTACGCGAACACCGCGGTGATCAGACCGAAGCCGACTGTGGCCCCGCGGCGGCCCCGGTGGTGCACGGCGACCGTCGAGGCGAAGGCCGCG
>NZ_LIRJ01000640.1 GCF_001419745.1 Streptomyces silaceus | reverse complement strand
CGGGCACAAGGGCCCCGAGGGGTGCTCCCTCGGGGCCCTTGTGCCCGGTGGCTCCGAGAGAGCCAATCCCTTGGGTCAGGAATGCGAACCGGTCGAGTTACCGGTGGCGCCGGTGGAGTTCGCCGTCTTGGAGGACTTCATGAAGTACGCAGTCCCGTCCTCGGTGAAGCCGCTCTTGGTCTTGGACGACGTGCCGCCGTCGACGGTCGCCGAGTTGTCGGACTTCTCGTAGCCCGGGCCGTCGTGCGCGGAGGCGACGGTGGCACCTCCGAGGACGACCGGGACGACAACGGCTCCGACGGCGATCGCCTTGGCAAACTTGCGCATGAGACGCATTCCTTTCGATGTGCGGTGCGGGCATCGGGGCGGCCGTGCCCCGTCAGGGCGTTCGGGAGGGATCCCGACGGCCGCGGCCAGGGCCCACCCGCTCGGCCCTGCCGTGAACACCGTGAGCAGATCCGCACGAAAGCGCCTGCCGAGATCGGTCGGGCGAGCGTGACGGGCCGTCGGCTTCCTTGTCTCAAAAGGCGATGACCTGCGATGACATTCTGTCAGCGAATGATTACGCGGATTCTTGCCCTATGCACTAATGGGGTGACATGGCACCGACAGGCGGGGTGAGGCGGAGTCAGGAACGCGATCCCGTCGAGCTCTCCGACGCGCCCGTCGGTCCGGCCTGGCGCGTGACCGTACGGAAGTAGGCCCTGCCGTCCGGGGTGAAGCCGCTGACCGTCATCGTGCAGGAGCCGCCGTTTGCGTTCGCGGCCTTCTGGAACTTCTCGTACGCGGGGCCGTCACCGCCCGAGGACGCGGAGGCGAGACCGGCGCCGCCCAGGACGAGGGGAGCGACGAGCGCGCCGACTGCTGCGGTCTTGACGAAGCCACGCATGGGGATTCCTTTCCAGGGGAGAGTGCGACGGCACGGGCGTGCCGCGCGCAGAATCAACCTGGACGGCGACGGCGCCATCCGCGCGCGGACGGCAAGTCCATGCCGCGACCGCACGTGTGAACGACGCCGGTTCGGAGCCTCGTTGACCTGGGGTGACGCCCTCGGGCGGGAAACGCGGTGCGGGTAGTCCGGACGAGGGGCCGATGGTCGCCGGTCGCCGGGGCGAGTGTCCCGTACATCCGCCCTGCAGATGAGTGAGAGAGGCGCCGGACCCGTGTCCTTCGGGCGGTTCGCCCGTTGCTGAGGGCATGACATCAGCACGACGCATCATCGCCGCCGTTTCGCTGGCCGCCGGAGCCGCGGCCCTGGCCACCCCGGCCGCCCAGGCCGCCCCGCAGACCCACGAGGCGGGCACGCCCTCGGTGCTCAGCGCGGTCGACTCGCTCGGCACGTCCGGCATCCCCGAGGAGCAGCGCGCCCAGGTGCCGACCGTCGAGAGCCAGCTCGGCGGACTCCAGCGGCTGAACGAGCTGCACCAGGTCACCGACCTGGTCGCCCCGGTCACGAACGCGTTGCCGGCCGTCCAGTAGGCACGCGACCGGGCCCGCGCTCCTCTCCCCGCCTCCTCTCCCCGCTCTCCCTCTCCACTCCTTCCGTGCTCCTTCGGTACTCCTTCCGTACTCCTTCCGTGCGAGTCCGTCTTCGGCCACGTGGCAGTGCCGGAGGCGGACCCGGGCGGCGGGTGCGGCGGGTGCCGCGGGCGCGGGGCCGGTGCGGGGTCGGGGCGTAGCCGGAGTGTGGCCGGTGCAGGCGTCAACACCGGGCCTGCCTTCGGCCGTGATCCCGCCGGTGGCGCCTACGTTGTCCTTCTGCGGACGCTTCTCCCTGCCGGTCGCCGGGAGGCCCCGGGAATCCGGGCCCCTTCGCCCGCCGCCCTCCATGAAGCGGCAGAAGCTCCACGAAGCGGCAGAAGCTCCACGAAGCGACAGAAGACAACGGGAGCCCATGTGAAGATCGTTTGCGTCGGCGGCGGTCCTGCTTCTCTGTACCTGGCCGTCCTCGCCAAGCTCCAGGACCCGGCCCACGAGATCACGGTGTACGAGCGCCACGACGCCGACACCAGCCAGGGCTGGGGCGTGACGTACTGGCCCGACCTCCTGACGGACCTCACCGCCCACGATCCCGAGTCCGCCCGCCTCGTCGAAGAGCAGTCCGTGCGCTGGAAGGGCGGCTTCGCCCGCATCGGCGACCGGACCACCGCGCACGACGGGGACCCCGGACACGCCATCGGCCGCCACCGGCTGCGCTCGATCTTCGCCGACCGGGCGCGGTCGCTGGGGGTCAGGATCGAGTACGGCACGGAGATCGCGACGCGGGACGACCTGCCCGAGGCGGACCTCGTCGTCGCGGGCGACGGCGCGCACAGCCGGCTCCGCACCGAACACGCGACGCAGTTCGGTACGCAGGTGTCCACCGGCGCCAACCGCTTCATCTGGCTCGGCACGAGCCGGGTCTTCACCGCCTTCACCTTCGCCTTCGTGGAGACCGGCCACGGGTGGATCTGGTGCTACGCCTACGGCTTCAGCGCGGACCGCAGCACCTGCGTCGTCGAGTGCTCCGCCGAGACCTGGACCGCGCTCGGTCTCGACCGGCTCGACCACGACGAGGCCCTGCGACTGCTGGAGAAGCTCTTCGCCGATCTGCTCGACGGCCACGGGCTGCTCGGCCGCACCGGCGCGGGGCCCGCCCAGTGGCAGACCTTCCCGACCGTCACCAACGCGTCCTGGTCCCACGGCAACCTCGCCCTGATCGGTGACGCCGCGCATACGACCCACTACTCGATCGGCGCGGGCACCACCCTGGCGCTCCGCGACGCCATGAGCCTGGCCCGAGCGCTGGGGTCGGTGGCCCCGGGCGCCGCCCCGGAGGGGCTTCCGGGTGCTCTGGTGACGTACGAAAGGGAGCGGAAGCAGGCCCTGCTCTCCGTGCAGAGCGCCGCCCGGCACAGCGCGCAGTGGTACGAGAACCTGCCGCGCTACATGGGTCTGGAGCCCCACCAGATGTTCGCCCTGCTCGGGCAGCGGCACTCGCCGCTCCTGCCGCACGTGCCGCCCCGGCTCTACTACCACCTGGACCACGCGGTCGGCAGCCTGCAGGCGCTGCGCTGGCTCAAGCAGCGGGTGGGGACGAGTCTCGCGCGCGGGCTGCAGAGCCGGCGGGCGCCCCTGTCGTAGGGCGCACCCGCTTGCCTGGGACGGGTCCTCGCGTGCTTCACTGGAGAGGCTCGTCCAGCTCGGGCCCATTTCGGAACGGAAGAGTGGATTGAAATGCTCCGCTACACGCTGATGCGCCTCGGGATCTTCGTGGGTTGCTTCTTGGTCGTCTGGGGCCTCGTCTACTCCGGGATCTTGCCGCGTGGCCTGGGCGACTCCAACCTGCTGTGGGTGCTGCTGCTCTCGCTGGTGATCTCCGCTCCCATCAGCTTCGTGGCCCTGCGCAAGGAGCGGGACCGCGCCTCGGAGAACGTCGTGGCGCGCGTGGACCGCGCCAAGGCGAACCTGGAGGCGAACCGCAGCCAGGAGGACGTCGCGGACGACGCGGCCCGCGCGCAGGCGCAGGGCTCGCAGGCCTCGTAGCCTCTGAGGCTCGCAGGCTTCGTGGCCTCTGAGCCCCGTAGGCCCTGAGTCTGTAAGGCTCGTCACACAGGACTTTTCGGACCCCGGTTCCGGAGCGTTTCGCTCCGGAACCGGGGTTCCTTGCGTCGAGGGGCAGTTGGGGGCGGTCGGGGGG
>NZ_LIRJ01000064.1 GCF_001419745.1 Streptomyces silaceus | reverse complement strand
CCGGCCGGGCGGCGGCCGGGGCGCGGCCGTCGGCGGTGAGCGCCGCGGCGAACTGCGGCGAACGCATCTCGATGACCAGCCAGTTGAGGTCGTCGGGACCGGTGTTGCGCAGTCCGTGGACGGTGCCGAGGCCGGTGAGGATCAGCGTTCCGGGCTCGACGGGGTGCCCGGTGCCGTTCAGGTACATCTCGCCGCGGCCGGAGAGGATGAAGTAGATCTCCTCGGTGCGGGTGTGCCGGTGCTCGCCGCTGACGCCGCCCGCCGGGATGCCGGCCCATTCGACGGCCTCCCAGTCGCCGCGCAGGTCCGCGCCCGAGGCCAGGCACTTCCACCAGGTCAGTCCGGTGGTGCCGTGGACACCGTGGATGGCGGCGGGGCCCGTGACGTCACCGACGACGACGGCGTCGCGCCCCGGCGCGTACAGGAGGTCAGACACCGCGGGTCTCCAGGTCCTTGGCGAGGGAGCCCAGCTCGGCGACGGCGTCGAGCAGCTCGGTCTCGGTGAGGTCGTTGACGAAGACGGCCTCGCCGATGCCCTGGGGCAGCGGCAGGCGCTGCAGGCCGTCGCGGTGGCGGACGGTGTCGAGCAGCGCGGCGGTCAGCAGCTCCGGCTGGTCGAGGAGGTCGTCCCAGACGGGGAGTTCGAGGGAGCGCATCACGGCGAGGATGCGGTCGCGGTCCACCGTGTCGACGAGGCCGCGGCGGTGGGCGATCACGGTGGTGAGCGCCATGTCGATGCAGACCGCCTCGCCGTGCAGCAGCTCCGGCAGGGCCCGCATCTCGACGGTCGGGCTGAAGGTGTGGCCGTAGTCGACGCAGCGCTCCAGCGTGGTCTCCCACAGGTTCGGCTGGAGCTCTTCGAGCATGCCGTGGATGGCCCGGCGCACGACCTCGCGGGCCGCCTCCTCGCCCTGCTCTCCCTCGCCCTGGAACTTCTCGTCCAGGAGCAGCGGGCCGTACTCCTCCAGGAGCCCGAAGAGCCGGACGTCCTTGATCAGCGCGATCTTGAGGATCTCGGCGAGGCCGTTGCCGATGTGGCGGCGGTCGATGGTGGCGAGGAAGGACCGGTCGAGGAGGGTCAGGTCGGCCGGGAAGTAGGTGCCCAGACGGTTCTTGTGCCCGTTGAAGTTGACGCCGGTCTTGGCGCCGACGCCGGCGTCGACCAGGCCGATCAGGGTGGTGGGCACGCGGATGAAGGGGGTGCCGCGCCGGTAGAGGCTGCTGGCGAGGCCGACGATGTCCATGAGGACGCCGCCGCCGATGACGATGACCGGCTCGCGCCTGCGGTCGATGCCGAAGGCGTCGAGCTCGCGGACGATGCGGGCCGCGGTCTCGAAGTCCTTGACCGTCTCGTTGGCCGGGACGACGCACAGGTGGTGCTCGACGTCGTGGTAGTCGAAGTAGGCGCGGATGCGGTTGCCGTGCAGGAGGTCGACGTTGGCATCCAGCACCACGAATCTGCGTATCCGCCCGCCCGGCACTCCCGCGGGTTCCAGCAGGTCCGTCCGCGTGAGGTCGAAGAGCCCGTCCGCGACCCTGACTTCGTAGCTGACCGGCTTGGTCGCGCGGACCGTCCAGGAGTCGATGCGCTCGCTGTAGGCGTAGAGGCCGGGGCCGGACAGAGCCTGCGCAGCGTCGCCGGCCAGACCCACGAGCTCAGAGCTGGACACAGACATGAAACACCTCTCGTTGGTGCGGACTTGGTGGGGTTCTGCCTGGAGAATGTCGATCATTTATATGCATTGTCAAGCATGTACTTCCCAGAGTGCGTCCTCGTTGCCCAACTTGGCCAAGTGGTGTGCGCGCAGGCCCGGGAGTTGATGATCGATTGATAGTGACTGCTATTTTTTTTCGCAAGCAATGACCGGCCCTCGCCGAAGTGGTCGGTGAACGGCACTCGCCGAAGCAGCCGAAGACGCGGACGCCCGCACCCGACGCGGGCGCCCGCAGGAGAAGAAGGAGTCACGTCGTGCGCGCCAGCGTTCTGCACCGGTACGGCGGTCCCGAGGAACTGACCGTCGCCGAACTCCCGCGCCCCGTACCGGGACCGGGCCAGATCCTCGTCCGCGCGGCCGCCTCGGCCGTGAACCCGGTCGACATCGAGGTGCGCTCGGGCCAGGCGGCCGCCCACGTGAGCCACCCCTTCCCGATGGTGCTCGGCTGGGACCTGTCCGGCACCGTCGAGGAGTGCGGCAGCGGGGTGACCCGGTTCGCCGTGGGCGACCCGGTCGTCGCCATGTCGGCCCAGATGGCCACGGGCGTGGGCACCCACGCCGAGTACGTCGCCCTGGACGCCGCGCTCGCCGCACCCGCGCCGCGCGGGGTCGACCTGGTCGAGGCGGCGGCCCTGCCGCTGGCCGGCCTCACCGCCGACCAGGCCCTCGAACTGCTCGCGCCCGAGCCCGGCAGCACCCTGCTGGTCACCGGCGCGGTCGGCGCGGTCGGCGGCTTCGCCGTCCAACTGGCCGCGGAACGCGGGGTGAAGGTCCTCGCCCTGGCACGGCCCTCCGACGTCGAGGCGGCGAAGGCCCTCGGCGCCCACGAGGTGTTCACCGCCGAGCGCCCGGTGCCGCACGGCGCCGCCGACCTCCTCCTGGAGACCGCGGGACAGCCCGGCGCCGTCGACGGCGTGCGGGACGGCGGACGCGCCGTGTCGATCGTGCCGACCGCCGCCCCGAAGGCCGAGCGCGGCATCGACGTCCGGATGTCGTTCGTCGAGCAGGACGGCGACCGGCTCGCCCGGCTCAGCCGCCTGGTCTCCGAGTCGGTGCTCACCCTGCGGGTGGGCGAGGTGTTCTCACTGGCCGGGGTCGCCGAGGCGCACCGCAGGCTGGCGGCCGGCGGCAGCCGCGGCAAGCTCCTGATCGCCCCCGACCGGGCGGTGTGAGCGCGCCGCACCCGACGGCGCACCTCCCGCTGGATCCCTACGACTTGGACTGGTCATGCCGCTGCCCCTGTTCTCCCTGATGCTCTGTGTCTTCGGCGTCGGCACCGCCGAGCTGGTGGTCGCCGGCATCCTGCCCGCCATCGCGGGCGACCTGGACGTCTCGCTCTCCGACGCGGGCCTCCTGGTCACCGCGTACGCGCTCGGTGTCGTCGTCGCGGGGCCCGTGGTCACGCTGGCGGGCAGCCGGATCCCCCGCAAGCCGCTGCTGCTCGGGCTGATGACGCTCTTCGTGCTCAGCAACGCCCTGGCCGCGCTCGCCCCCGGCTACGGGGTCCTGATGACCGCCCGCGTGCTCTCCGCCCTCACCCACTGCACGCTCTTCGCGGTGTGCATCGTGGTGGCCAGCGGCATGGCGGCGCCGGGAAAGGAGGCCTCCGCGGTCTCCCAGGTCGCCGTCGGCCTCAACCTCGCCACCGTGCTCGGCGTGCCGCTTGGCGTGCTCATCGAGCAGCACCTCGGCTGGCGGGCCGCGTTCTGGAGCATCGCCGCGCTGAGCCTGCTGGCCCTGGCGCTCGTCGCCGCGCTGCTGCCGGCCGACGACGGCACGGCCGAGCGGGGCGGCGGGGCCGCCGCCGAGCTGCGGGTCCTGCGCGGCCGACGGGTCCAACTGGCCATCGTCATCACCGCGTTGGCGATGGCGGCGGTGTTCACCGCGTACACCTTCGTGACCCCGATCCTCACCGACCTCGGCGGCTTCGCCCCGTCCACCGTGAGCTGGCTGCTGCTCCTGCTCGGCGGCGGCTCCCTGGTCGGCAACCTGATCGGCGGCCGGCTCGCCGACCGCGCGCTGATGCCGTCCCTGGTGGGCGTGCTCGCCGTGCTCGGCGCCGACCTCGCCCTGATGGCGCTGGGCGCCCGCGTGTCCTGGCTGCTGATCGCGCTGCTCGTGGTGTTCGGCGCCGCCTACTTCGCCGTCATGCCGGCCCTGCAGGCCCGCATCCTCACCTCGGCGGGCGACGGCGCCCCCACGCTGGCCGTCGCCGTGAACATCGGCGCCTTCAACCTCGGCATCGCCTTCGGCGCCTGGTTCGGCGGCCGGCTGCTCGGCCTCGACCTCGGGCTGCGCGTCGTCATCGCCGCCGCCGCGCTGCTGTCCTGGGCCGCGATGCTGATCGCCGTGCGCGAACTGGCCGTGGACCGGCGCGCGGAGCGCGGCACGTCGGCCGCACCCGCGGGGTCCGCCCCGGCCGATGCCGCCCCCGAGATCTCCGACAC
>NZ_LIRJ01000639.1 GCF_001419745.1 Streptomyces silaceus | reverse complement strand
CATCTTGCCGGGGATTGGGTGCGGGGGGCGTGGTAACACGGTGTGATCAATTGTCGGAGAAGGGTACGAGCTCGTGGGTATCTTCAGTCGTCGGCAGGGCGCCACCGTCGAGTCGACGTCCGTCGGCGGGGCCGGCGCGTCGGGGGCGGGGGCCGGCGCGTCGGGTGCCGGGGTCGCGCTTGATCCGGCGCTTCGTTCGCTGACCGGGCACTGGACCATCGACCGGCCCCACAGCCGCATCGGGTTCTCCGTGCGGCATGCCATGGTCACCACCGTCCGCGGCGCTTTCGGTGAGTACGAGAGTTCCTTGTACTTCGACGGGGAGCGGCCCTCCGCCTCACGGGCCGAGCTCGTCATTCGCGTCGGCAGCGTCGACACCGGTGTGGAGCAGCGTGACGCCCATCTCGTGGGTGCCGACTTCTTTGATGCCGCCCGTTTTCCCGAGATGGCCTTCCGGAGCACGTCCACCGTCCATGAGGGCGGCGAGAGTTTCCGCATGACCGGGGATCTGACCATCCGCGACGTCACCCGGCCCGTCCAGTTGCAGCTCGACTACCTCGGTTCCGTCCTCGATCCCTTCGGGTTCGAGCGCGCCGGCTTCGACGGCACCACCACCATCGACCGCACCGACTGGGGGCTCGTCTACAACCAGCGGCTCAAGGCCGGCGGCACCATGGTGAGCGAGAAGGTTCGGCTGCAGTTCGACATATCTGCCATCCGGTCAGTGGAATAGGTGCGTGGGGTAGCTGCGTGGAATAGGTGCGTGGAGTAGGTGCGNNGACTTGCCCAGCGAGCGCGCCGTGTCCGGGAGGCGTTTCGAGCCGAAGACGGCCAGGACCACTATCGCGACGATCAGTAGGTGCCAGGGTTCCAGGGCGTTGCGGATCATGGGGGGCTCACCTTCTCGCTGAGGTGCCTCGGGGGAGGTTCCTTGGGCTTCCGTCTCTTCAACACTTGCTACATTGCGCAACTGTACAACTGTTGGTCGCGGTACGGGCAGTGAGGGTGTGGCTATGGCTGGGGTCCGGCGTCAGCGGAGGCAGCGGCGAAAGCGGGGGCGCGGGC
>NZ_LIRJ01000638.1:488-1086 GCF_001419745.1 Streptomyces silaceus | reverse complement strand
GTCATTGAGGGCAGGGGCGGCGGGGGAGCGGTGGTGACGTACTCCTGGCGCCCGACGCTTTCGGAAGCGACCTGCATCCATCGCGCCCTCGTGGCGTGAAAGGTGTGCAAAGCGGGCGCCGGCGCCCGCGCTCGTCAGCGGGAGACCTACATGTACGCAGGGGAGCTGAGCCGAAACACGGCAGGCCATCAGCGGTCGAAGTACACCGATGGCCTGCAGTCGGCCGAGAACGAGCCGTTGGATGCTCCACTGACGTGGCGCACGCTCGGGCTGGAGACGATGGCGTCCATGCTGGTTGTGGACATGCGCCCCCAAGGCGGCCAGTGCTTCACGGCCCGGTGTCAATGGCCTCGCTTCCATCCGCTCAACGAGCGCGCGGTCGCCGTGCAGCACCATCCGTTGATCATGGTCGAGTCGACGCGGCAGATCGCCCTGGCCCTGCGGCGGCACAACCGGCCTGCCACAGCCCTCGCGCCGCTTGAACCCGTGTCGGTGAACGTAGGCCTGACCCCCGGGACGTGGCCGATCGAGCGTGGCAGCGCCACTGAGGTGGACGTCAGGGTGAGTGTGAGCGAACTGGTGCGAGAGGCCGGCGTCC
>NZ_LIRJ01000638.1:0-425 GCF_001419745.1 Streptomyces silaceus | reverse complement strand
AGGGAGTGGCCCGGACGCCGGGGCTGCTGTACCCGTCGGCAGCTGCGGTAGGCGCTGCCGGCGACCCCGATGTCATGATCGCGCGCGCTCCTCAAGGGAAGCTGGTCATCGCCCCACGCGACCCGGCCCATCCGGTTCTGCTCGCCTCAGAGCCCGACTGTCTGCCGACTCAGGCAGTGCTTGAGGCCGGACGCCAGGCGGTTCTGCTGACCTCCGGCATGACCGCGGCCGCGGTGGTCGGATTGCACGTCCGTGTCCAGGCCCGGGTGCCGCTGCTGGGCAGCCTGGTCGAGGTGGTGAAGGAACCGGGTGGGGCTCGATTCCTGGTGACTGCCTCCGGACGTGCTGCCGCCACAGGCACGGTGGCGCTGCTCGGGCAGGGGCCGGACTGAAGGGCAGCAGGTGCTGACAACCCGTCTCGGAAC
>NZ_LIRJ01000637.1 GCF_001419745.1 Streptomyces silaceus | reverse complement strand
GTACGGCACCGGCCATGCGGTGACCGCAGACCTCGCACCAGTCGTCGGAACCCGACTGGTGTCCGTTCGGGCAGGTCGGCATGTCGGCGCTTCCCCCTCTCCTTCACCGGCCCGAGGGCCGTGCATTGCGGTACGTAGCGGTAAGGATTCGCGGCGCGGGTGCGCCGCGCTACTGCTTCTTCACGCGAACAGTCTTCGTCGACCGCGTCTCGAGTGTCATCTCGTCGGCCTCGGCGACCTTCGCCTTCAATCGAACAGTACCTGCCGCGGCATCCACGACGTCCACCACCTTCGAAAGCAGTTTCGCCGTATCCGCATTGCCCGAGGCGTTCGCGAGCTGAACGGCGCGGCCCAGCTTGGCCGTTGCCCCGTCCACGTCGCCCGATTTGCGGGCATCAAGGCCCTGCTGGATGACTTGTGCCAGTTCGGCCTGGCCGGTGTAGTGCGCGACCTGCGGATTGATCGAGGTGGAGGCCGCCATGTCGTCCGTCCACACCGCCCGCACCAGCCCCTGCGACAGGGTCTGCACGCTGCCGTCGCTCTGCGGCACCACGAGCGAGACGCGGGCCGCGAGCATCTCCTGGCCGAGCTCGGCGCCCGGCACCTGTACACAGATGTGGTAGTCGCGGGACTCGTCGCCCCAGGACCCGGTCGGGTAGTCCCCGGCGCGCGGCCCCGCCTCCGTGCGGCGGTCGGTCAACTCCTCGACGGTGGGCGCCACTTGCTTGACGAACTTGATCTCCGTGCCCAGCGGTGTCCACAGCCGCAGACTGACGTCGGCGACCTCCTTGCCCATCGCCGTCTCCATCATCCGCGTGAAGTCGGCGGCGAGCCCGGCCGGGTCGGCGACGATGTCGGCGGTGCCGAGGAGCGCGGAGGCGATCCCTGTGACCTCCTTCACCTCCCAGTCCGTGCCGACGCCGCGGGCGTCGCAGGTGAAACGGCCGGCGCAGGCGTCGAGGGCGGCCCTGAGGTCCTCGGGCGACTCGTGTTCGTTGCGGCCGTCGGTGAGCAGGATGCCGTGCCGGATGGCGACGTCGGCCGAGGCCAGCAGGCGGTCGGCGAGGCCGAGCCAGGTGCCGATCGCCGTGCCGCCGCCCGCGCTGAGCCGGCGCAGCGCCTGCTTGGCCTGCTCGCGGGTGCGCGCGTCGGCCACCGCGAGGCGTCCGCTGCCCGGGTAGACCTCCTTGGCGACGTGCGTGCCGCCGATCACCGCGAAGTGCACGCCGTCGCGCACCGCGTCGATCGCCGCGGCCGTGGCGTCCCTGGCGCCCCGCATCTTCGTCGGCGGGTAGTCCATGGAGCCCGAGCAGTCGACCATGATCGCCACGGCGGCGTCCGGGCTCTGCCCCGCGGAGTACAGATGCGGGGCGGCGACCGCGGAACCGATCGTTCCGCCGCCGGTCGAGGTCACCGTCGCGATGGCGTTGACCTCACGGCCGCCCTCCGGCAGGAACTCGTTCTGGTAGACGTCGACCGAGAACTGCGGCACGTTCGACTTCGAGAAATTGGCCATGGATGCTGCTCCCCCTCAGATCCTCAGACGTTCGTCCCCCCACCTCCCCCAAGTCGGCAGGGTGACACCGTTGTTCGCGGGCGCGACGGCGCCCGCGCGAGAGCGTCCGCTCCCGCGCGGGCGGCGAAGAGGTCCGCTCTAGGCCGATCCTGCCCCTTGCGGCACGAAGGGGAACGGGACGACGGCCACTGTTACGTTGTCGTGGCCCCCGCCGTCCAGCGCGTGGCCGACCAGGACCTGGGCGCTGTGCAGCGGCCGGTCCGCGGCGTCGGCGGGCACGGCGTCGGCCATCTCCTCGACGGCCTCCGCGTAGTTCCACAGCCCGTCCGTGCACACCACCACTACACCCGCACGGTCCGGCTTGAAGGAAGCGGTGTGCGGCTCCAGTTCGTACGCGTCCGCGCCGAGCCAGCCCGTGATGGCGTGCGCGCGCTCGTCGGCGTACGCCTCGGCCTCGTTCATCAGGCCCGCCGCGACCATCTGCGCGGCCCACGAGTCGTCCTCGGTCAGGCGGACGGTGGGGCCGCTGCGGTCGTCGGGGACCCAGTAGGCGCGGCTGTCGCCGACCCAGCCGACCACGAGCAGACCGCCGGCGACGACCGTGCCGACCAGGGTGCACGCCGGGGCGTTCTGGTGCTGGCCGTGCTCGCGGGCCGAAGCGGGCTCGGCGGCAAGGGAGTTGACGGCGTCGGCCGCCGAGAGGATCGCGTCGTGCATGGCCTGCTGCGGATGCGTGCCGCGCGGCAGGGCGTCCTGCAGCGATTCGTTGGCGGCGCGGGAGGCCGCGAGCGAGGCGTCGTCGGGACGGGTCGCGGAGGAGACGCCGTCGCAGACGATCGCGACGACGGCGGGGGAGCCGTCGGGCAGCGCCGCGGCCGAGATCGCGAACGCGTCCTCGTTGCGGTGGTGGCGCAGGCCCCGGTCGCTGACCGCGGCGACCGCGTCCAGCTCCTGCTCCATGTGGTCGCGCTCGCGCGGCTGGGCGTGCCCGCAGTTCTCGCAGTACCCGTCCGGGTCCACGCGGCCCGAACGGCAGGCCACACAGACCTTGGTGCCCGCGGGGGGCGTCGGGTCGGGGGCGCTCGTACGG
>NZ_LIRJ01000636.1 GCF_001419745.1 Streptomyces silaceus | reverse complement strand
TCCGGCCCGCCACGGTCGCGGCCGAGGTCGGCATCTCCGTCGACGAACTGACCTGGTTACTCGGCATGACACCCGTACGCGACCGTCGGCGGACCGGAGTGGCCGTACCACCGGGCGGGCCCCGGTCGAAATCCGCTTGAACGGCCGTCAGCGGACGGGCAGGCTTGCGCGGTGCAGTTCGAATGGACACCCCGCATCCTGACCTGGGACGACGTCGATCCCGCGCGCCACCCCTTCGACAGCGGGTCCGCGCGCGAGGTCGTGTACGGACTGGGTCCTGCCCGGTGCGTGCCGCGGCGGCCCGACCTCCCGTTCGCGGACGTGGCGATGAGCCGCTGGAGCCGTCGCGAGGCCGAACAGTGGGCCGACGCCATGTCGACCGCCCTCGTCGAGCACTACGGCCGCTGGACCATGGGCTGGCGCTGGTCACACGACGAAGGGGACTACGACGGCGGGCCGGTCGGGCACTGGTGCTGCCCGCGTGACTCGATCACCACCCCCGAGGAGACACTGCCTCGTGTCGTGGCCGCGTTGTGCGAGTGGCGCGCGTGGCTGGAGTCGCTCGCCGGGCGGTTCGAGGCATACCCGTTCGACCTGGCCGACATTGAGGACCAGCGGATCCTCTGGGAGAGCTGCGCCCGCAACCTCATCCTTCAGGTCACCGACCGCACGGGCTGCGGCAGCGGCTGGCACGGCCACTGCCGCCAGGTGCTGACCTGGTTCCTCAGCCGGTGGGGCGTCGCGCCCGACGTCGCGGAGGACCTGGTCGACGAGGCGATCGGCGGACGGTTCCACAGCTGGACGGGCCCCGACACGGCGCTCATCGGCGACGTCGCGGAGCGGCTCGCGCAGTCACTGCGGCCGGATGACGGCGCGGGTGAGCGGGACCCCGGGCCGTCCGGTGCCGCCGCTCCCGACCATCTCCAGAGCTGGCTGGCCGTACGCGAAGCCACGCCGTGGCACGAGGCTCCGGGCGACCGCACGGACGACGGCACCCCCGCACCGGTCGTCCCGTCGACCGACGGCGCGGCCGACGACTTCCGCCACTTCGACGCCGCCCTGGACCCCGCCCGCGGGGAAGGGCTGCTCGCCGCGCTGGAACTGCTCAGGGCCGATGCCGCGCGCGGCGCACCGCTCGACTTCGAGCTCCTCCGCACCTGGCAGCAGCACGTGCTCGGGACGGCTCGGCCGCCTCGCTTCCGCGAGCTGCCGGCGTTCGCCAAAGGAGGGCGCGAGCGCTACGGCATCGACGCGACGACCCGGGCCCGCCTCGACGCCTGCCTGGCCGAGAGCGCGAGGGAGGGCGAGCGGCCCCTCCCGCTGACCGCGCGCGCCGCACGCGCATATCTCGACGTCTGCTTCTTCCACCCCTTCGACGACGGCAACGCCCGCTCCGCCTTCCTCGCCCTCGTCTTCGTGCTCGCCCGCGAGGGCGTCGCGCTGAACGCGGTCAGCCTGCTCCGGCGCATCTCCTTCCAGGCCGACAACCCCGACGACTCGCTGACCCTCGCCCGGTTCATCGACATGAATATCGCGGACTCCCGCCGCGCGGCGGCGTCCCCTGCCTCCTGAACCGAGCAGAACCGGACGGAGACGGCCGTCACTTCGCGCCTGCTCTTCTCGCCCCGGGTGTAGATCCATTCTCCAGGTTCACGGAGGCTTCTGTCACCGTTCTCAAGAATGATCTTGTGCGCAATCCGCGCGCCTAGGGTTGCAGGCGTACCAGACAGTGACGAACGCACCACCCGAACAAGGGAGTTGACAGTGGCGAACGACGTTGCCGCACTGGCCGAAGAGCTCAAGGGCATGGCAGCGGCCGACCACCGTGCCGCGGTCCACGCGAACAGCGACGATCCCGCCGAGCAGTTGGCCTGGCGGCGGCTCACCGCGCGGCACGGCGACCGGCTCGACGAGATCATGACCGACCACGGCTGGCCGACGGCCGAGCTGGTCGGCGAGGAGGCCGCCAGCGCGGCCTGGCTGATCGCGCAGCACGCGGACCGACAGCTCGACGTACAGCGGCGCGCGCTGCGCCTGCTGGAGCAGGAGGTGACGCAAGGCGCGTCAAGTGCACGGGAGTTGGCGTTCCTGCGCGACCGTACACGGGTCAACGAAGGCCGCGAGCAGATCTACGGCACGCAGATCGCGGGCGTACGGGACGGGGCGCCGCTGCCGTGGCCCTGCGAGGACCCGCAGCGGATGGACGAACTGCGGGCGGAGGTCGGCATCGAGCCCTTCGACGCGTACGTCGCCCGGTTCGCACCGCCGCCCGAGCAATGAGAATCGTCAACTCCCCTTCTCCGCCCGGACGGTGAAAGGTCATCAGCCCGTCGGCTCAGATCCGACGGGCGTCCCACGGCGCGGGCATCATGGCTGTCATGCACTCACCGAACTCCGAGTGGGTCTCCATCGCCGCCTACGAGAACCTGCCGGGATGCCCACCGCCGTTGGCGGCTGCCCGTGCGTGGCTGCGCGACCGCGGCATCGACTGGATGCCGTTCGGCCGGGACGAGGTCCGCTGGAGTCTGGCGTGCGGCATCGGCGCGGACGGCCACTGGCGCGGTTGGTTCGACATCCGCGTGGAGGCCGACGCGCTGCGCAGGCTCGGCCTCCACCCCGACCAGCCCACCGCGACCGTCACCGGCCCCTCCCCGCCCGCGTGGTGGCACGCCGCGGCCGAACGCGACGCGCACTAGAAGCCCAATGAAGATGT
>NZ_LIRJ01000635.1 GCF_001419745.1 Streptomyces silaceus | reverse complement strand
GGCTCCACCACCCCCGACGACCTCGCCCCCACACACGCCGCCGGCTTCCTCTTCAGGGACGCCGGGGCCGCGCAGGACTGGGTGCGCCACGAACTCGACACGCTGCTCGCGGTGTTGCGGGAGGCCGCCGAACGGCCGGGCGTGCCGATCGCGCCCGCCGCCGACCTGCTGCTCGCCCTCGACCCGTTCGCCGAGTCGGACTTCCTCTGGCCCCGGCTCAACGGCCCCGCCGCCGCGCTCGCCGACGCCGCCGCCGAGCGCGGCGACACGTCCGCGGAGATACGCGCCCGCTACATGCTGGGGGGCGGGCTCTGGCAGGTCGGCCGCGCGGAGCAGGGCCGGGCCCACGCGAGCCGCGCCCTCGAACTGAGCCGGACCACGGGCGACGAGGTGATGCTCGGTCAACTCCTCAACGTTACGGGTCTGTTGGTCGGTCGAGGGCACGAGGTGTCGCTCTCCCTGTTCCGGGAGGGCGTCGCCGTGCACGCGCGGCGCGGCAACCTCTGGGGCGAGCTGGAGATGCTGGGCAACACCGCCCAGGTGCTGCGCAGCATGGGCCGCGCGACCGAGGCCCTGGACTGCCTCAACGGAGCCCTGGACCGCGCCAGGCCGCTGGGCTGGACCCTGGTGCGCGTCTACCTCCAGGGCGGCCACGCCCGCACCCTGGCCCGCCTCGGCCGCCCGGCGGACGCCGTCGCCAGCTTCACCGAGGCCCTGGCCGGCTGCCGTGCCGTCGGCTCGGTCTATCTGGAACTGCTCCTGGAGCAAGGTCTCGGCGAGGCCGAACGGGCCCGTGGCAGGACCGGCCAGGCCGCCGCCCACCTGGAGCGCAGCCTGGCGGGCGCGCGCCGGATCGGCAACGAACCGATGCAGGCCGCCGTGCTGCTCGAACTGAGCCGCACGCTCGCCGAGGCGGGCCACGCCGTGCGCGCCGAGGCGTGCCTGCGGGCCGCGCGTGACCTGCACGTCCGCCTCGGCCTGCCCCTGCCGCTGCGCTGACCGGACCCCGGTCGTACCCACACCCGGAGGCACCCGGAGCCCGCACCCCAGCACAACACCTCTCTACGCAGGCACCCGCAGACGCAGCGACTTGAGGCCGTTGATGAAGTGCGAGACCAGTCGGCGCGGCGGCTCCGCGAGGCGCAGTTCGGGCAGGGCCCGCATCGACTCCTCGTAGAACACGCGGAGTTGGAGCCGCGCGAAGTGCGCGCCCAGGCAGACGTGCGGGCCGTCGCCGAACGCCACATGAGGGTTGGGCGAGCGGGACAGGTCGAGGCGGTGCGGGTCGGTGAAGACGCGCTCGTCGTGGTGGGCGGACGCGTGGAAGACGACGACCTTGTCCCCGGCCGCGATGGGCGTACCCGCGAGCTCGGTGGCGCGGGTGGCCGTGCGCCGGAAGCTGAGCACCGGCGGGTGCCGGCGCAGCAGCTCGTCCACGGCGGTGCCGAGGGCGACCTTGCCCTGCCGCAGCCTCTCGTACTCGTCGGGGTTCTCCGCGAGCGCGAGCAGCCCGCCCGGCGCCGCCGAGCGCACCGTGTCGTTGCCCGCGACGGTCAGGAGGAAGAAGAACATCTCCAGCTCGGGGTCCGTGAGTTCGGGGTCCGTGGCCAGGGTGGTCATGATGTCGTCGCCGGGCCGCCCGCGCTTGTGCGCCGCCAGGGTGCCCGCATAGTCGAACATGTCGCGCAGCATCGCGGGCGAGCGCGGATCGACCGGCCTGCCGTCCGGGCCGAGCACCTGCGGGGCCGCCTCGTCGGGGTCCTGGTAGCCGATGACGCGCCGCGTCCAGTGCAGCAGCATGCCGCGGTCGGCCGGCGGCACGCCGAGCAGGTCGGCGAGGTTGAGCAGGGCGTAGTCGTCGGTGACGGCCGTGACGACGTCGAAGGTGCCGTCGCCGGCGCGGGCGTCGGCCACGGCCGCCGCGAGCCGGGTCCTGGCCCGCTCGCGCGCGAGCGTCTCGAACCGCTCCACCCGCCGCGGCGTGAACGCGCGGCTGACGAGCCTGCGCAGCCGCCCGTGGTCGGGAGGGTCCTGGTTGAGCATCATGCGCCGGATGAACGGCAGGTCGTCCGGGGCGGGGTCGCGGATCTGGGTGGCGCCCAGGTGCGAGGAGAAGGTGCCCGGGTCCTTCAGGACGCGCACCACGTCCGCGTGCCGGGTGACGGCCCAGAACCCCGGGCCCGCGGGCCAGCCGAGCACCCCCGGCTCCTCCTGCCAGGCCACGGGGTGGTGGTCGCGCAGGACGCGATAGCGGTCGTGGGGAACCCCCGCCGCGTACAGCCGGGGGTCGAAGACATCGGGAACGGACGGGGACGTCGCCGCCGGGCCATCCGTTCTCACGCCGCCCGCACCCACACCGCCGGATCGCACGTCGCCCGGTCGCGTATCGCCCGCACCCACACCGCCGGGTCGCGCATCTCCCTGTCCCACACCGCCCAGCCCGTCGTCCTCCGTCTCCGCC
>NZ_LIRJ01000634.1:1788-2259 GCF_001419745.1 Streptomyces silaceus | reverse complement strand
CCGCGCTCGGCCGCGCGGTCGCAGACCCGGCGCATGGTGGCCGCGTCCCCGGCGTGGAACCCGCAGGCCACATTGGCGCTGGTGACGACCGACAGCAGCTCCTCGTCGTCGGTCAGGCGCCAGCGGCCGAAGCCCTCGCCGAGGTCGGCGTTCAGATCGATGGGGGCCGTGCTCATCCGGATGGGTCTCCTCTGTCGTTCTCGGCGCCCGTGTGCCCGGCGCCGGGTTCAGGCCACGCGGTACTGCTCGTCCCTCGCGTCGGTGACGAACATCCGGCCCGGCGCGTGCGTGATCGCGAAGGGCGGCTTGGACGCCATCACCGCGGCCTGCGGTGTCACCCCGCACGCCCAGAACACCGGGATGTCGTCCGGTTCCAGGTCCACGGCGTCGCCGAAGTCGGGCCGGTCCAGGTCGTCGATGCCGAGCCCGGCGGGGTCGCCGCAGTGCACCGGCCCGCCGTGCACGGCGGGC
>NZ_LIRJ01000634.1:0-1746 GCF_001419745.1 Streptomyces silaceus | reverse complement strand
CCTGCTCGATGTGGCGCAGCGGCACTCCGGAGTCGGCGAGCGCCCACTCGAAGGTGAAGCTGCACCCGATGAGGAACGTCACCAGGTCGTCGCGCCAGTGGACGACGACGTCCGTGGGCTCCGCCAGCAGCTCGCCGTGTTCCCACACGCGGTAGAGCGGCAGATCCGTGCGCAGATCGGCGCCGGGGGCCAGCGGGGTGGTCCAGGAGCCCGCGTCCGTGACGTCGAGCACCGGGCAGGGCTTGGGGTTGCGCTGGCAGAACAGCAGCATGTCGTAGGCCCAGTCGGCGGGCACGGAGATGAGATTGGCCTGGGTGAAGCCCGCCGCCTGACCCGCGGTGGGACCTGTCCCGCCCGCGCGGAACCGCGCGCGGGCCTCTGTGGCTCCGTGGGTCACAGCAGCTCCCTCCCTCGCGTCTCGGGGAGGCCGAGCAGGGCGANNGCCGCGCACGGCGGCCGGGTACAGCTCGCTGAGGAACGAGCCGAAGCCGCTGAAGATCGCCGACATGCAGAAGCCGAGCGGGAAACCGAGCACAAGGAGGAGGCCGTTGGCCCCGTCCGGGATGTTCGTGTACGCCAGGATGCTGGCCGCCGAGAGGAACGCGAACAGGGTGATGTTCCGCTTCCGGCCGAGCTTGTCGGTGAGGTAGCCGCCGGTCAGATAGCCGACGAAGGCGCCGGAGATCAGGAAGGTGAGGTAGCCGCCGGTGCCGACGACGGTGAGGCCGCGCTCACTCTTGAGGTAGGTGGGCACCCAGGTGGCCAGCGTGTAGTAGCCGCCCTGCACGCCGGTGGACAGGAGCACCGCGAAGAGCGTCACGCGCAGCAGCCCCGGCTTGAAGATGGCCGTGAACGACCCCTTGTCGGCGCTCTTGCGCCGCTCCTCGGCGGCCTCCGGGGCGTCGTGCACGTTGCGGCGCACATAGACCACGAGCAGCGCGGGCAGCGCGCCGGTCCAGAACATCACGCGCCAGGCGAGGTCGTCGTCCAGGAACTGGAACACCACGGTGTAGACGATCACCGCGAGACCCCAGCCCACGGCCCAGGAGCTCTGGATCGCGCCGAGCGTGCGGCCGCGGTTCTTGGCGGTGGCGTACTCGGCGACCAGGATCGCGCCGACCGCCCATTCGCCGCCGAAACCGAGGCCCTGGAGGGCGCGGAAGACCAGCAGCGTCTCGTAGTTGGGCGCGAATCCGCAGGCGACGGTGAAGACCGCGTACGTGACGACCGTGATCATCAGCGCCTTCACGCGCCCGATCCGGTCGGCGACGACGCCGGCGATGGCCCCGCCCACCGCGGAGACGACGAGGGTGACGGTGGTGAAGAGGCCGGTCTGGCCGCTGTCGAGGCCGAAGTACGCGGCGAGCGCCACCATGCTCAGCGGCAGCGTGAAGTAGTCGTACGAGTCGAGGGCGTAGCCCCCGAAGGCGCCGGCGAAGGCGCGCCTGCCGCGCGGGCCGAGCGCGCGCAGCCAGCCGAACGCGCCGCTGTCGTCGGGCAGTTCTCCCTGGTCGGGGCGTATGCCGGCCGGTATCGACCGGGGTGGTGGGGTCGTGCTCATGGGCACCTCGCAGATGAGGGACGGAGGGTGCTGGAGCGGCTGTGGGGAGGGTGGAGCGGTGAGCCGTGCCCGACAAGGTAGAGGATCGTTGAACGATCCCTCAATACCCCTGTTGTTTCGTTCTGCCATCTGCGATTGAATCCGGGCATGGCGGAGGGGATGGCTGCAGTGGGCGGACTGGCGGA
>NZ_LIRJ01000633.1 GCF_001419745.1 Streptomyces silaceus | reverse complement strand
GCCTGGCCGAGCGCGATGGTCAGTCCGAGCCCGTGCCCGCGTCCGCGCTCGGCGGCCTCCGTGCGGAAACGCTGCGGCCCGTGGGCCAGCAGATCGGCGGGGAAGCCGGGGCCGTGGTCGCGTACGGCGATCCGGGTGCCGGTGACGGTCACCTGGACCGGGGACGCGCCGTGCCGGTGTGCGTTGATGACGAGGTTGCTGACGATGCGCTCCACCCGGCGCGGGTCGGTAGGCACCACGTCCGCGTCCTCGACACGGACCTCGTCGGCGCCACCGCAGCGTTCGACCACGTCGGCGGCCAGCTCACCCAGCGGCACCTCGTCGAGCCGCGCCTGCTCGGCACCGGCGTCGAGCCGGGAGATCTCCAGGAGATCCTCGGTCAGCCCGCGCAGCCTCCGTACTTCGGTACGCACCAGATCCGCCGCCTCGTCGTCCTCGGGGAGCAGACCGGCGGCGGTGACCAACCCCATCAGGGGGGTGCGCAGTTCATGGGCCACGTCCGCGGTGAAGCGCCGCTCCGATTCCAGCCTCTGCTGCAGGGCGGCGGCCATGACGTCCATGGCCGCGGACATCTCCGTGATCTCGTCGCGGGCCCGGCCGGGGTGCCCGATCCGGGCGTCGAGGTCGCCGTCCGCGATCCTGCGGGCGGTGCGGGCGCCGTGCCGCAGCCGTCGGTTGACCGGCTCGGTGGCGAGTGCGGCGAGGGGCACGACGACGGCGAGGGCGGCGAGCACGGACTTGACGATGCTCCGGTCCAGGAGCTGGAGGCCGCGTACCTCGGCGCTCATGTCCGTGCGGACGACGAGCACCTGGTCGCCGACGGGCACGGCCGCCCACATCCAGTACCAGTTCGGCGGCTTCTCGTCGTACCACAGGGCGTACTCGCCGGTCCCGCTCAGGCTTGCCAGGTCGCGGGCCAGGGGTTCGGGCAGCTCGTCGCGTGACATGAGGTCAACGGATGCGGGCCTCTTGCCGGTACGGGCGTACTCCTGCTCGGCGACGTGCAGTTGAGTCACGGCCCGGTCGTGTCCCGCCCGTTGTCCGTGTTCCTGCGTCGACCGGTGGACGAGCAGACCGACGACCGCGGCGACCGCGCAGCAGGCGGCCGCGGTCAGGGCGGCGATCTTCCAGCGCAGGGCGCGGGGGTTGAGGAATCGCATGGCTGCCGTTTCAGGACGGGGAGAGTTTGTAGCCGAAGCCGCGGACGGTCTTGATGCGGTCGGCGCCGATCTTCTTGCGCAGCCGCACCACGCACAGGTCGACGACCCGGGTGTCGCCCTCCCAGCCGTAGTCCCAGACGTCGCGCAGCAGGCGGCGCCGGTCGAGGACGATGCCGGGGTGCTCGGCGAACGCCAGGAGCAGGCGCAGCTCCGTGGGCGTGAGGGGGACGGCCGCGCCCGCCCGGCTCACGTTCAGTCCGCGCAGATCGATGGCCAGATCACCGAAGACGAGCGGGCGGCTGTCGCTCTCGGAGCCGGGAGCGGTGCCGGGAGCGGTGCCGGGGTCCGGGGCCGGATCGGGACGGCCGAGGGCGGCGGCACCCGGCTGGAACGTGGCACGACGCAGCAGCATCCGGATCCGGGCGACCATGACGGCGATGTCGACGGGCTTGACCACGTAGTCGTCGGCCCCGGCCTCGAGGCCGGACACGACGTCGAGCGCGTCGCCCCGGGCGGACATCATCAGGATCGGTACGAGGCTCTCGTCACGAATGCGCCGGCACAGGCCGATGCCGTCCAGGCCCGGCAGCATGACGTCCAGGATCAGCAGATCGTGCCGCCCGGCCCGGAATGCCTCGAGGCCCCCGAGACCGTCCTCGGCGACCGAGACCTCGTACCCGTAGCGCTCAAGAGCCAGTTGGACGGAACGGCGGATGACCGCGTCATCCTCGACCACGAGGACGCGGACCGGGTTGGGGACGGGGGATTGGGACAAGACGTACCTTCCAGAGCTGCCGGAGCGTGCTGCGTTTACCGAGTCTGCCTGCGCCTGCCTGCGCCTGCCTGCGTGTTCTTGCCGGCTGGTGATCGAATCGTAGCCACGCGGCGGCCCGCCCCTCGGCGGGCCGCGTGCTTGGTAAGGGCGGCGTCACAGACGCAGGGAGACAGCGACCGGAAGATGGTCGCTGCCCGTGGCGGGCAGGGTCCACGCGGAAACCGGAGTCACTCCCTTGACCATGACCTGGTCGAGGCGGACCACCGGGAACGAGGCCGGCCACGTGAAGCCGAACCCGGCTCCCGCCTCCTGCTGCGCCGAACGCAGCTGGGAGGTCAAAGGGCCGAGCGCCGAGTCGTCGGTCGTCCCGTTGAAGTCGCCCACCACGACGACCCGGCCGAGCCGCTCCGCCCGGACGGCATCGGCCAGCTTTCCGGCCGCCGCATTGCGGCGCTCCGTGGTGAATCCGGAACCCGGCAGGACACGTACGGAAGCGAGATGCGCGACGTAGAGGGCAACAGGCCCCTTGGGGGTGTCGACCGTGGCGCGCAGGGCCCGCGTCCAGGGCATGATCTCCACCGGCTCCACGGCCCGGAGCGGGTGCTTGCTCCACAGTCCGATGCCCTCGCGCACCGCGGAGTACCGATAGGTGCGCGCCAGCTCGCGCTCGTACGTCGCCACGGCCGGGCGGGACAGTTCCTCCAGCGCCACCACGTCGGCGCCCGCGGCGGCCAGCGCCCGTGCCGTCCCGCGCGGATCGCGGTTCTCCTCGTGCACGTTGTGGCCGACCACGACCACGTCCCCACCGCTGGACTGCTTGTCGATGAAGGTGCCCGCGAACAGGGAACACCAGGTGACGGCGGGGACGAGGACGGCGACGCCCGCCAGGGCGGAGCGGCGCGCCACGGCGGCCGCCAACAGCGCCACCACACTCAGGCCCATCCAGGGCAGCACCGTCTGCAGCAGACTGCCGAGGTTGCCGAAGCCGTTCGGGATGCGGGTGTTGAACGCCATGAGCAGGGCGCAGAGCACGGCGGCGGTGGCGATGAACCGCCCCCGCCGCCACGTCCCCGTACGCCATGTCCCCGTACGCCACGTCCCGGTCGGCCACGTGCCGTGCGGCTTCGCAACGGGAGGCGAGCCGGTGCTGGGAGTGGGCTCGGCGCGGAGGGTGTCCTGGCTCATCGGCGTCCGTCCCGACCGTTGCCGTCCGCCGCGAGGGCTGCGGGCAACTTCTCCCGGAGGGCGTCGAGGAGGCGGCCGCTGCTCTCCAGGGCTGCCAGATTGCCCTCGGCGGGCGACGTGCCCACGCGCTGGGAAAGGACGACGCCGTACACGAGATGACGCCTCTTGCCGTCCGGAACCTCGGCCGCCCACATCAGGTTGCCGCCCGCCGGGGTGCTCGATCCGGTCTTCAAGCCGATCACGCCGGGCCGGTCGAGCAGCTGGTTGGTGTTCCGCACCGGTTCGTCCCGACCGGGGACGCTGGTGCTGCGCAGGCCCACGGTCGCGCGCAGCGCCGGGTCCTTCATGGCCGCGCGGGCCAGCTTGAGCTGGTCGGCGGCGGTGGACCGAGTGGTGGACTCGATCCCGCTCGCACCGGTGTACGTGGTGTCTGTCATGCCCAGCCGGCCGGCCGCGGCGTTCATCTTGGCCACGAACTTCCGCTGGCTGCCCGCGTCCCAACGGGCCAGCAGCCGGGCCACATTGTTCCCGGACGGCAGGAGCATCAACTCCAGCAACTTCCGCTGGGACAATTTCTGTCCCTCCCGCACCGGCGCGGTGGACTCGCTCAGCGAATGGGCCTCGGACGCGGCCTGCCGGTCGACCTCGATCGAGGGCCCGCCCTCACCGTCCTTGAGCGGATGGGCCTTGAGCATCACGTACGCGGTCATCACCTTGGTGAGGCTCGCGATCGGCACCGGCTGCCGTGCTCCCTTGACGCCGAGGCCACCGACCTTCTCCACCGAGACGGCCGTCTGGCCCTCCCGCGGCCACGGCAGATCCAGCCGCTCGACGACAGCCCTCGGCGCGGAGGCCTCCTGCGCGACGACATCGCTCGCCCCGCCCTCGCCGCCCTCGCCGTCGCAGAGCGCCATCAGCCCGCCGCCGGCGCAGCCGCCGATCAGCACCGCAGCCAAGGCCCACGCCGCACCCCGACGGGCCCGCGACGGCCCCCCGAGCACGGCGCGGGCAGCAGAATGGACACGTACGAGCACGTCAACCGCCTCCCAGAGCCAGATACGCGTACACCGGAGATCGGGTACGCCGACAGCCTCCGGGAGATCCACTTCCAGGCGGTCAGGGCGAAGCTTCCGCTGTCGTGCGGTTGTGTATCAGCCGCGTATCAGCGCTTCGCCCGAGTCTCGGCAAGGGGCCGCCGGTGCGTGACGCCGGGAGCCGCTGTGGCACTGGCTGCGCCAGCAACCCGCACCGCGCGGCCGTGTCCGTCGGGAGATGCCTGCACCGCGGGCAGGGGCGATGGGCGCGCTGAGCGGTCTGGTCGTCGAGAGCGCGGTCACGGGCACCACCGGCGCGCTCACCGGCCTGATGGCCCGGTGTGTTCTCCCTGTGGCTCGGCCGGCGGCAGGCACAAGGCAATGCCCAGACGACGGTCACGGTGACTACCGGAGACGGCCGCAGTGTGACGGTGACGTCGGCACAGGCAGGGGAAGCGGAGCGGCTGTTGAGACTGGCGCTCGAAGCGCGTCGGCACCCGATGGCCCGCCACCCGCTGCCTGGACTTCAGCGAGCCGGCGCCGCGGCGCCGGCCGGGAGGCGGGCTACCGCCTCTGCACCGCCCGGTGGGCCCTGTCCGACC
>NZ_LIRJ01000632.1 GCF_001419745.1 Streptomyces silaceus | reverse complement strand
CGGCAGCGGGGTGCCGTCGTCGGCGGCGCGGGCGCGGGTCATGGGGGCCATGACGATGCGGTTGGCGAGGGGGCCGAGGGGGCCCGCGGAATACGGGGCGAGGAGGGTGGTGTTCGTCATGCCGGAACGGTAGAAGCTGACACCAGTGTCAGATTCAAGCGCGCGCACGAGGACGAGAGGCCCGGGACATGAGGATCGGCGAGCTGGCGAAGCGTACCGCTGTGAGCGAGCGGCCCCTGCGCTACTACGAGAAGCAGGGCCTGCTGCACGCGGAGCGCACCCCGGGCGGCCACCGCGACTACCCGGAGGCGGCGGTCGACCGCGTCGTGCACATCCAGGAGCTGTTCGCGGCGGGCCTGTGCAGCGCGAAGATCTACCAGCTCCTTCCCTGCATGCGGGACAAGGACGGCGGTCCCTCCGAGACGGCGACGCCGTGGCTGGCGGACGAGCTGGTCAGGGAGCGGGAGCGGATCGACCGGCAGGTGGCCGACCTGCTGCGGGCGCGGGNNGATCTCGGCGGCGGCCCCGCGCCCGCTGCCCACCGCGTAGCCGCGGTCCCGGCCGGTACGGTCGGGATCATGAAGTTGACCTCCTCCCGCAGAACGCTCCTCGGCGCCGCGGCCGCCGCGCCCGTGCTCCTCTCCGTGCCCGACGCCGGCACCGGCACCGCGCAGGCGGCGGCCGCCCCCGACGTCCGGCGGCGGCTCCGCGAGCTGGAGAAGAGCTACCCCGGCCGTATCGGCGTGCACGCGCTGCACACCGGCACCGGCGCCACCGTCGGCTACCGCGCGGACGAACGCTTCGCGATCGCCTCGACGTTCAAGGTCCTGGCCGCCGCGGCGATCCTGCGCCGGGCGCGCGAGCAGGAGCCCGGCCTGCTCGACGTACTGATCAGGTACGGCCGCGACGACCTCGTCGAGCACTCGCCGCGCACCGAGCTGCACCTCGAAACCGGCATGACGGTACGGGAGTTGTGCGACGCGACGCTCACCTACAGCGACAACGCCGCCGCCAATCTGCTGATGCGGCGCATCGGCGGGCCCTCGGGCATCACGGAGTTCGCGCGCTCGATCGGCGACGCGCACACCCGTCTGGACCGGTGGGAGACCGACCTCAACACCAACATCCCCGGCGACCGGCGCGACACGACGACGCCCGCGGCGATGACCGGGAACCTGCGCGGGCTCGTCCTCGGCGACGCCCTGCACCCGCTCGACCGCGACCAGCTGATCCGGTGGCTCCTGGAGAACACCACCGGCGACAAGCGGATCCGCGCCGGGCTCCCCGAGGGCTGGCGGGTCGGCGACAAGACCGGCTCCCCCGCCTACGGAGGGGTCAACGACGTCGCCGTGGCCTGGCCGCCCAAGCGGGCACCGCTGGTCATCTCCGTGTACACGACCCGCCGTGACCCGGACACGCCGGGCGAGGACAGGATCGCCGAGGACATCACGCGGATCGTCGTCGACGCCCTCGCCTGAGCGCGGACGCGGAAAAGACACCGCCTCCGACCGGGGTGGGGCCCGGGTCGGAGGCGGGGTTCAGGGGG
>NZ_LIRJ01000631.1 GCF_001419745.1 Streptomyces silaceus | reverse complement strand
GGGTGAGCCTGGTCGGGTTGGGCCGCCGTGTGCGAGGGGCTGCGCGCCGCCGAGCGGGGCGGGGCGTTCCGCCTCCGGCGTGCTCCGGGCTCCGGCCGGCTCAGTCCCCCAGCATCCCCCGCAACAGCTCCCCCACGCTGCTCCGCAGTTCCTCCTCGGTCGGTGTCGCCGCGTGGTACGAGCCCGCCACGCACGAGAACATCAGGCCGTCGCACCACGCCACCAGCGAGAGCGTGTGGCGCGCGGGGTCCGTGGAGCCGGCGGCGCGCATCAGGGCTTCCAGGGGCTCCCGGAACCGGGCGCCCGCCGCGTCGTAATAGCTGCGCAGCTCCGGGCGGCGGGTCGCCTCCAGGGCCAACTCGTAGCGCGAGACGAGCAGGTGGCGGTGGTCGCCGCCGAGAAAGCGGTGCAGGGCCAGGGCGAGCCCCGCCGCCAGGGCCTCGCGCCCGGCCTCGGGGCCCGGCATCCGGGCGGGGGCGAGGACCTCCGCCTCCCGCTCGGCCTGCCGCCGCACCGCCGTCTCCAGGAGCGCGAGCCGGGTGCGCGCGTGGTTGGACGTCGAGCCCTGCGGCAGCCCCGCGGCCTCGTCGACGGCCCGGTGGGTGAGCCCGCGCATGCCGCGTTCGACGAGCAGGGCGAGGGCGGTGTCGGCGATCAGTTCGGTGCGGGGACCTCCCGCGCTGCGTACGGACATGACGGAACCCTACCTCGCTCACTACAGGTGTAGTACGGTCGTCCTGTCGCTCACTACAGCTGTAGTGAAGGGGTGGGCGGCGCGCACGCGGCCTGCGGACGTGTGCGGGACCGCAGAGGAGGAAGCCATGAAGCAGCAGCCCCACGCCGTCGTCATCGGTGGCGGCATCGGCGGGCTCACCGCGGCCATCGGCCTGCACCGGACCGGATGGCGCGTCACGGTCCTGGAGCGTGCCGCCACGCTGGAGCCGGTCGGTTCCGGCATCGGCCTCGCCCCCAACGCGCAGCGCGCCCTGGACGTCCTCGGCCTCGGGGACCGCGTCCGCGCCCTCGCCGCCTGGCAGGGTGAGGGCGGCATGCGGGCCCGGAGCGGCCGCTGGCTGGTGCGCACGAGCGCCGCCGAGGCCGAGGCGACGTACGGCGGATCGCTGGTGCTGCTGCACCGCGCCACCCTCGTCGACCTGCTGGTCTCCGCGCTGCCCGAGCAGGCGCTGCGCACCGGCACCGCGGCCCGCCTCACCGATCCCGGCGCCGCCGGCCGCCCCGCCGTCGTCACCACCGACGACGGCGACATCGAGGCGGACCTCGTCGTCGGCGCCGACGGCATCAACTCCGCCGTGCGCGCGGCCCTCTTCCCCGCCCACCCGGGTCCCGTGTACGCGGGGTTCACCACCTGGCGCTTCGTCATCCCCGCACCCGACAGGCCCTTCGCGCCGCACGAGACCTGGGGCCGCGGCGGAGTGTGGGGCACCCAGCCGCTCAAGGACGGCAGGATCTACGCGTACGCCACCGCCCGGGTCCCCGCGGGCGGCAGGGCGCCCGACGACGAGAAGGCCGAACTGGCACGGCGGTTCGCCGACTGGCACGACCCGATTCCGTCGCTGATCGCCGCCGTGCGCCCCGCGGACGTCCTGCGCCACGACGTCCGCCACCTGCCGACCCCGCTCGCCCACTACCACCGCGGCCGGGTCGCCCTCGTCGGCGACGCCGCGCACGCCATGACGCCGAGCCTCGGCCAGGGCGGCAACCAGGCCATCGAGGACGCCGTCGTCCTCGCCCACCACGTCGCGCCCGGCGGCGACCCGGTGACAGGACCGGCCGCCTACAGCGCGGCGCGCGTCCCCCGCACCACGGAGATCGTCCGACGGGCCGCACGCGCCTCCCGCGTCACCCACCTCACCAGCGCCCCGCTCATCGCCGTACGCAACACGCTCGTCTCGACGGCGTCGCGACTCGGCCCGAACCTCATCATGCGGGGCTTCTCCTCCATCGCCGACTGGCGGCCGCCGCAGGCCCCGTATGCTGCGGGAACGGCGACCGGAGCGCCCGGGCGGAGCGCGGAGGCGACGGGTCGCGAACCAGCACAGCGGTAGGCCAGTGGTAGTGGTCGGTAGGGAGACAGCGGTGAAGATCGGCTGCATCGGACTCGGTGACATCGCGCAGAAGGCGTATCTGCCGGTCCTCACCACCCAGCCCGGCGTCGAACTGCACCTGCAGACGCGCACGCCCGCGACGCTCGCCCGCGTCGCCGGCGTCCACCACCTCCCGGACGAGCGCTGCCACACCGACCTGGACTCGTTGCTCGCCCAGGGCCTCGACGCCGCGTTCGTGCACGCGCCGACCGCCGTCCACCCGGAGATCGTCACGCGGCTCGTCGAGGCGGGCGTCCCGACGTACGTGGACAAGCCCATCGCGTACGAACTGGCCGACTCCGAGCGGCTCGTGCGGCTCGCCGAGGACCGGGGCGTCAGCCTCGCCGTCGGCTTCAACCGCCGCTACGCCCCCGGGTACGCCCAGTGCGCCGAGCACCCGCGCGAGCTGATCCTGATGCAGAAGAACCGCGTCGGACTGCCCGAGGACCCGCGCACGCTGGTCCTCGACGACTTCATCCACGTCGTGGACACGCTGCGGTTCCTGGCGCCGGGGCCGATCGACCACGTCGGCGTGCGCGCCCGTGTCGTCGACGGCCTGATGGAGCACGTCGTGCTGCAGCTCGCGGGCGACGGATTCACCGCGCTCGGCGTGATGAACCGGCTCAGCGGTTCGACCGAGGAGATCCTCGAGGTCTCCGGGCAGGACACCAAGCGGCAGGTGCTCAACCTCGCCGAGGTCGTCGACCACAAGGGCCAGCCCAGCGTGCGGCGGCGCGGCGACTGGGTGCCGGTGGCCCGTCAGCGCGGCATCGAGCAGGTGGTGCTCGCCTTCCTCGACGCCGTGCGCGCGGGCAAGGTGCTCAGCGCCCGGGACGCGCTGGCGACCCATGAGCTGTGCGAGCGCGTGGTGCTCGCGGCTCAGGAGCAGGCCCGGGGCGCCTGAGCGCCCGTACGCCGCCGGCCGCGCACAGCGCCGCGAGCACGAGGAGCGCGGCGTGCACGGGCCAGTCGCCCCAGCGCACGTACGCGGTCGTGCCCTTGGCCAGCGGTACGTCGTAGACGCGCGCGGCGCTCGCCGAGGTGCCGAGCGGGGCGCCGACGCGCGAGCCGTCCGGGGCGTGGACCACGGAGACGCCGGTCAGCGTGGCGTGCACCATCGGGCGGCCCGTCTCGGCGGCCCGCAGCGCCGCGAGCGAGGCGTGCTGGTCGGGCGCCCAGCTGTCCTGGAACGTCGACGTGGCGGACTGGGCGAGCAGCAGCTGTGCCCCGTCGCGGGTGAGGCGGCGGCTCATGTCCGGGAACGCCGACTCGAAGCAGACCAGCGGACCGACCCGCAGGCCGTGCCCCACGTCCATCACCACCTGCCGGTCGCCGCGCCTGCGGTCCTCGCCCGCGGCCTTGCCGACGGAGGTGGCCCAGCCGAGGAGGGAACGCGCGGGGACGTACTCGCCGAAGGGCACGAGCCGCATCTTGTCGTAGCGGTCGCCGGTGGGACCGTCCGGGCCGACCAGGACGGAGCTCTTGAAGATGCCGGGGCGGTCGGAGCGGCGCGCGTCGACGTTCACGAGGATGTCCGCGCCGACCTCGCGGGAGAGCGCGGCGATCCGGCGCGCGATGTCCGGCCGGTCGGCCAGGTCGTAGCCGACGCTGCTCTCGCCCCAGACGACGAGGTCCGGATCCTTCCCCACGAGCGAGCGGGTCAGCGCCTCCTCGCGGGCCAGCCGCTTGTCGCCACTGGAGATCCCGTCGATGACACCGGGCTGGACGACGGCGACACGGACGTGCCCGGCGGGCTCGGGGCGCGGGGCCCAGGCCCAGACGGCGCTGGTGACGCCGGCGACGGCGAGCAGACCGGCGACGGCCGGGACGGCGGGGGAG
>NZ_LIRJ01000630.1 GCF_001419745.1 Streptomyces silaceus | reverse complement strand
GGCGGTGTCGGGGTGGTCTCCGGGTTGTTTCGGGGGCGGGAGTCGATGACGCGGCCGGTGGGGTCGCTTACGGTTGTGGCAGTGATCGGATCGGGGGAGATCCGGTGGGCACGGGGGCGATGGCATGAAGTGGACGGGGTGGGCGCGGCGGTCGAGGCCGCCGGCGACGCGGTCGGAGCGAGGGCCCGGGACGTGGCTGCGGCGGGTGCGGCTTCCGCGCACACGGCAGGGGCAGCGACGGGCCGTGCAGGCGGTGATGGCGCTGTGTGTGCTCGCGCTGCTGCCGGCGACCTGGCTGTTCGTGACGACGGGCGACAAGGTGGGCACGGTCGAGGACGCCCCGCGGACGCGCGTCGCGATGGTGTTCGGGGCCGGGCTGTGGAAGGGCGAGCCGTCGCCGTATCTGGCGCACCGGCTGGACGCGGCGGCGAAGTTGTACCGCGCGGGCCGCATAGAGGTCGTGCTCGTCACGGGCGACAACAGCCGCGAGGACTACGACGAGCCGGACGCGATGCGCGCCTATCTGACCGAGCACGGCGTGCCGGACCGGCGGATCGTCAGTGACTACGCCGGGTTCGACACATGGGACTCCTGCGTCCGCGCCAAGAAGATATTCGGCGTGGACCGGGCCGTGCTGATCAGCCAGGNNTGTTCCGGCCCGATCCGCACTTCCTGGGTCCGCGGGAGCCGGGGGTCGAGCGAGCGCTGGCGTCACGGCGCTGAGGTCGGCGCCGTGCTCGGCGCCGAGCCGGGGCGGGCCTCACAGCGTGGCGCGGGGGCCGCTGAGGTCGGCTTACCCCGTGTGTAACGCGCGGACGTCAGGGCGTGTAACAACCCCGTCGGACGCTGGATCCATGCACTCCACGGCGACGTCGACCCACTGCCCGTACTGCGCGCTGCAATGCGGGATGGGCCTGGCCACGGGCCCCCAAGGGGTGGAGGTCGTGGAGCGTCCCGGGTTCCCGGTCAACAGGGGAGCCCTGTGCGGCAAGGGCCGCACGGCGCCCGAGGTGCTCTCCTCCCGGGTGCGGCTGACGGAGCCACTCGTCCGATCCCACGCCACGGGCAGGCTCACGCCGGCCACCTGGGAGGAGGCCCTCGACCGGATCGCCGACGGACTGTCCCGCACGCGCACGGCATATGGCGCGGACGCGTGCGGGGTGTTCGGCGGGGGCGGGCTGACCAACGAGAAGGCGTACGCGCTGGGCAAGTTCGCGCGGGTCGTGCTCGGCACGTCGCAGATCGACTACAACGGACGGTTCTGCATGTCGTCGGCCGCGGCGGCCGGGCAGCGGGCGTTCGGGCTGGACCGGGGGCTGCCGTTCCCGCTGGAGGACGTCCCGCGCACCGGCTGCGTGATCCTCGTCGGGTCGAACCTCGCCGAGACGATGCCGCCGGCGCTGCGGTACCTCACCGAGCTGCGGGAGAACGGCGGGACGTTGATCGTCGTGGACCCGCGGCGGACGCGGACCGCCGAGCAGGCCGACCTGCATCTGGCGCCCCGGCCCGGCACGGACCTGGCGCTGGCGCTGGGCCTGCTGCACCTGGTGGTGGCGGAGGGCCGCACGGACGAGGCGTTCATCGCGGAGCGCACGAGCGGCTGGGACGAGGCACGGGCGGCGGCGATGGCGCACTGGCCCGAGCACGTCGAGCGGATCACCGGGGTGGCGGTGCCCCGGCTTCGGGACGCGGTGCGCCTGTTCTGCGACGCCGGCACCGCGATGGTGCTGACCGCGCGCGGGCCCGAGCAGCAGTCCAAGGGGACGGACACGGTCGGGGCATGGATCAATCTGTGCCTGGCCACGGGGAACGCGGGGCGGCCGCTGTCCGGGTACGGCTGCCTGACGGGGCAGGGCAATGGACAAGGAGGGCGTGAACACGGGCAGAAGGCGGACCAGTTGCCCGGCTACCGCAAGCTGACCGACCCGGCGGCGCGGGCGCATGTGGCGGGCGTCTGGGGTGTGGACCCGGACACGCTGCCCGGTCCCGGGAGGTCGGCGTACGAACTGCTCGACGCGCTCGGCGGGGACGTCAGGGCGCTGCTCCTGATGGGGTCCAACCCGGTGGTGTCGGCGCCGCGGGCCGCGCATGTGGAGGAGCGGCTGCGGTCGCTCGACTTCCTCGCGGTGGCGGACGTGGTGCTGTCCGAGACGGCCGGCCTCGCGGACGTGGTGCTGCCGGTGACGCAGTGGGCCGAGGAGACCGGGACGGTGACGAACCTGGAGGGCCGGGTGCTGCTGCGGCGCCGGGCGGTGTCCGCGCCGGCCGGGGTGCGCGGTGACCTGGAGGTGCTGCACGGTCTCGCGGAGCGGCTCGGGCACGGGAAGGGGTTCCCCACGGATCCCGAGGAGGTGTTCGAGGAGCTGCGCAGGGCGAGCGCGGGCGGGGCCGCGGACTACGCGGGGATCTCGTACGCGCGGTTGGCGGAGGGTGACGGGGA
>NZ_LIRJ01000063.1 GCF_001419745.1 Streptomyces silaceus | reverse complement strand
AGCCAGGGGCGTCCGCGGAGGGGGCGGGCCCGGCGCGCCCGGCCGGGTCGGCGGAGGCGGGAGCGTCGGCGGACCCGGGGGCGCGCGGGTCGGCCTGCGCGCCGTGCCGGGCATCCGCCCGCCCCGGGCCACCGGACCCCGTGCCCTTGGCGGCGTGCGCGCCCTGCCGGCTGCGCTTGGCCTCGGCCAGCCGGCGCAGGCAGACCCAGCGCGCGAGGGCGTAGAGCCACGCCTTGAGGTCGCCCTCGGCCTCCGGGCCGCGCGAGCCGCGGCGCTCGGCGAGGTGGAGCACGTCCCCCAGGGCGGCGGTCGCCGCTTCGTGGTCGCAGAGGACGGAGAGGCAGTACGTGAACAGTCCGTCCAGACACGGTTCGTAGCGAGCGGGCGGCGCCGTCCGGGGCGCCGGGCGCTCCGGCATGCGCTTGCGCGCGTCACTGTGCGCCCGGTGTGCGCCGGTTGTGTTCGTGGGAGTTTCCGGCCTGCTGCTCATCACCCGTGCGAAGTTAGGCGGATGATGCAGGCCCCTTCCGCCGTCTTGCGCGCATTTAATCCTTACGGGTGAACAGATCCCTCAAAAGGGGACAGGAAGACTTCATTCCGTGGCCTTGGCCCGTACGCGGCGCGAACAGAAAGCAGTGCGAAAAGACGGGCGACGGACGGAACTCCAGGCGGACGGCAGGCGGGCGGGAAGCGGGCGGACCCACCGTCGGCCGCGTTGTCAGTGGGCTCGGCTACGGTTTCGACCATGGCTGCCCGTACGAAAACCGCCAAGGACCGGCCGTCCTACCGCTGCACGGAGTGCGGCTGGCAGACGGCCAAATGGCTCGGCCGCTGCCCCGAATGCCAGGCCTGGGGCACGGTCGAGGAGTACGGCGCGCCCGCCGTCCGCACCACCGCCCCCGGCCGCGTCACCTCCTCCGCCGTCCCGATCGGCCAGGTCGACGGCCGCCAGGCCACCGCGCGCTCCACCGGCGTGCCCGAGCTGGACCGCGTGCTCGGCGGCGGCCTGGTCCCCGGCGCCGTGGTGCTCCTCGCGGGCGAGCCCGGCGTCGGCAAGTCCACGCTGCTCCTGGACGTCGCGGCGAAGGCGGCGAGCGGCGACCACCGCACGCTCTACGTCACCGGCGAGGAGTCGGCGAGCCAGGTCCGGCTGCGCGCCGACCGCATCGGCGCCATCGACGACCATCTGTTCCTGGCGGCCGAGACCGATCTGGCCGCCGTCCTCGGCCACTTGGACGCGGTCAAGCCCTCCCTCCTGATCCTCGACTCCGTCCAGACGGTGGCGTCCCCGGAGATCGACGGGGCACCCGGCGGCATGGCGCAGGTCCGCGAGGTCGCGGGCGCCCTGATCCGCGCCTCCAAGGAGCGCGGCATGTCCACGCTCCTGGTCGGCCACGTCACCAAGGACGGCGCCATCGCGGGCCCCCGCCTCCTGGAGCATCTCGTCGACGTGGTCCTGCAGTTCGAGGGCGACCGCCACGCGCGCCTGCGCCTGGTCCGCGGCGTCAAGAACCGGTACGGGACGACGGACGAGGTCGGCTGCTTCGAGCTGCACGACGAGGGGATCACCGGACTCGCCGACCCCAGCGGCCTCTTCCTCACCCGCCGCGCGGAGCCCGTCCCCGGCACCTGTCTGACCGTCACCCTGGAGGGCCGCCGCCCCCTGGTGGCCGAGGTCCAGGCGCTCACCGTCGACTCGCAGATCCCGAGCCCCCGGCGCACCACCTCCGGACTGGAGACCTCCCGCGTCTCGATGATGCTGGCCGTCCTGGAGCAGCGCGGCCGGATCACCGCCCTCGGCAAGCGGGACATCTACAGCGCGACGGTCGGCGGAGTGAAGCTCTCCGAGCCCGCGGCCGACCTCGCCGTCGCCCTCGCCCTGGCGAGCGCCGCGAGCGACACCCCGCTCCCGAAGAATCTCGTCGCGATCGGAGAAGTGGGCCTGGCGGGCGAGGTCAGACGGGTCACGGGCGTCCAGCGCAGGCTCGCCGAGGCGCACCGTCTGGGCTTCACGCACGCCCTCGTACCGGCCGATCCCGGGAAGATCCCCGCTGGTATGAAGGTCATCGAAGTCGCCGACATGGGGGACGCCCTGCGTGTCCTTCCGAGATCCCGTCGTCGAGAGGCCCCACGGGAGGAGGAGGACCGCCGGTAGACTTTGCCCTGGTCTCGCCCATCCGTACGAAGCAAGGTGTGCGGCAGAGGCCCGGACAACCTGCGACCGAGGGAGTGCAGTGGCAGCCAACGACCGGGCAGCGTTTCCCGGCAAGCCCGGTTCGAGCTCCGGTGCCGATGGGCTGATGCGCGCCTCCCTGAGCGCCGTCGCGCCCGGCACGGCACTCCGCGACGGCCTGGAGCGCATCCTCCGCGGCAACACCGGCGGACTGATCGTCCTCGGCTTCGACAAGACCGTCGAGTCGATGTGCACGGGCGGGTTCAACCTGGACGTGGAGTTCACGGCGACCCGCCTGCGCGAGCTGTGCAAGCTCGACGGCGGCATCGTCCTGGACAAGGACATCACCAAGATCCTGCGCGCCGGCGTGCAGCTGGTGCCGGACCCGACGATCCCCACCGAGGAGACGGGCACCCGGCACCGCACGGCGGACCGCGTCTCCAAGCAGGTCGGCTTCCCGGTCGTCTCCGTCTCCCAGTCCATGCGCCTGATCGCGCTGTACGTGGACGGTCAGCGCCGCGTCCTGGAGGACTCGGCGGCGATCCTCTCCCGCGCGAACCAGGCCCTCGCGACCCTGGAGCGGTACAAGCTCCGCCTCGACGAGGTCGCGGGCACGCTCTCCGCCCTGGAGATCGAGGACCTGGTGACGGTCCGGGACGTCACGGCGGTCGCGCAGCGCCTGGAGATGGTGCGCCGCATCGCCACGGAGATCGCCGAGTACGTGGTGGAGCTGGGCACGGACGGGCGTCTTCTCGCCCTCCAGCTGGACGAGTTGATCGCGGGCGTCGAGCCCGAGCGCGAGCTGGTCGTGCGGGACTACGTCCCCGAGCCCACCGCCAAGCGCTCCCGCACGGTCGACGAGGCGCTCGCCGAGCTGGACTCCCTCAGCCACGCGGAGCTCCTCGAACTCCCCATCGTGGCCCGCGCCCTGGGCTACACCGGCTCTCCGGAGGCCCTGGACTCCGCGGTGTCCCCGCGGGGCTTCCGCCTCCTGGCCAAGGTCCCCCGGCTCCCCGGCGCGATCATCGACCGCCTCGTCGAGCACTTCGGCGGCCTGCAGAAGCTGCTCGCCGCCAGCGTGGACGACCTCCAGACGGTGGACGGCGTGGGCGAGGCGCGTGCGCGCAGCGTCCGCGAGGGCCTCTCGCGCCTGGCCGAGTCGTCAATCCTGGAGCGTTACGTCTAGCACCCCGAAGGGGCGCGGGGAGCTGCGCGCCCCGCCACAACGGGCCCGCAGCCGCGAACTCAGTCCTTCTCCAGCACGAACGAGGCGCGTGCGGTCCCCAGACCGGGGGCCTTCGCCTCCACCAGGTACGTGCCCGGGGCCGCCGACCCCGCCGAAGGCGTCGCGCACTGCGGGGCGCTGGCCCGGCGGTCCCACTGGACCGCGTGCGTGACGCGGCCGTCCGCCGGCACCCGCAGCAGCAGGCTGCCGTTTCCTGACGGGCAGTCGGCCGAGGACCAGAACTCCTTGTCGCCCTCGGCCTGAGTGATCGTCAGGACCGTGCCCTTGGCGCCGAGGTCGACCTTGCAGGCCTTGCCGCCGCCGTTCTCGGCGATCAGCTCGAACTTCGGCTTCTCGTCGATCGCGTACTCGTTCTGGATGCTGCGGACCTTCAAGTGCACGTCGGAGCTGGTGCAGTTGGGCACGCTCGTGCCGGCCGGGAGCCGGTTGCCCGAGCCGCCGCCGCCCTTGGCGCCGTCGTCGGAACCGCCGCCGGACCCCTCCGAACCGCCGGACCCGTCCGAGCCCTCGGAGTCGGAGCCCTCGGAACCGCCCGAACCGGAGCCCGAGCCGGAGCCCTCGTCCGACTCGTCCCGCCCGCCCGGGTGTTCGCTGATCGCGGGCCCGGAGTGGGAGGGGCCCGGAGTGATGGACGTGGCGGGGCCCTTGCCGCCCGGCCCGGAGGCGTCGTCCTTCCCGCCCCCGCCGCCCGCGGTGACCACCCAGACGACGAGCAGCACCAACAGCCCTAGCACGGACAGCAGAACGGCCCTCCGACGCCAGTAGATGGTGGAGGGAAGTGGCCCGACCGGATTGCGCAGAGATCCCACGCCCAAACCTTACGAGAGATCCGCTGCTTGTCCTGCCCCACCCGCCGCCTTGGGCGACAAAGTTTGCGGATCATCATCACGGAGACCCTTACCGCCCCCTGCCCATCGTCAGGGGTGTGACGGGCCGATCGCCAGGTGTGACGATTCGGTCCCACTCCGTACCGTCCGTAATCATGGACACCATGACCGACGATCTCTACCGCGACATCACCGGCTTCGCCCATGACACCCCCACCTGGTTCCAGCACCTCGCCGAGGTCTGGACCGAGCTCGGGCTGCTGCTCTTCGGGGTGCTCTTCATCGTGGCCTGGTGGCGGGCCAGGAGCGGGGAACCCCGCGCCCTGGCGATCGCGGTGCTCGCTCCCCTGGCCACCGCGGTGGCGTACGTGTGCAGCGAGTTGTTCAAGTCCGTGATCGAGGAGGAGCGGCCCTGCCGGGCGGTGGCCGGCGCGCTGACACCGCTGGTCGAGTGCCCGCCGCACGGCGACTGGTCCTTCCCCAGCAACCACTCCACGATCGCGGGCGCCGCGGCCATCGGGCTCGCGCTGGCCTGGCCGCGCATCGCGGCGCTGACGGTGCCGATGGCCGTCCTGATGGCGTTCTCGCGGGTCTTCGTCGGTGTCCACTACCCGCACGACGTCGCCGTCGGTCTCGTCTTCGGCGCGGTGGTCGCGTTCCTGGTCGTGCGGATCAGCACGCGTCCGGTGGCGCGGATCGGTCAGACGATGCGCGGGTCGAACACGGGGATCGTGCGGTGGTTCGCGGGTCCCGGCCCCGCCCCGGCGGCGGCCGCGCTTCCGGCGCAGGGTCCGGGCACGCGGGCTCCTGGCGCGTACGACCAGCAGTACGGGCAGCAGTACGGACAGCAGCACGGGCAGCGGTACGACCAGCAGCGACCGCACGGACAGCAGTACGGCCACCCGCAGGACCAGCAGTACGGGCAGCAGCACCCGCAGCAGGGGCAGCCGCAGGCCCAGCCGTACGACCCCGCCGCGTACGACCAGCCCACGATGACGTTCCGCCGCCACGACGCGCAGCAGGACTGAACCGGGACCGGACAGGGCGGTACGGATCACGGGGCTCGTCCCGGCGGCTACGCCTCCGGGACGAGCCCCGCTTCGTACGCCACGATCGCCGCCTGGACGCGGTTCCTGACGGCGAGTCGGTCCAGGACCGCGCTCACGTACGCCTTCACCGTGCCCTCCACCAGATGCAGCCGGGCGGCGATCTCCGGGTTGGACAGGCCCGCGCCGACCAGGCCGAGCACCTCGCGCTCGCGCGGGGTGAGGACCTCGACGCGGGCGCGGGCCTCGGCGCCGCGGCCCATGCGCCGGGCGCCGAAGCCGTCGATGACGTGCCGGGCGACCTTGGGCGACAGGAAGGCGGCGCCGCCCGACACCGCCCGCACCCCGGCGATCAGTTCATGGGGGTCGCCGGACTTCAGCAGGAAACCGGTGGCCCCGCCGCTCAGCGCCCGTGCGATGTACGCGTCCTCGGAGAACGTCGTCAGCATCGCGACCGCGGTGCCGGGCACCGTGCGGACGATCTCCTCGCCCGCGGCGAGCCCGTCCAGGAGCGGCATGCGGATGTCGAGCAGCGCCACGTCCGGGCGGTGGGCCCGCGCGAGGTCCACGGCCTCGCGCCCGTCACCGGCCTCCGCGACGACCTCGATGTCCCGGCCCGCGGCGAGGATGGCGCGCACCCCGGCCCGGATCATGGCCTCGTCGTCGGCCAGCAGGACCCGGATGGCGCGGTCCGCCCCGCCGCCCGCGCGCTCCTCGCCGGCCCGCTCCTCGTCCACCGCGCTCACGTCCGCTTCCTGTCGCTGCTCGTGTCCCTGTGCGTCCCGGCGCTCTTGCCGGCCTGCTTCCCTGCCTTCTTCTCGACCTCGCTCGCCGTGGGGATGACCGCCTTGTCCACGAGGCGGTCCTTCGCGGCGCCCGCCGTGCCGAAGCAGAGCCTGAAGTGCGTGACGGCGGTGAAGAGTTCACCGCTCGCGCGGTAGTACGCGCAGTCGGCGTCCGCCGGGGGCGGGGTCGGCGCACGCTCCAGCGGCGGGTCGGCGACGGTCCGGTCCGGCAGCGCGGCCTCGGCGCGGGTCTCGCCGATGCGCAGGCGCGCGTAGTCGGCGGGGTCGAGGACGGAGTGCGTGCGCGAGTACGCGTACCAGGCGAAGGTCCCCCCGACGAGTACGACGCCCGTGGCGACGGCGGCGCCGAAGGCGAGGGCGGTGCGGCGTCTCGCGTACGCGATGCGGGTGCCGGAGTGCGGCGGCGCGGGGGCGAGTGCCCTGGCCGGGAGGCGCGCGGTGACCCGGAAGCCGTCGCCGTGCGGGCCCGCGTCGAGGGTGCCGCCGAGGTCCGTGACGCGGGTGCGCAGGCCGCGCAGACCGGTGCCGCCACCGGCCGCGGGCTCGGCTCCCCGGCGTGAACCGTCCTCCTGGGGGCGGCCGTTGGTGACCGTGACCGTCGTCGTGGTGCCGTCGCGCGTCACCGTGACGGCGACGCGGGCGCCCGGCGCGTGCTTGGCGGCGTTGGTCAGGGCCTCCTGGACGACGCGGTGGACGGTGCGGTCGGTCAACGCGCCGCCCGCCGGGTCACCCGGCGCCTCGCGGGCGTCGTGTTGCCCCTCGTCGTCGGCGTAGGTGAGGTCGAGGCCCGACGCGGCGGCGCGGGCCACGAGCCCCGCGACGCTCTCGCCGACCGGGGACAGCGGGGCCTGTTCGTCGCCCTCGTCGCGCAGCAGGCCGATGATCGCGTGCAGCCGGTCGGTGGCCTGCGAGGCGGCCTCGCGCAGGTCCGCGGCGGCCTCGCGGTGCGGGTCCGGCAGGTCGGGGGCGACCTGGAGCGCGCCCGCGCGCACCGCGATCAGGCTCAGCTCGTGGCCCAGGGAGTCGTGCATGTCCTGGGCGATACGGGCCCGTTCGCGCAGCCGGGCCCGGTCGGCGACGATGCGCTGCTCGCGCTCCAGCTGGTCGGCCCTGGCCCAGCCGGCGGCGGCCAGCTCGCGGCCCTGGCGCCAGTAGCGGCCCGCGAGCCAGGGGAAGACGGCGCCGAACACCAGCGTCCCCATGAGGACGAGCCACTCGACGACCGGGTCCACGTCGCGTGCCGCGATCTTGACGGTGCCGGCGAGGGCGATGCCCGCGAAGGCGAGCAGGGCGGGGCGGGCGCGGGATCCTCGGCGGCCGAGGAGCAGGGCGAGGACGGCGAAGGCCGGGCCGTAGGAGAGCGTGAAGAGGGAGGAGGCGGTGGCGAGGCCGAGGGCGGCGGTGAGGAGGAAGGCGAGCAGGGGGCGTGCGCGGCCGACCGCGACGGCGGTGGCGAGGACCGCCAGGGCGAGGAACTGCTGCACGGCGGAACGGGGTTCGTTCAGGCCCAGGCGGTCCACGCTCACGACGGGGACGGCCAGGGCGGCCCACAGCAGGGCGTCTCGGGTACGGCGGTGCACCTCGCCGACGGTACTGGCCGGGGGTCTCGCGCGCCCCTGCCGATCGTCAGGTCCTGTCTCCGTTCGGGCCCGGTCCGGCGGGGCGCGGTCCGTCCGGTCGTCCGCGCTGCCCGTGCCCGGCGCCGGGGCGCGGTCCTTACGATCCTTCCACCGCTCCGCGGCGGTTCTCCCACCCGGCCCGTTCCGTTTCGTTGGCCCGTGGCCGTGCGGGCCCGTGGCAGGATCGGGGATGCCATGACTGCGCCCACGAAGCCCACGCCGAACAGCCCCGCCCACAGTCCCGCTCCCGGGGACGTCCCCGAGCCCGCCGGTGAGGACCTGCACAGGCCCGTCATCGCCTGGTTCGACACGCACGCCCGTGATCTGCCGTGGCGTCGCGAGGACGCCGGGCCGTGGGGCGTGATGGTCAGCGAGTTCATGCTCCAGCAGACGCCCGTCAGCCGCGTGCTGCCGGTGTACGAGCAGTGGCTCGCCCGCTGGCCCCGCCCCGCCGACCTCGCCAAGGAGGCGCCCGGCGAGGCCGTCCGCGCCTGGGGGCGGCTCGGCTACCCCCGCCGCGCCCTGCGCCTGCACGGCGCCGCCGTCGCCATAACGGAGCGGCACGGCGGCGACGTGCCCACCCAGCACGCCCAGCTGCTCGCGCTGCCCGGCATCGGGGAGTACACCGCGGCCGCCGTGGCCTCCTTCGCGTACGGGCAGCGGCACGCCGTGCTCGACACGAACGTCCGGCGGGTCTTCGCGCGCGCCGTGACCGGCGTGCAGTACCCGCCGAACGCCACCACCGCCGCCGAGCGCAAGCTCGCCCGCGCCCTGCTGCCCGAGGACGAGGCCACCGCTTCCCGGTGGGCCGCCGCCTCGATGGAGCTGGGCGCGCTGGTGTGCACGGCCAAGAACGAGGACTGCGCGAAGTGCCCGATCGCGGCGCAGTGCGCCTGGCGGGCGGCCGGCAAGCCCGCGCACGAGGGCCCGGCCCGCCGCGGCCAGACGTACGCGGGGACGGACCGCCAGGTGCGCGGCAAGCTGCTCGCGGTGCTCCGCGAGGCCGTGACACCGGTGCCGCAGGCGGCGCTCGACCGCGTGTGGGACGAGCCGGTGCAGCGGGCCCGCGCGCTGGACGGCCTGGTCGCGGACGGTCTCGTCGAGCCGCTCGCGGACGGTTTCTACCGGCTGCCTTTGACCTGAGGGCAGCGGGTCCCCGGGCCCTCGTAAACGCAGGCATTTACGCGAGACCTACTTCTGTTACACAACCGACGTACAGCCGTGCGTCCGCCGCTGGCTGCTCCGCACAACCTCGTGACAACGCCTCCGTAGCTTCATACCTGCACCGCACAGACAGGGACGGCGGGCGGCAATGGGGACGGAACGGAGGCGGTTTGGTATGGCGCACGGCGAGGTGCTCGAGTTCGAAGAGTACGTCCGCACTCGGCAGGATGCCCTGCTGCGCAGTGCCCGGCGCCTGGTCCCGGACCCCGTGGACGCCCAGGACCTGCTGCAGACGGCGCTCGTACGGACGTACGGCCGCTGGGAGGGCATAGCCGACAAGCGGCTCGCCGACGCCTACCTGCGCCGCGTCATGATCAACACGCGTACGGAGTGGTGGCGGGCCCGCAAGCTCGAAGAGGTGCCCACCGAGCAGCTGCCCGACGCGAGCGTGGAAGACTCCACCGAGCAGCACGCGGACCGCGCGCTGCTGATGGACGTCATGAAGGTTCTCGCGCCCAAGCAACGCAGCGTCGTCGTGCTGCGACACTGGGAGCAGATGTCCACGGAGGAGACGGCCGCCGCCCTCGGCATGTCGGCCGGAACGGTCAAGAGCACGCTGCACCGGGCGCTCGCCCGGCTCCGCCAGGAGCTGGAGAGCCGTGACCTGGACGCCCGCGCGCTCGAACGTGAGGAGCGGGAGAGTTGCGCGGCCTAGGCCCTCGGGTCAGAAAAAGCGTGCAGGCGGTGAGCGCGACGGTGGTCGCGGTCGCCGCCCTCGGCCTTTTGCTCTCCGCCTGCTCGACGGGCGGTTCCGGCGCGCGCGACGAGGGCCCGGCCCACAGCGAGCCGGTGGTGTCCTCGGCGCCCTCCCCGTCGGGCTCGGCGTCGGCCTCGCTGCCCGCCAAGAAGATCGACGCGGTGCGGCTGGTCAAGAACGACCCGAAGGTGAGCCCCGACATCAAGCGGGACCTGAAGCCGTGCACGGGGAACGCGTACCCGATCGACGTCACGTACGGGAACCTGACCGGCGGACCCTCCGCCGATGTGGTGGTCAACGTCCAGACCTGCGCCGACGCGGTGGGCATCGGCAGCTACGTGTATCGCGCGCAGGGCGACACGTACGAGAATGTCTTCAGTGCCGAGGAGCCCGCCTCCGTCTACGCCGAGATCGACCGGGGCGATCTGGTCGTGACGAAGCAGATGTACGAGAAGGGCGACTCGGTCGCCTACCCCTCGGGCGAGGAAGTGATCACGTACCACTGGTCGTCGAACCGCTTCACGGAGACGCAGCGCACCCGCAGCGACTTCAGCAACGCGGTGGGCGGCGAGCCGACCGCGCCGTCGGCGGACTGACGTACGCCATGATCCCTCGCACAGACCGCCGCACCGAGAAGGACTGAGAGCACCCGATGGCAGAGCAGACCCACGTCCTGTTCGTCGAGGACGACGACGTCATCCGCGAGGCCACCCAGCTCGCCCTGGAGCGCGACGGCTTCGCGGTGACCGCCATGCCCGACGGTCTCGCGGGCCTGGAGGCGTTCCGCTCGGACCAGCCGGACATCGCGCTGCTCGACGTGATGGTGCCGGGCATGGACGGCGTCTCGCTGTGCCGCCGGATCCGCGAGGAGTCGACCGTTCCGGTGATCATGCTGTCGGCGCGTGCCGACTCCATCGACGTGGTGCTCGGCCTGGAGGCCGGCGCCGACGACTACGTGACCAAGCCGTTCGACGGTGCCGTCCTGGTCGCCCGCATCCGCGCGGTCCTGCGCCGCTTCGGGCACGCCAGCGGTCCCGGCTCCGCCTCCGGCGGCCAGGAGGAGGGCTCCGCGGCGGACGGCGGGGTGCTGCACTTCGGCGACCTGGAGATCGACACGGTCGGCATGGAGGTCCACCGGGACGGAGCGCCCGTGGCGCTGACGCCGACCGAGATGCGCCTGCTCCTGGAGTTCTCCTCCGCGCCGGGCACGGTCCTCTCCCGCGACAAGCTCCTGGAGCGGGTGTGGGACTACGGCTGGGGCGGCGACACCCGGGTCGTCGACGTCCATGTGCAGCGGCTGCGCACGAAGGTGGGACAGGACCGCATCGAGACGGTCCGCGGCTTCGGCTACAAGCTCAAGGCGTGACGGATCAGGTGAAGAACGGCGTGCCGCGACCGCGGCGCTTCAGGGGACGCGGGGGACGGCGCATATGAACGGGGGCACGAGCGCGGGCACGCGCGCGGCCGAGCGCGGCCGCGCTCTGGTCGAGCACGTCCGTGAGCTGGGCGGGCGTGTCCGCGAGCTGTTCCGCACCCGCCTGCGCACCGGCGTGCGCTGGAAGATCGCCGCGGCGATCGCGCTGGTCGGGGCGCTGGTCGCGATCGCGCTGAGCCTGGTCGTGCACAACGCCGCGCGGGTCTCGATGCTCGACAACGCGCGCGACGTGCAGGACGAGCGCATCCAGTTCGCGCTGCGCCTCTACTCCTCCCCCGGCCAGCGGCAGACCCTGCAGTTCGGCACGAAGGTCGACGACCCCGAGCTGCCCCAGGAGCTGCGGCAGAAGGTGCTCAAGGGCCGTCGCGCCACCTTCGTCGAGGAGAAGCCGGACGGCGTGCCCGACATCTGGGCGGCCGTGCCGCTCGCCGACGGGCACGTCCTGTCGCTGCACTCCCGCTTCACCGACCGCAGCGCCACCGTCATGAAGGACCTCGACCAGGCGCTGCTGATCGGCTCGATCGCGGTCGTCTTCGGCGGCTGCGCGCTGGGCGTGCTGATCGGCGGGCAGCTGTCGCGGCGGCTGCGCAAGGCGGCGACGGCGGCGAGCGAGGTCGCCCAGGGCCAGACGGACGTCAGCGTCCGCGAGGCGATCGGCGGTGTCGTCAAGGACGAGACCGACGACGTGGCGAGCGCCGTGGACGCCATGGCGGACGCGCTCAAGCAGCGTCTGGAGGCCGAGCGCCGGGTGACCGCGGACATCGCGCACGAGCTGCGCACGCCGGTGACCGGGCTGCTCACGGCGGCCGAGCTGCTGCCGCCCGGCCGGCCGAGCGAGCTGGTCAAGGACCGCGCGCAGGCGATGCGGACGCTCGTCGAGGACGTCCTCGAAGTGGCCCGCCTCGACTCCGCCGCCGAGCGGGCCGAGCTGCAGGACATCACGCTCGGCGAGTTCGTCGAGCGGCGGATGGCGACGCTGAGCGCGGACGTGACGGTGACGGTGGTGCACGAGTCGGAGGTCACCACCGATCCGCGCCGCCTGGAGCGGATCCTCGGCAATCTCGTCGCCAACGCGGCCAAGCACGGCAAGCCGCCCATCGAGGTCAGCGTCGAGGGCCGCGTGGTCCGCGTGCGCGACCACGGGCCCGGCTTCCCCGAGGCGCTCCTGAACGAGGGGCCGAGCCGGTTCCGCACGGGCAGCGCCGACCGGGCGGGCCACGGGCACGGCCTCGGTCTGACGATCGCCGCGGGCCAGGCGCGGGTGCTCGGCGCGCGGCTCACCTTCCGCAACGTACGCCCGGCGGGGGCGGCGCCCGACGAGCCCGCCGAGGGCGCGGTCGCCGTGCTGTGGCTGCCGGAGCACGCGCCGACGAACACGGGCAGCTATCCGGTGCTCCAGCTGCCGGACCATCTGTGAGGGGCCTCAGCAGCTCCAGTCCTTGTCCAGGTCGAGTCCGCCCTCGCGGCGCTGCGTGAACGAGAACCAGTTCCCGGAGTCGTCGCGGAACAGCGCCTCGGTGCCGTACGGACGCTCCTGCGGCTCCTGGACGAACTCGACGCCGCGCGCCTTCAGCTTCGCGTAGTCCCCGTGGACGTCGTCGGTGAGGAGGACGCCCGCGCCGAGCATGCCCTTGGCCACCAGCTTCTTCATGGCCTCGGCCGACTCGGGGTCCATGGCGGGCGAGCCCGGCACCATCAGGGTGAGCTCGACGTCGGGCTGGTCCTTGGCGCCGACGGTGAGCCAGCGCATGCCGCCGTCGCCCATCGTCAGGTCGGTGCGGACCTCCAGGCCCAGCTTCTCCGTGTAGAACTCCTTGGCCCGGTCCTGGTCGAGGACCCAGACGGTGGAGATGGCGAGTCCCTTGATCATGGCGTGCTCCAAAGCGGAAGAGGAGGCGGGCGGCTTTCCGCCCTGCCGGGCTGCCGGGCGCCTTTCGCGCCCGCCGATTCACCGTAGGCGGCACCGGCCTCAGCCCGCTTCTTCAGAATTGCGGGACCCGTCCGGGGAATCGCGGGACCGGTCCGGGGCCCCGCCGGCCTCCCCGGCGTCCCTGCTCCCCCGGGCGGGAAAGCCGCCGGCCCACAACATCGCGTAGCACCCGGGGATCAGCGCGGCGCCCCGGCCCACGTGCCGCGTGCGGTACTCGCTCGGGGTCAGGCCCGTCTGCCGCTTGAACGTCGACGAGAAGGTGCCGACGCTGCTGAAGCCGACCAGCATGCAGATCTCCGTGACCGACAGGTCGGCCGCGCGCAGCATGTCCTCGGCGCGCTCGATGCGGCGGCGCGACAGATAGCGGCCGGGCGTCTCGCCGTACACCTCCTTGAAGGCGCGCAGGAAGTGGTGGCGGGAGTACCCCGCGTGGGCCGCGATCGCGTCCAGGTCGAGGTCCGGGTCGGCCCAGTCGCGGTCCATGGCGTCCTTCGCGCGGCGCAGCTGCCGCAGTCTGTCCACCCCTCCGATGCTGGCACGCGGCACTGACAACGGCCCCCGGCGCGGTGTGCACCGGGGGCCGTGCGCCGAGGAGGCGGCGGAGGGATCAGACGACCTCTGCGACGTGCTGGTCCCGGACCGCCTGCGCGGAGTCCCCGTCCGCGCCCCCGGCGGGCTTCTTGTCCGCGGGGCCCGAGCCGCGCAGCGGGGTCTCCTTCACGAAGAAGGAGGCGAGCAGCGCCGCGACGCCGATGGCGGCGCCCAGCAGGAAGGCGGCGTGCGTGCCGGACGACACCGCGTGCTGGTAGGCGTCCCGGATGACCGCCGGCAGCTGCTGGAGGCTCGCCGCGTCGAGCTGCGCGGACTTCTCGGTGACCTTGCCGCCCAGCTCACCGGCGCGGTCGGCCATCACGTCCTGGACGCGGCGGTTGAAGAGCGCGCCCATGATCGCGACGCCGAAGGAGGAGCCGAGGGTGCGGAAGAGCGTGGCCGAGGAGGAGGCGACGCCCATGTCCTTCATCTCGACGCTGTTCTGCGCGACGAGCATGGTGATCTGCATCAGGAAGCCCATGCCGGCGCCGAGCACGGCCATGTAGAGGCCGGAGGTCAGGCGCGTGGTGCCGGTGTCCATGGTCGAGAGCAGCACGAAGCCGACGATCATCAGGGCGGTGCCGACGATCGGGAAGATCTTGTACTTGCCGGTGGAGGTGGTGACCCGGCCCGCGACCATCGAGACCGCCATCATCGACAGCAGCATCGGGAGCAGCAGCAGACCGGAGTTGGTCGCGGACGCGCCCTGGACCGCCTGCTGGTAGAGCGGCAGGAAGAGCATCGCGCCGAACATCACGAAGCCGGTGATGAAGCCGATGAGGGACATCAGCGAGAAGTTGCGGCTGCGGAAGATGTGCAGCGGCATGATCGGCTCGGCGGCCCTCTTCTGGACGAGCAGGAAGCCGATGAGCGCGACGACGCCGATCGCGATGAGCTCCATGATCACGGCGGAGCCCCAGGCGTACTCGGAGCCGCCCCAGGTGGTGACGAGCACGAGGGCGCTGATGCCGACGGTGAGCAGGGCCGCGCCGAGGTAGTCGATGCGTCCCTGCGCCTTCTTCTTGGGCAGGTGCAGGACGGCGGTGACCATGGCGAGGGCCACGACGCCGAGCGGCAGGTTGATGTAGAAGGCCCAGCGCCAGCCGAGGTGGTCGGTGATGGTGCCGCCGACCAGCGGGCCGCCGATCATCGCGACCGCCATGACGCCGGTCATCATGCCCATGTACTTGCCGCGGTCCCGCGGCGGCACCAGGTCGCCGATGATCGCCATGACGCCGACCATCAGGCCGCCCGCGCCGAGTCCCTGGATCGCGCGGAAGCCGATGAGCTGTCCCATGTCCTGCGCCATGCCGCTGAGCGCGGAGCCGACGAGGAAGATCACTATGGAGGCGAGGAAGGCGCCCTTGCGCCCGTACATGTCGCCGAGCTTGCCCCAGATGGGGGTGGAGGCGGCGGTGGCCAGGGTGTACCCGGTCACGACCCACGACAGATGGGCCATGCCGCCCAGGTCGCCGACGATCGTCGGCATCGCGGGGCTGACGATCATGTTGTCGAGCATCGCGAGCAGCATCGCGATCATGAGGGCCATCAGTACGACGCGCACGCTGCGCGGCTGCGGCTCGGCCTTCGCGGTGCCGGATGCCGCGCCGCCCGGCTCCGGACTCGGCACGGCGTTCCCCGTGGTCTTCTCTGCCATCTTCCCTGCTCCCCGCATACCCGGAACGATTCCGGACCACTTACTTGCCGCCCGGCTAGTTGACTACACTGTGGGAAGGTAGACCCCTAACTAGCCGGGCGTCAAGTAAGTTAAGTGGAGGCGAGGAGAACCCGATGGACACGGTCACGGGCAAGCAGCAGCGCCGCGGGAACACCCGCCAGCGCATTCAGGACGTGGCCCTCGAACTCTTCGCCGAGCAGGGGTACGAGAAGACGTCGCTGCGCGAGATCTCCGAGCGGCTCGATGTCACGAAGGCCGCGCTGTACTACCACTTCAAGACCAAGGAAGACATCCTCACCAGCATCTTCGACGACCTCACCAGGCCCATCGACGAGCTGATCGCCTGGGGGAACGAGCAGCCGCGGCCGGTCTCGCTGGAGACCAAGCAGCAGACCCTGCGCCGCTACAGCGAGCTCCTGGTCCACGCGGCGCCGCTCTTCCGCTTCATGCAGGAGAACCAGGCGACGATGCGCGACCTGAAGACGGGCGAGAGCTTCAAGGACCGCATGCTCGGCCTCTACGAGATCCTCAAGGACCCGGACGCGCCGATGACCGACCAGGTGCGCTGCTTCAGCGCCCTGTTCACGATGCACGGCGGGATGTTCGTGCTCAAGGACGTCGAAGGCGACCCCGAGGAGAAGCGCAGGGCCATCCTGGAGGTCGCCATCGATCTGGTGACACGGGCGCACACGGGCGCGTAGTGCCGCGGCGGCTCGCGCCGCAGGTGCGGCGGGTCAGACGCGCACGCCCTCCGAGCGGAGGAAGGCGACCGGGTCGACGGCCGAGCCGTAGTTCGGGGTCGTACGGATCTCGAAGTGCAGGTGCGGGCCGCTGGAGTTGCCGGTGTTGCCCGAGAGGGCGATGCGCTGGCCGGTGGTGACGGCCTGGCCCACGCGGACGTCGACCCGCGAGAGGTGCGCGTACTGCGAGTAGGTGCCGTCGGCGTGCTTGATCACCACGGCGTTGCCGTACGCGGGACCGTCACCGGCGCCGTTCGGGCCGGCCTTGACGACGGTGCCGGTGTGCGCGGCGTCGACCTGGGTGCCGACCGGCACGGCGAAGTCCTGGCCGGAGTGCTTGTGGGCCCACATGTTGCCGCCGAGGCCGAAGCTCGCGGAGAGCGTGTAGCGGGTGACCGGGTGGACCCAGGCGGCGGCCTTGGCGGCCGCGGCGCGCTGGGCGTCGGCGGCCTTCTTCGCCTCGGCCTGCCGGGCCTTCTCGGCGGCCTTGGCCTGGGCGGCGGCCTGCGCCTGGAGGGAGTTCACGGCGACGCCGGGCAGCGAGCCGCTCTTGGCGCCGTCCGCAGCGACCGAGACCCCGGCCCCGAGAACCGCCGACGCTCCGATGCCCGCGGCGACGACGGCCGCTCGCGTGCGGAGCACCGACGGGCGGGGATGGTGGGACTTGGTGCGCTTCGACATGGGGGTGTCCTCCGGGTGTGACGACTGCGGCGCCGGCTGCGGTGCCGACTCGGGGGGCGAGAACCGGCCGGGGCCGGTCCAGGGG
>NZ_LIRJ01000629.1 GCF_001419745.1 Streptomyces silaceus | reverse complement strand
CGCCGCCCTCGACGACCTCCGCCTCGGCGGCCTGCACGAGCAGCAGCGGGGCGTCCGAGGACCGCGGGACGTAGTCGCGGGCGGCGGTCCGGTTGTGGTTGTAGATCCGGAAGTACCGGTCGATCTGCGCGTCGTCGATCCCGGGGTACATGCCGTTGAAGCGGACCAGCTTGTCGCGGAACTCGGCGGCGTCGACCGGCGCGAACCGCGCCCGCTCCACCGGATCGTCCGTCGCGTGCGTGTCCAGCAGCACCACGGAGACCCCGGTGTGCCCGGTCCGCGCCAGCCGCCGTCCCATTTCGTGCGCGACGAGTCCGCCGAAGGAGAGCCCGCAGAACACCAGCGTCTCGTCCGGCTCGGGCCGCAGCAGCGCCAGGTAGTGCTCCGCCATCGCCTCCACCGAGGGCAGCGGCTCCTCGCCCGGGTCGATGCCCGGCGCCTGGATCCCCTGCACGCGGATGCCGTCCGGAAGGGCGGAGGACAGCGGGAGATAGCAGAACGCCGTGCCGCCCGCCGGGTGGACGCAGACCACCCGCCGTCCGTCCCGGCCCGCCCTGAACTCGACGAGGCCGTCGTCCGGTGTCACCGGCGTCTGTCCGCGCAGCCGCGCGGCGAGCAGTTCCACGGTCGGGTACGTGAGGACGTCGCGGGTCGGCAGGGTCCGGCCGAACTCCTCCTGGATCAGATGCGCCACCTTGATGGCCGACAGCGAGGTGCCGCCCACCGCGAAGAAGTCGTCGGTGATGCCGATGTCGGGGTGTACGAGCACCTGCCGCCAGATCCGGTACAGCGCCATCTCGACCCGGTCGCGCGGCGCGAGGGTGTTGACGCGGTCGGAGCGCGACGCGCGGGCGCGGTCGAGCACCTCCTTGCGGTCCAGCTTGCCGTTGCGGTTCAGCGGAAGCCGCGGGAACTCGGCGAAGAGCGCCGGGATCATGTAGTCCGGCAGCCGTTCGGCGAGGGCGGCGCGCCACTGCTCGGGGGAGGACTCCGGGGCCTCGCCCCGGCCGATGCCCGCGACCAGGCACAGCTCCCCGGCCTCGTCCCGGTCGGAGAGCACCGCGGCCTCCTGGACGCCGGGCAGCTCCCGCAGGGCGGCCGCCACCTCGCCCGGTTCGATGCGGAACCCGCGCAGCTTGACCTGGTCGTCGGCGCGGCCGACGAACTCGTAGTTCCCGTCCGGCAGTCGGCGTGCCAGGTCGCCCGTGCGGTAGATCCGCTCGTCCGGGACGAACGGGTCGGCGGGGAAGCGCTCCTCGGTCAGGTCGGGCCGGTTGAGGTAGCCCTGCGTGACGCCGGCTCCGCCGATGCAGACCTCGCCGACGACCCCGGGGGGCACCGGTTCGCGGCGCCGGTCGAGCAGATAGACACGGGTGTTGGCGACGGGCCGGCCGATCGGGCAGCGCCGGTCCAGGTCCTGCGGCTCGTTGTAGGTGATGCTGTAGACGGTGGTCTCGGTCGGTCCGTAGACGTAGCAGATGCGCAGGCCGGGCAGGGCCTTCTGGAGCCGCCGCAGCGACTGCTCGGGCAACGGCTCGGCCCCGGTGGCCAGGTGGCGCAGCGACAGGCCCGCCAGGCGGGTCGCCGGGTCCTCGTCGATCCAGGTGACGTACGAGGCGGGCAGCCAGGCGTGCGCGATGCGGTGCTGCCGCATCCAGCCGAGCAGCGCGTCGGGGTCGCCGCGCGTCTCGTCGGGCACGAGGTGCAGCACGCCGCCTGTGGTCGGCGGAAGGAACAGCTCGTGCACGGACGCGTCGAAGCCGATGCTGGCCCAGGCCGAGGACGCCTCACCGGGCAGGGCACCGTAGGCGGCGAGCCAGTTCTCCAGCAGGTTGGCGATGTTGCCGTGGGTCGCCGCCACGCCCTTGGGGCGTCCGGTCGAGCCCGAGGTGTAGATGACGTACGCGAGCTGCGACGGTGACGGCGGTGTGCCGGGCTCGTCGTCGCGGTCCCCCTCGGCCTCCACCTCCTTGAGGTCGAGCCACGGGCCCGGTGGGTCCGCCACGTCGCCGAGCACCAGGGCGGGCGCGGCCTCCTCGACGATGGCCCGGAGCCGGCCGTGCGGCTGGCCGGGGTCCAGGGGCAGGTAGGCGGCACCGGCCTTCAGGACGCCCCACATGCCGACGACGAACTCCGCCGTGCGCCCGCAGTGCAGGCCGACGACCTGGCCGGGCCGTACGCCCCTGGCGCGCAGGGCGTGCGCGAGACGGTTGGCGCGCCGGTCCAGTTCGGCGTAGCTCAGCCGGGTGCCGCCGCAGACCAGCGCCGGCTCGTCGGGCCGCAGCCGTACCTGCTCGGCGAACCGCTCGACGGGGCCGACGAACGGGCCCGGGATGATCGGCCCCAGCCCCTCCGCGAGCAGCTCCGCGCGCTCGTCCGCGTCGAGCAGCGTGTACGCGGTGATCTCGCGCTGGGGGTGCTCGGCCAACTGCTCCAGCACGCGCGTGAGATAACGCCCGAACCGCTCGGCCGTGTCGTGGTCGAACAGCGCGCGGGCGTAGTCGAGGTACCCGGCGACGCCGCCGTCCTCCTCGTGCAGCGACAGCGTGAGGTCGAACTTGGCGGGGGCGTACGGGATGTCGAGGGGCTCGACGTCGGCCCCGGGCAAGCGGAGCCAGCCCCGGCGGGTGGTGCCCCACGCGAGCATCGTCTGGAACAGCGGGCTGTGGGAGAGGTCGCGGCGCGGGTTCACCGCGCTCACCACCCGCTCGAAGGGCAGGTCCTGGTGGTCGAGCGCCCCGCGCAACGACGAACGGACCCGGCCGAGAGCCTCGGCTCCGGTCGGGTCGCCGGACAGATCGGCGCGCAGGGCCAGGGAGTTGACGAAGAAGCCGATCAGTCCGGCGTCCTCCGGTCGGCGACGGCCCGCGACGGGAATGCCGACAACGCTGTCAGACTCTCCGGAGAGCAGGCCGAGGAGGACGTGCCAGCCGGTGAGGACGGCGGTGAACAGCGTGCCGCGCTCCGCACGGGCCGCCCTGCGCAGCGTGTCCGTGAGTTCGGGGGAGAGGCGGACCGGCACGCGGCCGCCCGTGTGGTCCTGGCGCAGGGGACGCGGCCGGTCCGTCGGGAGCGGGAGCAGCGCCGGTGCGTTCGCCAACTGCTCTGTCCAGTAAGTGGTTTGCGCGGCGGCTTCCTCGCTCGCGATCCACGCGTGCTGTCGCGCGGCGTGGTCGGCGAACTGCGCGGGCAGGGGCGGCAGCGGATCCGGCTCGCCGTTCAGCAGGGCGGCGTAGAGAGCACTCAGCTCCGGCAGCATGATCTCCATCGAGCCGCCGTCGAAGACGGAGTGATGCATCGTCAGGAGCAGGGCGTGCCGGTCGGGCGCGAGTGTGAGCAGGCGCCCCCGGGCGAGCGGCCCGGCGCCCAGGTCGAAGGGGGTCTCGCACTCCTCGCGCTGCCGGGCGACGAGGAGTTCCTCGGTGTCCGGACGGCCCGACAGGTCCTCCGAGCGCAGCGCGAAGCCGGACTCGGGCGGCGCGATCTCCTGGCGTGCCTCGCCCGCCACCGCGACGAACCGGGTGCGCAGCGTCTCGTGCCGCGCGGCCACGGCGTCGAGGGCCCGCGCGAGTACTGCCCTGTCCAGGTCTCCCTCGATGAGGTAGGCCATCTGCTCGTTGTACGCCGCGTTCGAGCCCTCCGCCTGTTCCAGCGCCCACAGGCGTTGCTGGGCGAAGGAGGAGAGCGGCGGCGCACCGGATCCCGGTGCGGGGGAGGGGATGTCGCGGGGGGTGTGTATCGCCGTCAAGGGCGGTCCTTCTGCCGTGAGGGGAACGGATCGAGGCCGACGGGAGTCCGGTCGCGGTGACGCCGCAGGGCGGGAAAGGGAGGTGCCGTTGCGGCGGAGCACGGACGACGGGGGGAGGCTCCGGACGCCGACGCGTCACGGGTCGCTCGGGGAGGACGGGTTCTGTTGCGCGAAGGTGGGTGGCGG
>NZ_LIRJ01000628.1:608-1043 GCF_001419745.1 Streptomyces silaceus | reverse complement strand
GCACGCACAGCGGCGCCGAGGCCCGCTCGGCCGTGCGCGCCGCGCTGCGCAGGCCCGTCGAGGAGGGCACCGGCGAGCACCGCCCGGCCCGCCGCGCCGAGCCGATCGTGCTGGCCTCCGGCAACCTGGGGCTCGTCTCGTTCCCTGACGTGCCGCACCGCATGACCCGCGAGGAGATCGACCGCCGCCACCCGGCGCTGCTCCCCACGCTCGCCAACCACCCGGGCATCGGGTTCCTCCTGGTGCGCAGCGCGGAGCGGGGACCGCTCGTGCTGGGCGCGCGGGGCGCCGAGGTGTACCTGGACGAGGACCCGGCCGACCTCGGGCCGCTCGCCGACTTCGGGCCCGGCGCCGCGGACGCGGTGCGCCGCACCCACGGCTTCCCGCACACCGCCGACATCATGGTCAACTCCTGGTACGACCCGCAGGAGGGCG